>JBBSOK010000119.1:0-8269 GCA_038259825.1 Flavobacteriales bacterium
GAATCCATTTGTGGGAAAGATTGTGCTAAAATTTCTTGATTTGGAAAAAGCAGCAATAAAGTTAATGTTACAATTGGAAAAAATATTTTCATGATTTGATATTGTATTAAATACTAGTCTTTAAATATAGATAATCAAAATTTAAAAGGTTTTAGGTTAAATAAAATTTAACAATAACTACGCCAAAAAAATTTGATTGAAAGTTAGTATTAAATACATCCTATTTTTCCACAGTAATTTGTTAATAACTATCTAGCATCATATGCGTTAAACCCTTAATTTTATTGGTTGTTTGGTTATATTTGTTCGTTACGAAATTATTTGAAAACAACTAAATTTATATATGAGCGACGAACAGAAAAAAGGTAGTTACGGTGCAGATAGCATCCAGGCTTTAGAAGGTATGGAGCATGTACGCATGCGGCCATCAATGTATATTGGAGATGTAGGCACAAGAGGTCTTCACCACTTAGTTTATGAAGTTGTAGATAACTCTATAGATGAAGCAATGGGAGGGCATTGTGATACCATTTATGTTACGATTAACGATGATAATAGTGTTACCGTTAAGGATAATGGTCGTGGTATACCGGTAGATATGCACAAGAAAGAAGGTATTTCTGCTCTTGAAGTGGTAATGACCAAGATTGGTGCCGGTGGTAAATTTGATAAGGATAGTTACAAGGTTTCTGGTGGTCTTCACGGAGTTGGGGTTTCTGTTGTTAATGCACTTTCGGGTCATTTGAGGGCTACTGTTCATCGCGAAGGTAAAGTTTGGGAACAAGAGTATGAGCGTGGTAAATCAATGTATCCAGTAAAGTCAATCGGCGAAACTGATTTTCGCGGTACAATTGTAACTTTTAAGCCAGATGAGCAAATATTTCAACAAACAATCGAATATAATTATGATACTCTTGCAAGCAGAATGCGAGAGCTTTCATATTTGAATAAGGGGATTACCATCTATTTTGAAGATCAGCGCGAAACTGATGACAAAGGCGAATATCTGTCTGAAAAATTCCATAGTGAAGAAGGTTTAAAAGAATTCATTCGCTTTTTAGATATGAATCGTGAGCCTATTATTAGTAACGTTATTTCAATGGAAGGCGAGCATAGTGATGTGCCTGTTGAGGTTGCAATGATTTACAATAATTCATACAACGAAAACTTACATAGTTATGTAAACAACATAAATACACACGAAGGTGGTACGCATCTTGCCGGTTTTAGAGCAGGTTTAACGCGTACGTTGAAGAAGTATGCCGATGCTTCTGGAATGTTGGATAAATTGAAATTCGATATTTCTGGGGACGATTTCCGTGAAGGTCTTACGGCAATTATTTCAGTAAAAGTTTCTGAACCACAGTTTGAAGGACAAACAAAAACCAAATTAGGAAACAGAGAAGTTACTGCGGCAGTAAGTCAAGCTGTTTCAGAAATGCTTGAAAATTATTTGGAAGAAAATCCAAATGATGCAAAAACTATTGTACAAAAGGTAATTTTAGCAGCCCAAGCGCGTCATGCAGCAAAAAAAGCACGTGAAATGGTGCAGCGTAAAACCGTAATGAGCGGTGGTGGTCTGCCTGGAAAATTAAGTGATTGTTCAGAACAAGATCCAGTAAAATGTGAAGTATTCCTTGTCGAGGGAGATTCGGCAGGTGGAACGGCAAAACAAGGACGCGATCGTAATTTTCAAGCTATTTTACCATTAAGAGGAAAAATTCTTAATGTTGAAAAAGCAATGCACCATAAAGTTTTCGAAAACGAAGAAATTAGAAATATTTACACCGCGTTAGGTGTAACAATCGGTACGGAAGAAGATAGTAAAGCCTTAAACCTTACAAAACTGCGTTATCACAAAATAGTAATTATGTGTGATGCGGATGTGGATGGTAGTCATATTTCTACCTTAATATTAACCTTCTTCTTCAGATATATGAGGGAGCTTGTAGAAGGTGGATATGTTTACATTGCAACCCCACCATTATATTTAGTTAAAAAGGGTGCAAAGAAAGAATATGCGTGGAGTGATAAAATGCGTGACCAGTTAAATGTTCAATTTGGTGGTAGTGCAACAATCCAACGTTATAAAGGTTTGGGAGAGATGAATGCAGAGCAACTTTGGGATACAACAATGAATCCTGGATTTAGAACCTTGCGCCAAGTTACTATAGATAACGGAACGGAAGCAGATAGAATATTTTCAATGTTGATGGGAGATGAAGTTCCTCCAAGAAGGGAATTTATAGAGAAAAATGCTGTATACGCTAATATCGATGCGTAGATAACAAAATAAAAAAAGCTCATTTCATTTAGTTGAAAATGAGCTTTTTTTATTTTATGCCAGACTTAACCATATTTTTAAATTGATAATTGTAAATTTGTTAGGATTGGTCATAGTATAGAAAAGTAATAATATTAACGTAATACTTTTATACAAGATAGACATCAAATAAATATTAATAACAAAAAATAAATAATAAAATGAAAGTAACAGTTGTAGGCGCAGGAGCCGTAGGAGCAAGTTGTGCAGAGTATATTGCCATAAAGAATTTTGCAAGTGAAGTAGTATTAGTAGATATTAAAGAAGGTTTTGCCGAAGGTAAAGCAATGGATTTAATGCAAACCGCTTCTTTAAACGGTTTCGATACAAGAATTGTAGGTACAACTGGCGATTATTCCAAAACAGCAAACAGCGATATTTGTGTAATTACAAGCGGAATCCCAAGAAAACCGGGAATGACACGTGAGGAATTAATTGGTATAAACGCAGGTATCGTAAAAGATGTTACTTCAAATTTAGTAAAGCATTCTCCAAAAACTATTTTAATTGTCGTTAGTAATCCAATGGATACAATGGCATATTTAGCGCATAAAACTTCAGGTTTACCAAGCACAAGTATACTTGGTATGGGTGGCGCATTGGATAGTGCACGTTTTAAATACAGATTGGCGGAAGCCTTGGAAGCTCCAATAAGCGATGTTGATGGGATGGTAATCGGTGGCCACAGCGATACGGGAATGGTTCCCTTAACAAGAATGGCAACCAGAAATAGTGTGCCAGTTTCTGAATTCCTTTCTGAAGATAGATTAAATCAAGTAATGGAAGATACCAAAGTTGGTGGAGCAACATTAACAAAATTATTAGGAACATCCGCTTGGTACGCGCCAGGTGCAGCAGTTTCTAGCTTAGTTCAAGCAATAGCTTGCGATCAAAAGAAAATGTTCCCTTGCTCTGTAATGTTGAATGGCGAATACGGTTTAAAAGATATTTGCATTGGTGCACCTGTAATTTTAGGTAAAAATGGAATCGAAAAAATTGTAGAAATTGAATTAAACGATGCAGAGAAAAATCATATGAAAGAAAGCGCTGATGGCGTTAGAAAAACGAATGATTTGTTGGAGTTGTAAAATTTCAAATATATTTTAGAAGAATCCTGATGGCTTTAAAGCTATCAGGATTTTTTTTGAAGTTTATTCATTGAAAATTTTTGTAAAATCTAGAAATGGAAATTATAAATGTAATTAAAAACTTCATACTTTGAAACAAGTTTATAAAGTCTTAAAGTTTTGTTACATTTACCACCGTGAACTGGAAAATATACATTCCAATATTTATAGTAATCTTAGCTTTCTTTGGTGTGAGCTTGGAGCAGTCTGTTGTTCCCAATCAAGAGATTGTCGTTCGGTTTGAGGCTAGTTATTTGAATGATGAACAGAGTGAAAATACAATCTCAGAAATTACTAATCAACTATCAGCAGTTGGTGCGATCGATATTCAGGTTTCCAAAATTAAAAATGGAACTTTAAAATTTACATATTATAGTAATGTTGATGTTTCAATCATAAAAAATCTTTTTCAGAAAGAACATCAACTTCTATTTGAAAATACTGCATTCAATAAAAATAACGATTCAACCGAAATTCCTTTTAACAAAAATCAAAGGAATTATAAATTAGAAGTAGCCAAGATTACTAGCGATTTTTCTTCAGACATTGGACTTCAAGGATTACCTGTTGAGGTAAAAGCGGCAAAGGATCAATATTTTAGTAATTTTATTTCGTTGAGTCTGACTGAAAATACGTTTAATTTTCCGTCTGTAATTCATTTTAATTTTCAAAAGTATTATGGTGAGATAGCGCTTCCACGTAGTACTTCTTCTTACAAAATTCCTCAGGTTAGAGCAGGACCGCTGTCTTAAAGGAATTTCCAAACATTTCCTACCATAGTTTTATGTGTAAAGGTGAAACAAATTATTTCATCCTTCACCAAGGTTTTATATTCTAAAAGAATATAAAATTCAAAAAAAATCAATTAAAATCTTAATTGTCAGATAGAACAGTAAATTATATATTTGCGCGCCTATAAATAATGGGTAAAATCTGACCAAAAAAATACTAATATGCAAAACAAAGGATTAATCACGGTATTTGCCGTCCTATTTGGGCTGGTAAGTTTATACCAACTTTCGTTTACATACTTCGCCAACAAGGTTGAAGATGAAGCGAAAGCATTTTCACAAAGTAAATTTTCAGAGAACGAACCAGCATTAAGAGAAGCGGCGGAAGCTCAATATCTTGATTCTGTTGCTGCGCAGGATATATTTTTAGGAATAGATTACACGATGGCAAAAGAAAGAGAGCTTAATAAAGGTCTCGATTTAAAAGGTGGTATAAACGTTATTTTGGAAGTATCGGTAAAAGATATTTTGAAAGGTTTGGCCAATAATACAAAAGACCCTGCATTCAATCAGGCTTTAGCCAATACTTCAGAATTACAAAAGGACAGTCAAAATACTTTTATTGAAGATTTCTTTAAAGCTTTTGAAGCAATTCCTGGCGATAATAGATTGGCCTCACCAGATATTTTCTTCAACAAAAATCTTGAAGATGATATTGAAGTAAATATGACTAATGACCAAGTAAAACCGGTTATTGAACGCAAGATTGACGAATCTATAACTTCAGCATTTGAAGTTTTGCGCAAGCGTATCGATAAATTTGGAGTTACACAACCTAACATCCAACGTTTGGGACAATCGGCTCGTATTTTAGTTGAATTGCCAGGAGCAAAAGATGTTGACCGTGTAAAAAACTTGTTACAAAGTACAGCTCAATTAGAATTTTGGGATACTTACAAGTTTGATGATATGGCTGGCTTTTTACAGCAGGCAGATGCAAAAGTTGCCGAGCTTAAAAAGGCGCAGGGAGCTGAAAGTACTGAAGTTGTTTCGGATTCTACCATTGTAGATTCTACCAAAACTGAACAAAGCGACGTAAGCAAACTATTAGGTGGCGAAGAGGTAAAGGATAGCTTGGCAATGGATGATAAATCTAGCCCTATTTTATCGAAAATGGTTTCACCAGGTTATCAAGGTGGGCCAATTTTAGCTAGTTTCCGTTTAAAGGATACAGCACAAGTAAATAGTTATTTACGTATGTCGCAAGTAAGAAACTTGTTGTCAAACGAGATGCGTTTTGCAAAATTTGTTTGGGGTTTATCATCTCCAAATGAGGCCTTAAATGGCGAAGAAGTTACAGCCCTATATGCTTTAAAAGGTAATAGAGATAACGCACCACAATTAGGTGGAAGTGTGGTTGTAGATGCAAGACAGGAATATGACCAAGTTGGTAGAGTTGTTGTTGGAATGCAAATGAACGGTCGCGGTGCAAAAATTTGGGAAGAAATGACTGGCAACGCATTTAAAAGCGAAGGCCAAATTGCTATAGTACTTGATGATATTGTTTACTCGGCACCTGGCGTTACAACAGGAGCAATTTCTGGTGGTAGAAGCCAGATAAGCGGTGATTTTGATATTACGGAAGGACAAGATTTAGCAAACGTATTACGCGCTGGTAAATTACCTGCATCTGCAGAAATTATTCAAGGTGAAGTAGTTGGACCAACTTTAGGAGCAGAAGCAATTAACAGTGGTGTACTTTCATTCTTATTAGCGTTAGGCCTAGTATTTTTATGGATGATTGGTTATTATGGAAAAGCTGGTCTGTTTGCAGATATAGCTTTATTGGTAAACATCTTATTTATATTTGGGGTTCTTGCTGGTCTTGGAGCGGTTCTTACGCTTCCTGGTATTGCAGGTATCGTTCTTACAGTAGGTATGTCCGTGGATGCTAACGTACTTATTTTTGAGCGTATTAAAGAAGAACTCGCCAAGGGTAAATCGCAAAAGGATTCAATTAAAGATGGTTTTAATAATGCACTTTCTTCAATTTTAGATGCAAACATAACAACAGCATTAACAGGTATTATCTTATTGGTTTTTGGAACGGGTCCTATTCAAGGTTTTGCGACTACTTTATTAATAGGTATAGCAACTTCATTATTTACTGCAATTTTCATCACTAGGTTATTTATTGATGGTTATGGTAAAAACGGAAAGCCATTGCGTTTCTCTACTTCTGTAACAAAGAATTTGTTTACCGACGTTCACGTAGAATTCTTAAAGAAACGTAAGGCTGCATACATCGTTTCTGCAATAATGATTGCAGTTAGTTTAGGTTCACTATTCACGATTGGACTTAATCAAGGCGTAGATTTTGTGGGTGGAAGAACATACACTGTGCGTTTTGCGAAAGATGTAAATTCTCAAGAAATACAAGACAAATTGATTACAACATTTGGTTCTGCAGAAGCAAAAACATATGGTGGTGATAATCAATTAAAAGTAACTACTAAGTACAAGGTTGATGAAACTGGAACGGATGTAGATAACGAAATTGAAAGAATGGTTTACGAAACCGTTAAAAGCGATATGCCAGCAGATTTAACCTTTGACCAATATATTAACGATTATGAAGGTAAAGATGTTGGTAGAATGGAATATTACAAGGTAAGTCCAACAATTGCAGATGATATTAAGAAAGACTCGGTTTGGGCAGTTTTAGGCTCGCTATTAGTAGTATTCTTGTACATCTTATTACGTTTTAGAAGATGGCAATTTAGTTTGGGTGCAGTAGCAGCCGTATTCCATGATGTGTTGATTGTATTAGGTGTATTCTCACTTACATATAAATTTATGCCATTTAGCATGGAAATAGATCAAGCATTTATTGCGGCAATCCTTACCGTGATTGGTTACTCGCTAAACGATACAGTAATCGTATTTGATAGGATTAGAGAATACTTTAACGAGAACTTAGGCTGGCCAATGAATCGTACAATTAACGAAGCATTAAGCAGCACGTTAGGAAGAACGTTGAATACTTCATTCACAACTTTAATCACGTTGCTATGTATGTTCTTCTTTGGTGCAGAATCTATTAGAGGATTACTATTTGCAATTATTGTAGGTATCATTGTGGGTACATATTCATCATTATTTATTGCAACACCAATAATGTACGATACGGTAAAAAAGAAAAGAGTTGAAGACTTTGCAGTTAAGAAAAAAGTTGACGAAAGCTTAGAGCCTCAAAAGGCCTAAGATTAATCTTTTATAAATTGAAAAAACCATCACAGAGAAATTTGTGATGGTTTTTTTTTGAATAATGATTTACAAAAAAATTATCTATTTTAATTATATTTTTACCAACTACCAACTACCAACTACCAACTACCAACTCACCAAATCTCCTTTTTCCAAGCCCCAAGTATCGGAAAGACCCGCATTAACCTCCAGAACATACTGAGAATTTCCTTCTGCTGGAAGTGAAGTAGGATCAAAAGGTTTTGCATTTTTTTGAATACTAACTACTTCCTTTTTTGAATTGATAAAAATAATATCTAAAGAAAACTCTGTATTTTTCATATAAAAAGCTCTACTTCCTTCTTCATCAAAAATGAAAAGCATCCCTTGATTGTTCGGCATACTATGGCGATACATTAATCCAGTTTCGGTTTGATAATCATCATCCGCAATTTCAATATCTAATTTTGCAAGGGTAGAATCTGTTTCTTGCTTTTTTAAAATAAGCTCACCTTCTTTTTTGAAAGCTACTTCTTTGGTAAGAGATTTTTGCACGCCTTCTTTTTCTTTGCAGCCATAAGCGGATAAAATTGCCAAGGAAAGCATTAAAATAATTTTCTTCATTGAACTAAATTTTTTCATCTCCAAAATTAAATATAAATTTCAACCATCAACCATCAACCATCAACCATCAACCATCAACCATCAACCATCAACCATCAACCATCAACCATCAACCACTATTCAACAATCTTGTTTTCTGATTTTACCATAAAGTAAAGTCCAATCAAAACAAATGGAATACTAAGCCATTGTCCTGTTGAAAGTGCATTGCCTAGATC
>JBBSOK010000120.1:0-8130 GCA_038259825.1 Flavobacteriales bacterium
TAGAGCTAACTATGATAATTGTCAGCTAAGTTTATATGATATTCTCAACTATATCTATGAAAGATGGTAGTATTTAAAAAGTAATAGTAATGCATAGAAAATTCAATTTTAAACAGTTTTAGATGTAATTAATACTGTAAAGGAATACGGGCTTTGTTACTAATTATACTATTGCCAATTTGCTTTTTAGATATTTTAAAGAAGAATTAATTGGGCACTAAATCTCATAATTTTTCTTGTTGTATATAATTTATTAGCTGTCCTTTTTCTTAATTGTATTTTATAGCGACTGGTATAAACTCTAATTTTTATCAACGATTCTTATTTAAGTAACAATTAATTTATAGATATAATGTCTGACAATTGTCATTTTTTAAGAAAGAGTAAGTCTTTATTTTTGAGTAACTTAAAGCAACGAAGATGAAAAAAATAGTAATCCCAACCGATTTTTCTGAAACTTCAATGAATGCCATAAAATATGGCGTTGAATTATTAAAGTATGATAGATGTGATATTATAATAATAAACGCTTTTGCAGACGAAGTGTATGAAAATACACAAGAAATGGAACGAGAAGATTTTGAAGAGTTTAAAGAAGCGTATCGTACAAGTGTAGAAAAACAACTACAAAAAGAAGTTGCCGAGATGCTGCATATCTCACCCAACCCACGCCATAATTATGCCTTTGAAGCGCGCTTTGGTAGTTTGGTAGACGAAACGAATGATGTTGTGGAGCGTGATAATATAGATTTGGTAATCATGGGTACTAAAGGTAAAACCAATAGAGAGAATGTTACTTTTGGGAGTAACACCTTGCAAGTAATTAAGTATGTAAACTGTCCTGTACTAGCCGTTCCTGTTGGTTATCACGATTCGCCACCAAAAAATATTCTTTTTGCTACAGATTATATGATTCCATTTAAACGAAGAGAATTAAAATTGCTCAGCACATTAGCAACGAGTTTTGGTGCTGCCATTAACGTGTTATTAATTTCAGAATTTAAGGGGTTGTCTAACAGACAAAAAGATAGCAGAGCTTTTTTAGAATGCTGTTTTGAAGGTAATAAAACATCCTTTTTACAAACGACGGGAAAAGATATCACAGAAGGTGTAAACAAAATACTTAGAGAGCATGATTTTGATATGTTGGTAATGGTTAATCAACGGCATTCTTACTTAGAGAATATTTTATATACTTCTACGATTGAAAAAATAGGATTGGAAATAAAGATACCATTTCTAGTTCTCCAAAACCTACATCGTTAACCTTAAAAAATAAGAAAATGAAACGCATCCTTTTACCTACAGATTTTTCAAAAAACGCATACAACGCTATCCGATATGCGCTAGAATTATTTAAAAATGATAGTTGCGAATTTTATATTCTACACACTTATTCACCACCTATGGTTAGCGCTGGTAGTATGATGGATAGCTATTCAGCCTTAGCAATGCTTGATGTTGCAAAAGACATCGCACAAAAAGGGCTTGATGGATTGGAAGACCGTATCTCAAAAGATTTTCCAAATAACAATCATAAATTTACGTTTGTAGCTTCATTTAATATGCTTATTGGCGAAATGAAAAATATTGTTAAGGAAGAAGGTATCGATTTGATAATTATGGGAACTCAAGGTGCTACGGGCGCAAAAGAGATATTTCTAGGAACCCAAACAATGTTTGCTATTAAAAAAATGAAATGTCCTGTCTTGGCAGTACCCGCAAACTTTGAATATGAAGCTCCAAAAGAAATTCTATTTCCTACTGATTATAAACTAGACAAAACCAATAAGTATTTAACAATGCTTCGTGAATTCTGTGACCATAATATATCTCGGCTACATATTTTAAATGCCTATTATGGTACACCATTAAGCAAAGCGCAAATAGAAATTAAAGCGTTTTTAGATGCCTATTTTATAGATAATGCGCACTTGTTTCATATAGCCGAGAAAACAGATGTTTTGGGCGCTGTTGCAGAGTTTCAAAAAAAATCAAAAATAAACTTGATTGTAATGATTCATAACAAGCATAACTTTTTTGAAAATATGTTATTTAAATCGGTTATTAATCAAGTAGTGTATCATACCAATGTACCGTTTTTAGTGATTCCTTCAGTAGAAAGACAATAACATGATTATATAATCAGAATTAGTAAATATTTAAAACAGATGAAAACGATACTTGTACCTACAGATTTTTCGAAAAATGCATACTACGCATTACATTATGCAACACAATTATTTGCTGAAGAAGAATGCAAATTTATAATAGTGCATTCCTTTGAAAACCAAGTATCTAAACTTACTAGCAGAGTAGATATTGGTAAAACAGAGGCGGTTATGGATTCGCTTTATGAAGAATATGACTCTAAGTGCGATGAAGTTATGCGTCAAATAATTCTAGATACCAAGAATAGCACCCACTCATACGAAACAATTGCAACATCCCTAACTTTATCGAGGGCTATTAATAAATTAATTGTTAAAGAAAAAGTTGATTACGTTGTAATGGGTAGCAAAGGTAAAACGGATGCTCTAGATATGTTAGTGGGAAGTAACACGCTGGCAATGATAAATAAAATTAAAAATGCAGCTTTGCTAATAATTCCACAGGAAATGGAGTATAAATCTATAAAGAAAATAGCTTTTGCAACTGGTTTTAAGAGATCTTATTCTCATAAGGAGCTGCAACCTTTACTTTATTTAGCAGACGCAAATAATGCAGATGTTAAAATAATACATTCTCATAAGGAGGAAAAAATGAACGAAACACAACACGCGAACTCACATCAACTAGTTGAGCTCTTAAAACAAACGAAGCCACAAAATATTTGGCTTTCAGGAGAAACCGATACGTATGATGCTATTACTTCTTATTTAAACAAAGAACAAATAGATTTATTGGTTATGATTTACTATAAGCACAATATTATTGCGCAATTGTTTCGAGAGGCTACTGTAAAGGATATTATAAAATACACTTTAATTCCTTTCTTGGTATTGCCAGCTCAAGATTGATCCTTATTATACCTACAGCATTATTTATTCAATATTTTTATGTTGAATAATAGCAGAAGAAGACTTAGATTTTAAAGAAAAAAAAAACAATTTTCGCTTTACACTAATTACACAATTAATCATATTATGGAAAAGGAGCATATTCAAATTGTAAAGTCATCAGGCGATAAAGTTGATTTTTCTATTTCAAAATTACGCAACAGTCTTTTTAAAACTGGCGCAGATGAGCTAACGGTAGATAATATTATAAACGTGGTTCGAGATGAACTATACCAAGGTATTTCAACAAAGGAAATTTATAATAGAGCATTCGGCATACTGAAAAAAAACAAATCTATATATGCTTCAAAATATAAACTGAAGAAAGCAATTTACGAACTAGGTCCTACAGGATTTCCGTTTGAAAATTTTATTGGCACTTTAATGGAATATTCTGGCTATGAAGTAGAAGTCGGCAAGATTATGCAAGGTAAATGTGTGCAACACGAAGTAGATGTAGTTGCTTTAAAAAATGGACAACATATTGTTGCCGAATGTAAATTTCATAACGAAAAATCCACCACTTGCAATGTAAAAATTCCGCTGTATATTCATTCAAGATATCAGGATATTGTTGCGCAATATAAGAATACTCCAAAATGCCCAAATGAAGGTTGGGTAGTTACCAATACACGCTTTACTACAGATGCGCTAACTTATGGTAAATGTGCTGGACTTTATCTGCTGAGCTGGGATCATCCAAAAGATAATGGTTTAAAAGACCGTATAGACCGGCTTGGCTTATATCCTATAACGGTTTCAACCTTGCTTACCAATAGAGAAAAACAATTTTTGTTAAGCAGACAGGTTGTGCTTTGCCGACAGCTGTTAAATGATGTTTTCTATTTAGATCATTTAGGTATTTCTGAAACAAGAAAAACAAATATACTTTCTGAAATTTCAATGCTTTGTAAACCAAACTAAGATGAATAAAATTAAAATCCATTTTTTAGGAGCCTCAAGAACTGTGACAGGATCTAAATTTTTACTGGAAACCCCAGAACAAAATATCTTGATTGACTGCGGAATGTTTCAAGGGTTAAAAGAACTTCGGGAACAAAACTGGCAGGACTTTCCGTATGATGTTTCAAAAATTGATGTGGTTATTTTAACTCACGGCCATTTAGACCATACTGGATATTTACCTCGTTTAGTAAAACAAGGATTTAAAGGCAAAATAATGGGTACAGCTCCCACTTTAGAAATTGCTAAAATTATTTTGTTAGACAGTGCAAAAATTAACGAAGAAGATGCAAAGCGTGCTAATGAAGAAAATTATAGCAAACATCATCCTGCGGTGCCATTCTATACCTTGGAAGATGCACAAAATGCAATTGAGATGTTTACATCTTTTAACAAAGACGAGTGGCATAGAATATCTAAAAATATAGTATTCCGTTTTAAATATAATGGCCATATAATAGGAGCCACATTTGTAGAACTTGAAATTTTTGGCAAAACTTTTGTTTTTTCAGGCGACATTGGTAGAACCAATGATTTGCTTTTATTTCCGCCAGATAAGCCACAAAAGGCAGATTATCTCTTTGTGGAAAGTACTTATGGAAATAGATTGCATCCAGAAGAAAGCGTTTCAGAAAAACTTGTTGCATTAATTAATAAAACAATCCAAAATAGTGGCACGCTAATAATACCATCTTTTGCGGTAGAGCGTTTACAAATGTTAATGTTTTTATTATGGAAATTATCTAATGAAAATCGCATTCCCAACATTCCTATTTTTATAGATAGTCCAATGGGCAATAATGCGTTGGGTGTTTTTGAACGCTTTCCGGATTGGCATAAAATACCGCCAGCAGAATTCAGTGCAATGAAACAAAGGATGAACATTATAAAATCTTACAAAGAAACTTGGGAAACTATAGACGACCCAAGACCAAAAATTGTAATTGCTGGTAGTGGAATGATAACAGGCGGTCGCGTACTTACATACTTAAAACAACTTATAGACGAACCATCTACAACTGTATTAATTGTGGGTTATCAAGCTGAAGGAACTCGCGGAAGACAACTTTTAGAAGGAGCACACGAGCTTAAATTCTTCGGAAAGTATTATCCAGTTAAAGCTAAAATAGAACATATTGAAAGTTTATCGGCACACGCGGATCAGTCAGGAATTATAGATTGGTTAAGTGAAATAAAAAACACGCCAGAAACCACCTATCTAATTCACGGAGAGCCTACTGCATTAGATGCTTTACGGGTTAAGATTAAAGATACGTATGGTTGGAATATTACTATTCCGAAGTTGTATGAAGTTGCAGAAATCTCTGTTTAATATCTTCTTCTATTTTCACCGTACCACCATTTTGGTTTGTAGCTTTCTTTAATTAGTCCAAATTTTTTGATAGCGTGCACTTTTATGTGTTCGACTACTTCTTCAGCTGAATCGGTAATAAAAAGAAGTTTCATATCTTCAGGACTTATACTTTTATTTTTAGCCATTAATTGTAAGTGCTGGTATAGTTCCTTATGGTATTCAGAATCAAAAATAACAATAGGAAAATTTTCAATTATTTTTGTTTGTATGAGCGTTATAGCCTCAAAAAGTTCGTCCAAAGTGCCCATTCCGCCTGGCATTACCACAAAAGCGTAGGAGTATTTTATCAGTAAGAATTTACGAACAAAGAAATATGGAATATCAATCCATTTATGAAGATATGGATTTGGTTTTTGCTCGAAAGGTAGAATTATATTTACGCCAACCGAATTACCTCCAGCTTCAAATGCTCCCTTATTTGCAGCTTCCATAATGCCAGGACCTCCGCCTGTCATTATCGTAAAACCCAATTTAGATAATGCCGCTCCAATTTTTTCAGCATTTTGATAATGTTTGGAATCTGGAGTGAATCTTGCAGAACCAAAAATGGTAACACAAGGCCCAATAAAATGCATTTTTCTAAAGGCTTTTATAAAATTGTACTGCACCTTTAATGTGAAGATAAATTCCTTAAACCTAGATCGTGGTCCTTGTAGAAATTGAGATTCACTTTTTTCTAAATGAAATTTATTAGGCTGCATTTTCTTGCGGTTTGTAGTGTGATTATTTCTGCACCACTATTTCTATTTCCAATGTAATTTTAGATTTTATGGAATTAGAAATTAAACATGCAGCTTCAGATTTCTGTACAATAATTTTTGCGCGATCTATATCTTTTTCATTTATGATTACAATAGTTGGTTTTAATATAATTTCAGCCATTAGATATTTACCATCTACTTTCTCTAAAACGCCAGTCGATTTACAATTGAAAACTGAAAATTTTAATTTTTAGTTTTCAGCTGAAGATAAAAAAAGTAGTCATAAGGCAACTTCAATCTGATGCTGTGAACAAATTTTCGGGAGACCAAATATTTGGTTATCCTTTATTAAATTCTGGCGGTGTTGCAACTTCTAAATTATTTGCAGAAGTGCTATTCCCTTCTTTCAATTCTGGAGAGAACGATAAACCTTTAGGATAATGTCTCCATACATTCCACATTATAAAGATGTTTTTCCATTTTAACTTTATGTAAGTTTTGATAATCAAATTTAAAGTGGTTTTTATAAACAGTAAATGACAAATGTCATTTTTAAACACTAGAATATGGGTTAGATTTACTCTATTATTTTAAGTATTGACACCTAATTAATTATTGTTCAACCTTATAAAAAATCACTTTGAATGATGCTTTATAAACTTGATTATATCAAATTTATATATGAATGTTAAAATGGTATTTGATGCAATAGTAAAAAGCAAAACGTACCATTCATCAAATGTTAGCGGTAATAATGAAAAAAAAAGTAAACAGAAAAAGCTACTGTAGAAAATCTTAGTTTGAAATGAAAAAATAATAATTATGAAAAATCCTATACTTTTGTCTTACCTATTGTTTCTGTCTTTATTTTTGGCAGGATGCGGCTCAACAAAACTAATCCAACAATATAAAAATCCTGATACAGTAAATTTTCAGGCAAATAAAGTGCTCATTGTTGGTATTTCCGCAGACAAGGAATTACGACGCACTTTTGAAAAAAAGATGATGGAATCTTTAGAAAAAGAAGATGTAATAGCCGTAAAAAGTATTGATTTTTTTGAGAAATCTTTTACAGATAACCAACAATCCTTAAAACAACTTAACGATATTGAAAACAGTTTGCTTGAAGCAGGGTTTGATGCTATTTTATTTACGAAGATAACGGGTAAAGAAAGTCGCGCCGCAGTTGTAGATGCCTACGTAAACTTTGCTAAGAACTATCAAACTTTTGAAGATTATTATCTTGGAAATCAACATCTTTATTTTAAAGAGCAGCAGGAGCGATACCAAGTTTATACTACTGAAACATCACTGTTTTGTATTTGTCCTGGCAAAGAGCGCGAACTTCTTTGGAGAGGGGAAATTGAAGTTGTAGATGCTAATAAAGTAAATCAGAATTTAAATACATACGTCAATATTTTATTTAAAACTTTAGAGGAAAATAACCTTTTAGTATTGAAAGAGTAATTTGATAATTTTCTAATTAAATCACCATTTTTAAAATATAGAATATATTGACACGCTAATTTCTTAACCACTTTTAAATGTATGAATAGTAAACAGGAAAATCCTAAAATTAGCTTTCTGAATTTTACCGGTGCATAAATAATAATGGAATATATGTACCATATGCTAATTGCGAAGATTGTGAACCAAATAATAATCGCTCTAAAAAAGTTTCTTTTTCAATAAAAGCAGCGTGAAGATCTACTTTTAAAAGCTGCGTTGCAGTATTTACTGCAACCAAACCAGGAATTGTGTTGAGACAATAATATGTGTAAGGATGTTCTGGAAAAAGTTCTTTTATACATTCATTATCTTCTTTTCTAAACAATGCAAGGTCATCCTCATCCAATTCTAAAACATTCAATTCACATTGGTGCATATTCAGCATTTCTTTAAATATTTGAATACCTCTAAATGAAAAATCCTCGCACCTTTGTGTAGAGAACAGAACACTTTTCACATTTGTATATGTGTAGTCTTCAGGAATAGTAAGAGTAGGGCATTCTAAGTTTCGTATTACTTGTAA
>JBBSOK010000121.1:0-8119 GCA_038259825.1 Flavobacteriales bacterium
ATTCAAAATAGATTGTTAATGAAGGGCGATTGTACAGGGCCTTCAAGTGCAGAATTTGTTTTAAAAGATCCAACCGTAAACTTCGCTGTTTTAGAATGTGCAAGAGGTGGTTTATTACGTGCGGGTCTTGGTTTTAAAAAGTGTGATGTTGCAATTGTTACCAATGTAGCGTCAGATCATTTAGGTTTAAAGGGAATTCATACGGTAGAACAACTTGCAAAAGTGAAAGGTGTAATTCCAGAAACCGTATTGCCGGAAGGCTACGCAATTTTAAATGCGGATGATGATTTGGTTTATGAAATGCGAAGAACGATAAATTGCAACCTTGCATTATTTTCGATGGATGAAGAAAATCCTAGAATTAAAGCATTGCAGAAACTTGGTGGAATAACAGCTGTTTATGAAAACGGTTATGTTACCCTTTGCCGTGGAACGTGGAAAATGCGAATAATGAAGGCTGAAAATATCCCATTAACATTTGGTGGAAAAGCGACTTTTATGATTCAAAATATCTTGCCGGCAATAATTGCGGCAAATGTTCGCGGAATTGGCATTGAAGATATGAAAGTTGCTTTGGAAACTTTTATACCTTCAGCTTCACAAACGCCTGGTAGATTAAATCTTTTTCAATTTGAAAATTTCAGTATCTTATTGGATTATGCCCACAATCCTGCAGGAATGCGTGCTTTACAGAAATTTATTGATAATCTTGAAGCAACCGTAAAAATTGGAATTATTGCTGGAGTTGGCGATAGAAGAGAAGAAGACACAAATGAATTAGGTAGTATAGCTGCTGAAATGTTCGACGAAATTATTATACGTCAAGACAAAAACCTTCGCGGAAAATCTGAAGAAGAATTGATTAATATGTTGAATGCTGGAATAAAAATGAAGGATCCAAATATGAAAACAACTATTATACCTTCCGAAAGAGAAGCGATTGCACACGCAATTAAAAATGCCAAAAAAGGTTGCTTAATTGTTTGTTGTAGCGATGTAATACCAGATGCTTTAGAGCTTGTTCAAAAATATAAAGAACAGGAAACAAGCGGCGAAGTTATATTTGCGGTAAATTAAAGTAGCTAAATTCTAAATAATACAAAAGTCGCTCCTCCCCAAGAGCGACTTTTTACTTTATTATTACTCTAAAAGTTTAGACTAAATACTTCTATTTCAGATGAAAAGCATATCTACTTAAAATATAGTTAATTTTATATTAAAATTATTTGCTGAAATCATTTCAATATTTTTATATTGCCATAAACTAAAAACAAAAATATGACTTCAAAAAATTTACTTTTACGCAACTTTATCTTTAAAAAATTAACATTTTTTTACTTTATTATTTTAATTTTGTCAGTTGTCAGTTGTCATAATGACGAAATTATTGATAGAGATATTACGGCAGAAGACCACAGCCATGAAGGGCCACAAGGTTTTATAACCTTTGAGACATTATCTAGGAACATTGGCAATAGTTCTGCATTTAACGCTAACCTTGAACATCTTGACAAAAACATTGCACCTTTGCAAGCTAGGGGTGGCGATGTTGAATTTGTAGATGCTTATATAGATACCGAAACTATACATATGATTGAGGATGGTAATATGCGGTATTATACTTTAAAAATTATCAATAACAATCCTGAAGAAAAAGCTAATACTTTTTATAATTTAGTTTTTATACAAGATATAAACTCGGGAGAGGTTACCTCAAAAATATTTCAATATTACCCAGAAATTGGATGGTTGTTTGATAAATCCCAACCTTTTGATGGTGATGTTAAAAGTATAGATAACCAACTATTTACACTTGTAGATTTGGCTAATGGTATACATTTAGAAGACGGTAATCGAGCAGCTACTTGTTTATTTACCTATTCTAGTTGGGAATGCCCGAATGGTCATCCAGCGCCAGGACAATACGGCAATACTACTTGCGGTGGTTGGTGGACAATAAGGTCAACAACTACAACTTGCGGCGGAACTACAACTGGTGGCGGAAGCGGCACAGGTACAGGCACAACAAATACCATAGTTTTAGAAGTTTGCAATGGTTTTACAAATCAAGGCGAAACAGACAGTGAAGATTGTGTTGAAGAGTATTCTGTTTATTTTGAACCTTATATTTGTGAAGACTTTATTGAGAGTTCCTTTATAAACAATTGGGCTTCAAATCCTGGAAATAAAGATGCTGCAACTGAAATGGTAAATTTGCTCATTAATTCCTATGTGTTAAATAATGACGGGCAAGCAATAAATTGTGTTGAAATAGATTTTGAGGAAGTTGTAATTGAAGATGCAACATTTAATGAAACAAAAATTGAATGCATCCATAACAAAATGAAAACCAACCCAAATAATATCTACGCAAAAATGTTTAGCAACTTTAATGGAACTACTGGTAAAATTTTAAATTTAAAAGTTGGCAATGTTCCTGTAGGAGATTGGGGAATTACTCGAGGCAGTAATGCTAATGCCCAAAATTATGTTATTACGGTGGGTAATGGTATAGAAACAAACGGCTCTAATTTAATGAAATACCTAACGCTTAGTCATGAAATGATACATGCCTATATGTGGAGTGATTTGGAGGCAGCAGGTCTTATTAATTTTGATGCATCTGGGCTTCCAGGCTTAACATTTACATGCGGTCCCGATATTCCTAATTTAAATGCACTTTCTATAGAAGATAGATTTGTTGCTGTTATTTGTGCAATGGATCAAGCTCAAGTGAATAATGGTCAATGGACACACGAGCTATTTAATTCTAATGTTTTTGAAATTGAAGATTACAGACAATCTTTAGAAGATTTTTTGAAAAATGAATATAATTGGGAGTCTGAATCACCAATATTGAAAAATTCACTTTTACAGTCTTATGGGGCAAATTGGAAGCAAGTTATATCAGAAATATGGAGTTGGAATGGATTAACTAAAACAAATGGCTTTGCAACTTGGTGTAATCAAAATAATTATCCAATAAATATTGAAAATGGTATACCAACGACACCAAATTTAGTTTTATTAAAAGGTCTTTTTTTGTCGTTAGGTAATAAAATTTGCTAATTATTATGAAATATTTAAATATCTTTAAAGTTGTGTTTTTGTTTTTGAATTTAAATTTATTAGCTCAAAATCAAGAAACATTTAAGGCAAATGATTCCATTTTTATTTCTTTTAACCCTGAATTGATATCTAATAAAGTTCTAATAAACAAAAGAAACTATTTTGGGGATACATTACCGCAAAGCTATACGATGCATAATACTATGTTCTTGTTTACTACTGATAAATTTCGATTAAAACAAAACATACAAAATAAATATAGAGATAGTTTAATAGCTATTAAAAGACCATTAGGAATGCATAAAACACCTTACGGTATTGAACTAGTTAATTATAATATCGATTTTGAAACAGCGAAAAAGAACTTTGAGTTTTACAATAGTGGTGTAAATATGCTTTCAATTGAAATGGCCGATTCGCTTGCATTAGAAAAAATGAACATGTATAAAAGAATTTTAAAAAATGATTTTAGGTTGCCTTTAAGCACTTTTTCTGCAGATAAAGATTTTTTTAAAAAATATAGAACATTTTCATATTCTGGAAGTGATGAAGATTATTCACTACTTGAAAAGATAATCAACTTGGATGTAAAACTTTTCATCATACTTCCAGCGCATAAAGAATTTTTTGGATATGAATTTAGAGTTTTAGAGGTAAAACAACTAATACGCCCACCAAGACTTTAGTGCAAAATTCTCTTCATTTTAGAAACTATATATTTAAATTGTCAATACCTCAAAAGTAAGCAACCCTTTCTTTGGAAAAAGGCAGACTAATTAATAAAGTTACTATGAGTAGCGGTGGAGATGGTTTTAGATCGTTACCATTTAATTATAATTTCGATCCTCCCATTTTAGTTCAAAAAGATAGTATTATTAATAAATTGAATTTTTATGAAATGAGGTCTGTTTATGAAACTAAAAACTTATCAGAAATAATTAAGCAAATGGATAATATTTTTTTAATAAAGGAAAAAGACTTGTTTGATGGATATTATGTTGCTAGAAAAGTCAAATTTTAAAGCTAATTTTAACCGTAATTAAAAACAAAAGTCGCTCCTCCCCAAGAGCGACTTTTTAGCTAATACTAAATCAATAAATCAAATTGGTTAGATTGAAAACCGTATTTAACTAACTTCCCTTTTAGTATTAGAAAATATTCAAAGAAAGCCGCACCGCATTGCGGCTTTCTTTTTTTAAACAGTTTAGGTTAACCAAAACTGTTCTTTACTATTATTTTAAAAATTTGAAATCTTTCAAATTATAATTTATTTTTTCTACCGTCTACCGTCTACCGTCTACCGTCTACCATCTACCATCTACCGTCTACCGTCTACCGTCTAAAATCTTTTTATTTAAACTCGAATAATACAACCGCCATAAGCCCCAAACACAATCCGCCAATTTCTTTGGTAGATAGTGGTTCGCTATAAAAAAGCCAATTTACCAATGAAAGTAAAACCACATTAAAAATTAAAAATAAAACGGAGGCTACAACTATATTTTTAAACGTAAAACTAAAGGCTAAAAAGCTTAAGCCAACTACATAAAACAACATTCCGAAAACAAAGTACATTTTGCTATTGCTTGCCACCCAATTCTTCATAAATAAATCTCCGAATGTGTCAAAAATTGCCCCTGCTGCTATATAAAGTATTGCGTTGTTCACGATTTTGTGTTTTGGTTAATAAGTCTCGGGGATTAAGACAGGTCTAAACTAATTAACAAAATCTTAACTTTCAGGATAATTTAGTGAATGGGGTGTTTTTTTTAGTGAAGCAAGTTTATTTTGAAAAAAGCAGCTGTTTTAATTCACTTTTTTTTGAATTGCTAACGGGCACTTCAATATTATTTATAAGTAATGTGTCTGTTCGCAAGGCTTCAACTTTAAGAAGATTCACAAAATAAGATCTGTGAGGTTTGTAAAATTTTTCTGAATTGAGCGATTCAGCTAAAAACTTCAATGTTTTTGGAACTAAATATTCTTTATCTGAAGTTACAACGTAACAATAATTATCAAAGGCTTTCAAGTATAAAACCTGCGACTGTTTAATTTTATGGTGCTCGCAATTTGATGAAAAAGTAACATATTCTTCTTCAATATTTTCGTGATTGCTCCAAGCTATTTCAATATTACTACGAAGACCGTTTTCTGTGAATGGTTTTACAATGTAACCTAGCGGCTTTGTTTCTTTAACGCGTTCAATTGTATGAGGATCTGTTTGGGAGGTAAGGTATAAATATGGAATTTTTAAATTGTCCAATTGCGAAGCAAGATCAACTCCATCTTCATCGCCATCCAATTGAATATCCACTAATACTAAATCTGGTCTTTTGGCTTTTATTTCCGCAAGCGCTTCATTGCAGCTCTCGGCGTGGCCCCAAAACCTGTAACCTTGTTTTATCAAAGCGGTTTCAATAGTCATTGCGATTATTGGGTCGTCTTCTACTATATAAATTTTTAATTGGCGCAAAATTGATTTTTTTAGTTGTTAAAGTATTTCAAACTTTTTGATATTCAATATAACTTCTGTTCCGTTAGGTGCTGCTGCGGCATAATGCAAGATTGCCTTTAATTTTTTGGACAGCGCATTCATAAGTTTTATACCAAAAGATGTGTCTTTTACTTCACCTTTAATACCGTTTCCGTTATCCCGAACTTTCAATAGTAAAGCATCGTTTTCCTTTTGAAATTCTATTGCCAATATGCTTTCGGGTTTTATTTCGGAATAAGCGTGCTTCAACACATTTACAATCAATTCATTCAAAATTAAACCAATTGGAGTAAGGGTTTCAATGCTTAAAATATGTGATTCAACATTCAATTTATATGGTAATTTTTCTTTTTTGAATTGATGGGTTTCAAAAATATCCTTTGTTAACGCTTCAAGATATTCTTTGCTGTCAATACCTACCAATTGATCTTTGTTGTACAACCTTTGATGAATTAAAACCATGGAGCGAACCCTATTTTGCGCTTCCCGTAAAGCAATCTGTGCCTCTTTATCTTCCATATTTTCCGATTGAAGATAAAGTAGGGAAGATACTATTTGAAAGCTGTTTTTTACACGATGGTGCGTTTCCTTCAAAAGCACATTCTTTTCATCTATGGTAGCTTCCAGTAATGTTTTTTGTTTGGCAAGAATTAAATTTTTCTTGCGGTTTTTGTAGAAGAAAAAGCCCAAAAAAGCCGCAAACAAAAAGCCAATTACCGAAAGTATTGAATACAATCTGCTTTCTTTTTCACTAGCTGCAATTTCGGCATTTTTCAATGCTGCCGTTTTATTGAATTCAAATTGCATTTCTTGCTCGGTCTGCTTTTTTATGTTTTTATCATTGAATATTGTTTCCCTCGCATCTACATAGAGTTCATAATTTGCGAGTGATTCGGTATAATTCCCGATTTCCTTGTAGGCATTATAAAGACAATTGCAGGCTTTGGAATATACTTGAATATCCTGCGTTTTGGCATTCATTTCCTTCGCTTTTTTACAATCTGCAATGGCAAGTGTATAGTTTTTCTGTTTTAAATAATGGTCGCCTCTGTAAAACAAAGATTCTGCCAAACGCCCAGCCATATTTGCATTTTCATAAAAGGAAATGGCATTATCCAAATAGGGTGCAGCACTTACAAAATCACCTAAATTGGCATAGGCAATACCAATGTTGAGGTCCGAATTTACAAGCAAAACTTCTGGAGCTTGCCCTTTTTCTTTAAGTTGTTTTCCTTCAATAAAAGCTTTTAGCGCCAGGTCGTACTTTTCAGTATTTAAATAAAGATCTCCCTTATTTGTTATAAAAACACCAGCGGCAATAAAAGATTCATCTTTAAGAGCAGTTTTATAGCCTTTATCATAGTATTTTTCCGCCTTTTCATACTCTTCCATTTGGTTATAAAAGTTGGCAATGCTATTGTCTAGCGCCAACTGCTGCATTTTATAGCGAGTTGTTTCGTATTCGTTTAATTTTTTAGGGTCAACTTTTTCAATTAACTCCTTCGATTTAAGTGTAAGCGCCAAAGCTTGAGGCATATCGCCTTTTATAGCATAAACGCCGCCTTCGGTGCTTAGCAGTGACGACCGCAAAAAAGGTAATTCGTCATCATTTATAAGCTCTTTAGATTTTTGGATGTAGTATAATGAAGAGTCTAATTTTGAATTATAGTAGTAATAATTACCATAGTAATAATATGTAGTTGCTAGTAATTTCGGCTTATTTGCTTTTTTTGAAATGGCTTCAGATTTTTTTATGAGTCGTAAACTTCCTTCGCTATATCTGATTTTGCTGGTAAATTGACTTAAAAGTTCTACTTGTTTGTCAGGTGATTCAATATTTTGAACAGATTTTATAACAGAATCTATGGCAACAATGTTCGGTTTTTGGATATTTTGAGAAATCCCAATAGAGCAAAAAAAGCCAATTAGTATTGCAGGGGAAATCTTCAAGTGGTTTGTTAGTTGCTTGGTTAGTAGGCTTGAAGATACTACATTAATATATATAAATTGAAAACCGCGCTAATAAAATCTTTACTGTATGAGTTCTATTTTTAATTATCCCGAAAATTATGATGTCTGAGTAGTAAGCTATTAAAAGAATCAATATGATTATTAAATCCTATAGAATCTATAAAATATGCATAATTATATTTATTGCTGAAAATAAAAATTACAGCAGACGCATCTTTTTTCCCAGTATAATATCCGACTTTAATTGGAACATTACACAGGGTATTGCAAATTTAGAATAGTTATGGCCTTGGTAGCCTATGATGTGAAACAGGTTTACTGAGGATGTTACTTTTTTAAAACTATCAACGTGCTGAAAATACCCAAATTCAAAAAATTAATTTATAAGGAAGAAACCTATTAAACATAAGACTTATTTAAACTATAGTTAAACCGTTAAAAAAAAGTAAATTTTATTTTCAACTTTTTTAATGGGTGTACCTTGCAAGGGCACTTTATTGAACACATTATGCTTCGTTGGATTATTCCTATAATTATATATATTCTTATTGATATTTATGCCTTTCAAGCCGTAAAAACGTTAAC
>JBBSOK010000122.1:0-8092 GCA_038259825.1 Flavobacteriales bacterium
AATGTTTTTGAAAAAGGCAAAGGTGGTATTACATATACTTTTGCCGAGGACCAAAACGGCACACTTTGGGTAGGTACTATTTTTGATGGTTTACTAAAGTATGATCCAAAAACGGATAGTTTTAGACAGTTTTTAAACTCTCCAGAAAAAAACAGTTTGCCAGATAATGAAGTGCTGGAAATTATACCAATGTCCAAGAACAAACTTTGGCTTTGTACTTGGTCTGGCGGTATTTCAGAATTTGATATTGAAAATGAAACCTTCACTCCTATTTTAATTAATGAAAAAAAGCTTGACCGCGTTCGCACGCATTTTCGTGACGGTCAAAATAATCTTTGGCTCGGCGCGGATGAAGGTCTTTTCAAAATTATATCGGAAGGAAAAGCAAAACATTATTTTGAAAATTCAGAAGAAAAAAACAAGCTTACCAACAATAGGGTTTTTGCTATTAATGAAGATAAAATTGGCAACCTTTGGATTGGCACCAGCAACGGACTTACGAAATTAGATTTAAAAACTGACCAAACCAGTTTGTTTTACAAGCAGAAAGGATTTACAAATGATTTTGTTTACGGCGTTTTGATTGATACAAAAAACAATGTTTGGATGAGCACCAATTACGGACTCGTAGTATTTAATACAGAAAAAAATACATTTAAAAATTATACGAAAGATGACGGCCTGCAGGACAATGAATTTAATGGGAAGTCAAGCTACAAAGCCAATGATGGCAATTTTTATTTTGGTGGGATAAATGGCTACAATATATTTAAACCGAAGGATATTGTGGATAATCCATTTTTGCCAGATGTTTATATAGAGTCTGTTGAGCTTTTTAACCAACCCGTTAACCGAAACGAAATCTTTCAAGATACGCTCAAATTTAAAAGTGCAGAAAATGTACTTACATTTAACTTTTCTGCTCTTAACTATTTAAATCCGCAAAAGTGCTCATACACATATATTCTTGAAAATTTTGACGAAAAATGGAGTCCGCCAACAACGAAACGAAGCGTTACATACACAAACCTTAATCCTGGAACATACACGCTAAAAATTAAAGCGACCAATGATGCAGGAATCTGGAATGAAAATGCCAAAACATTGACCTTAATTATAATTCCGCCTTGGTATAAAACAACACTATTTAAAATTGCCTTTTTTGGCTCAGTATTACTTTTGGGATTTTTAGTATACCAATTTCAAACACAAAAACTAAAAAGTGATAAACGTAAGCTAGCCTTATTGGTTGCAGAACAAACAAAGGACTTAGAATTACGCAATAAAGCTCTGAAATTATCTAACGAAACTACTCTTGAACAGAAAAAAAATATTGAATTTTTAATGAAGGAGTTAAGCCATCGTGTAAAAAATAATCTTCAAATTATTTCAAGTTTATTAAATATTCAGGCAAATTCAGTAAAAGATGAAAAAACGAAAGAAATTATCAAAATTGCGAAAAATAGGATATTGACTATTTCGTACATTCAATCGCAACTCAATTCGCAGGCAAATGAAGTTCATGTTGATCAATTTTTTAGAGATTTTGTTGAAAGAATGATTGAAACATTATCGGATGATAGATCCATTAAATTTGAAACAAAGTTTGAGCTTCAACCCAATTGTATTTGTAATATCAATATTACTTTGTTAGGTTTGATACTTAATGAACTTGTTACAAACACTTTTAAATATGCATTTGATGAGTACAAAGAAAGTAATCAGCTAAGAATTAGATGTTTGAAAAAAGAAAACATTCTTTTATTTGAAATTGAAGATAATGGCAAAGGATATGAAACAAATTCTACAAGAGAAGATTCATTAGGTCTTGAGCTTATAAATGAAATGGTTCAACAATTGAAAGGAAATATAAAAACCACTACAAAAAACGGAGTTGCTAATCATTTTGAAATTCCTTGTTAACCAATTTAATAGTTAATTAATCCCCAAGAAATAATGTATCAAATTTTACTGGTTGAAGATGAGTTTATAATCGCAAAAGATGTAAAAATTGTACTTCAGAAAAAAAATAATGTTACCGTTTTTTGGGCGCGCAACTTCGCCGAAGCAGAGCAAACCTTTAATGATAATAATATTGATATTATTGTTTGTGACGTAAATTTAAATGAAGAAAAAGACGGAATAGATTTAATCACTATGTTTCAAAAAATTAAGAATGTTCCAGTGGTTTACCTTACTGCTTATGATTCCCCAGATATTTTAATGCGTGCAAAGCAAACTATGCCATTTGCCTATTTGTTGAAACCTTTTAAAGAAACACAATTAAATGTAACTATCGAGTTAGCAATTCTCAATTTTAAGAAAAAGGAAGAAAGTATTGCAGAAAATAGCGCAAATTCTGAAAAAATTGAAGAACTCACAAAACGCGAAAAGGAAGTTTTGGTTGTACTTGCATCAGGAAAAACGAGCAAGGAAATGGGTGCTTATTTAAATATCTCTTCGCATACGGTAGAAAAACATAAGAAAAACATCAAGAAAAAACTAGAACTAAATACAGTTGGCGAGCTTATTAACTTTACACTTACATCCAATCTTTACGAGATATCTTAAAAATAGCTATCCTTTCATCCCATTCAAACTTCCGTAAAACACAGATTTTTTTATTATAAATCTCTTCTAAATAATATAATTGCGTTTAGTAATTTTAAGAAAATTTACTATGCACGCATAACATATTTTTGTATCTTTGATTTACAATTAGTTAAATGAAAGAAAAAACCATTGATTATGTGTTACGTTCCACTTGGATGAGTGTAACCAAAATGTATAACGAAGAAGCCAGCAAAAAAGGAAGTACAATGGCAACTGGATTTGCTCTAATCAGTATAGATCCAGAGGAAGGAACTTCGAGTACAAGCCTTGGCCCAAAAATGGGAATGGAATCCACAAGCCTTTCTCGCACCTTAAAGTTAATGGAAGAAAAAGGTTTAATTGAACGTAAACCAAACCCAAAAGATGGACGAGGCGTGATAATACACTTAACTGAATTTGGCAAGGAAATGCGAGAATTTTCAAAAAGTGTAGTAATTGGTTTTGATGAAGCAGTAAAAGAAAATATTCCAGAAGAAGATTTAAAAACCTTTAAAAATGTAGCCAACACAATTTTAGATCTTATAGGTTCAAAAAATATATATAGAAAATCAGTTCGGAGTTCAGAGGTGTAAGAAGGAGGTTTAAAACTCAATTCTACACTTAAAACTCTTAACTTATAACGTAAGAAATATGTCAAAAAGAAGAATTAATAAAGTAGCCGTAATAGGTTCAGGAATTATGGGAAGTGGTATTGCTTGTCATTTTGCCAATATTGGCGTTCAGGTTTTGTTACTTGATATTGTTCCACGCGAACTTAATGACGCTGAAAAAGCTAAAGGTTTAACGCTCGAGGATAAGGTGGTTCGCAATAGATTAGTAAATGATGAATTGGCAAAAGCCATAAAAAGTAAGCCTGCTCCACTCTATCATAAAGATTTTGCGAACAGAATTTCTACGGGAAATCTTAAAGATGATATTGCTAAAGTAAAAGACGTAGATTGGATTATTGAAGTTGTTGTTGAAAGACTTGACATAAAGAAACAAGTTTTCGATAATCTTGAAAAACACAGAACACCGGGAACTTTAATCACTTCAAATACATCTGGGATTCCAATTAAATTTATGAGCGAAGGCCGAAGTGAAGATTTTCAAACACACTTCTGCGGTACGCACTTTTTTAATCCACCGCGATATTTAAATTTATTCGAAATTATTCCGGGACCAAAAACATCAACAGAAGTTCTTGACTTTTTGAATGGTTATGGTGAAAAATTCCTTGGAAAAACTTCAGTTGTAGCAAAAGATACACCTGCTTTTATTGGTAATCGCGTTGGTATCTTTGGTATTCAAAGTCTCTTTCACCAAGTAAAAGAAATGGGCTTAACGGTTGAAGAAGTTGACAAACTTACGGGTCCTGTAATTGGTCGTCCAAAATCTGCAACGTTCAGAACGGTTGATGTTGTTGGCCTAGATACCTTGGTGCACGTTGCCAATGGTATTTACGAAAATGTTCCGGAAGACGAAGAGCACGATATTTTTCAACTACCAAATTTCATCAATAATATGATGGAAAATAAATGGCTTGGAAGTAAAAGTGGACAAGGCTTCTACAAAAAGGTAACAGGTGATGATGGTAATAGTGAAATTCTCTCCTTAGATTTAGATTCATTAGAATACAGAAAAAGTAAAAAAGCATCATTTGCAACATTAGAATTAACCAAAACCGTAGATAATGTTGCCGATAGATTTCCGATTCTTTTAAAAGGAAAAGATAAAGCAGGCGAATTTTATCGTAAAAATTTTGGTTCTATGTTCGCATATGTTTCAAAGAGAATTCCTGAAATTACAGACGAACTTTATAAAATTGATGACGCTATGCGTGCCGGATTTGGTTGGGAACACGGTCCATATCAAATTTGGGATGCAGTTGGCGTAAAAAGAGGAGTAGAACTTATAAAAGATTTGGGTAAAGAACCTGCTACTTGGGTAAATGAAATGTTGGAAAGTGGTATAGAAAGTTTTTACGAAGTGCGTGAGGGTAATACTTTTTATTATAGTATTCCAGATAAGGCATACAAAAAAATCCCTGGACAAGATGCCTTTATCATTTTAGATAATATTCGTAAAAGCAAAGAAGTTTGGAAAAACAGCGGTGTTGTTGTTGAAGATTTGGGTGATGGTATTTTAAATGTAGAATTCATTAGCAAAATGAACAGCATAGGTGGCGATGTTTTGGCCGGCGTTAACAAAGCAATTGATTTAGCAGAAACTAGCTATGATGGATTGGTAATTGGAAACCAAGGTAAAAACTTTTCAGTTGGCGCAAATATTGGAATGATTTTTATGATGGCGGTAGAGCAGGAGTTTGATGAGCTTAACGCAGCTGTAAAATATTTTCAGGATACGAGTATGAGACTTCGCTACTCTTCAATCCCAGTTGTTGTTGCACCTCACTCAATGTCTTTGGGCGGCGGGTGCGAATTTGCACTGCACGCAGATAAAGTCGTAGCAGCTGCAGAAACATATATTGGTTTAGTTGAATTTGGCGTCGGCGTAATTCCTGGTGGTGGCGGAAGTAAAGAAATGACTGTTCGCGCACAAGATGGGTTCGGAAAAGATGATGTTGAATTAAATAGACTTCAGGAATATTTCTTAGCAATTGGGATGGCAAAAGTATCAACTTCAGCCTATGAAGCATTTGATACCGGAATACTTCAAAAAGGAAAAGACATTGTAGTTGTAAATCAAAAAAGCCAATTGGCAGCAGCAAAAGAAGCTGCACGTTTTATGGCAGACCAAGGTTATACAAAACCAATACAACGTACCGATATCAAAGTATTGGGAAAACAAGCATTGGGAATGTTTTTGGTTGGAACAGACCAAATGGTAGCTGGAAAATATATTAGCGAACACGATAAGAAAATAGCAAATAAACTTGCTTACGTAATGGCTGGTGGCGATTTAAGCGCTCCAACACTTGTTAGCGAGCAATATTTGCTAGATCTAGAAAGAGAAGCCTTTTTAAGTTTAGCAGGAGAAAGAAAAACATTGGAAAGATTGCAACATATGTTGCAAAAAGGAAAACCGCTAAGAAATTAATTTACAAGCAATTATAGCTTCCAAAGCAAAAAATAGTATCGTAAATCAAGAAGTAAAAATAAATTGAATGCACCAATAATGTGACATTCAAAAATTATAAAAAATATAATTATGAATCAAAAAACTGCATATATAATAAGCGCTTATCGCACCGCAGTAGGTAAAGCACCAAGAGGTGTTTTTAGATTTAAGCGTCCTGATGAACTTGCCGCTGAAACAATTCAATATATGTTGGATAAATTACCGACATTGGATAAAGAACGAATTGATGACGTGATAGTCGGTAATGCAATGCCTGAAGCTGAGCAAGGTTTAAATATGGCTCGATTAATTTCATTAATGGGTCTAAAAATTGAATCCGTTCCTGGAGTTACAGTAAACCGATATTGCGCATCTGGTGTTGAAACGATTGCAATTGCAACGGCAAAAATTCAAAGTGGTATGGCAGACTGCATTATTGCTGGTGGCGCTGAAAGCATGAGTTTTATACCAATGGGTGGTTACAAACCAACTCCAGATTATAACTTGGCAAAAAACGGACACGAAGATTATTATTGGGGAATGGGATTAACGGCAGAAGCTGTTGCAAATCAATTCAACGTTTCTCGTGAAGACCAAGATGAATTTGCTTTCAATAGTCACGAAAAAGCCCTTAAAGCACAAGCTGAAGATAGATTTCAAGAGCAAATTGTACCAATTGAAATTAATGAAACCTTCGTAAATGATGAAGGTAAGAAAGAAACTAAGACATACACAGTAAATAAAGATGAAGGACCGAGAAAAGGAACTTCAATTGAAGCGTTATCCAACCTTCGCCCCGTTTTTGCAGAAGGTGGAAGTGTAACTGCTGGTAATTCCTCACAAATGAGTGACGGTGCAGCTTTTGTACTTGTAATGAGCGAAGAAATGGTAAAAGAATTAAATCTTGAACCAATTGCAAGAATGGTAAATTTCGCCGCAATGGGCGTTGAGCCTCGAATTATGGGAATTGGTCCCGTAAAAGCAATTCCAAAGGCATTAAAACAAGCAGGATTAAAACAAGAAGAAATTGAATTGATTGAGTTAAATGAAGCATTTGCTTCGCAGTCACTTGCTGTTGTTCGTGAATTAGGATTAGACAAAGACATCGTAAATGTAAATGGTGGCGCTATTGCACTTGGGCATCCTTTAGGTTGTACTGGTGCAAAATTATCCGTTCAATTATTTGATGAAATGCGCAAAAGGAAAATGCAAGGCAAATACGGAATGGTAACAATGTGCGTAGGCACAGGCCAAGGCGCAGCAGGGATTTATGAATTTCTTAATTAGATTTGAGACAGGAGATATCAGACAAGAGACTAAAATAATTATAACAATTTAAATATTTGATTTAACCGTGAGCATCTAATATCTCACGTCTAAAATCTAACATCTAAAATATGGAAGCAACAGCAGAAAAACAAATCCTTCGCGGAGGACAATTTTTAGTAAAAGAAACAAAAGCAGAAGATATATTTACACCAGAAGATTTTTCGGAAGAGCAAAAAATGATGCGCGATTCTGTAAAGGAATTTGTTGACAAAGAAATTCTGCCACTAAAACCTGAATTCGAAAAGAAGAATTATGATCTGACGAAGGAAATTATGCAGAAAGCAGGCGAAATGGGCCTTTTGGGAATTTCAGTTCCAGAAGCTTATGGGGGTCTTGGGATGGGCTTTGTAACCACAATGCTTGTTTGTGATTACATAAGCGGTGTTACAGGTAGCATTGCTACAGCTTTTGGAGCACATACAGGTATTGGAACAATGCCAATCACACTTTATGGAACAGAAGAGCAAATTCAAAAATACATTCCTAAATTGGCAACAGGTGAATGGTTCGGTGCGTATGCCCTTACAGAACCGGGCGCAGGTAGTGATGCCAATAGTGGAAAAACAAAAGCAGTGTTAAGTGATGATGGTAAAAATTACCTAATCAGCGGACAGAAAATGTGGATTTCAAATGCTGGATTTTGCAATACATTCATTGTATTTGCAAGAATTGAAGACGACAAAAACATAACAGGTTTTATAGTTGAAAATGTGTCAAGTAATGGAATTTCGATGGGTGAAGAAGAGCATAAATTGGGAATTCACTCCTCTTCTACCCGTCAGGTTTTCTTTAATGAAACCAAAGTTCCGGTTGAAAACATGCTTGCTGGTAGAGGCGAAGGTTTCAAAATAGCAATGAATGCTTTGAATGTTGGCCGAATAAAATTAGCGGCTGCCAGTTTAGATGCGCAACGTCGTGTCATTGGTTTTGCCGTAAAATATGCAAATGAGCGTATTCAATTTAATACGCCTATTTCAAGTTTTGGTGCAATTAAATTAAAGTTGGCAGAAATGGCAACTTCAGCTTGGGTTAGTGAAAGTGCTAGTTACCGAGCTGGAAAAAATATTGAAGATAGAATTACAATGCGCCA
>JBBSOK010000123.1:0-7784 GCA_038259825.1 Flavobacteriales bacterium
AGAGAAACCCAGCGTGTTCTCCTAGATTAAAAATGTTATGTTTTTAAAGCTAGCACGAGCGTCTCGCTCGTGCCGTTACAGTTGTTTCAAATATTTATTTAATCGAAAATCATTGGAAGCTTTATTTGTGATGTATATTTTGAAGAATGATGCACTTTGTTATTTGCAATTACACCTTCCTTTTCATCATAATTATTGCCTCCGGTATTTAAGTTACGTGCAAAACGAGGGAAATTACTACTCGATATTTCAACACGAATACGATGCCCTTTCTTGAAATAATTACTGGTTGACATAGCAGTTAAATCAACTTTATAAACTTGATCTTTCTCCATAAACACTTCTTTGTCATAACCTTCACGATACCGAACTCGTTGTATGGTTTCATCTAAATTATATGCTGTGCCATCAGGATACACATCTATAAGTTTGATGGTAAAGTCGGTGTCTTTTGCATCTGAAGAAACATATAATGTAGATTCAATAAAACCTGAAATTTCTACGCCGTCTTCTAAAACATCTGTAGTGTAAACCAAGATATCATTTCTGGTTTCCATTTGCTGTTGATCAAAAGCACCTCCTTTTATTGCATTTCCGGTACAACACACATTTCCTCCATAAGACGGAACTGGTTTCATTGGGTCGTAGGTGAAGCTATCTGGATTATCAGATTTTGGTTTTGATGTGGTTAATTTTCCATCTCCGGAAAGGCTGTTTGCATTGCCATTACTGTTTAAATAATAAGTTGTTAATTTCGCTTTTGCTGGAGGCCAAGTTTCTGAAGCTTGCCACTTGTTGCTTCCCATTGTATAATATTGAACTCTGGGTGTTTTCTCTTTAAAATCGTTTTGTTCATCTTTCAGCCACAAATCAAACCAAGCAAAAATTTGTTCTTCGTAATTGAGTCTTGCATCACCAACGCTACGTTCGCCAACAACGGTATTTTCAGTTGCTCGCGTATAAGCACAATGCAAGGTCGGTGCAATAACTAAATATTGATTATCTCTAATATTTGCATCTTTTGAATTATTCCGAACGTGATTAAACAACGCCAAATTTGGAGTTATGGACACATCATACCAAGAAGCAAACCAAAAACTTGGAACGGCAATTTCCATATCATCATGATAAATTCCGCCATTAAACCAAGCTTCATCATTCGGTTTACGGCGAATCATTTTATCAAAAATTTCATTTTTACCATTTATGTTTTTCAGAATATCTTGAATAGGTAAATGGCTAAGTGCTTCAGCCATATCTATTGGCGGGTTTTCGGGTGCCAGGTCGTAAAATCTTGAAATTCTAATCAAATCTTCTTGCGTAGCGCCAGCTGGAATGCGTGGTTTAAACTTATCGTGCTCTACACCATACAACCAAGAAATGAATAGCATTTGTTCAACCCCGCCACGGTACCAATTTCCTTGTTCGTTAATTTTGCCAATCCTACCAACACCAGCACCAAAGCCTTGAGGCACCATTGCAGCGTGTGAAGGGTGGTCCAAAGCTCCAACAGCCATTTGCCATTCGGCAGTGGAAGAACAACCCAGCGTTCCTATTTTGCCATTAGACCAAACTTGATCTTTCATCCAAGAAAATGCATCGTAACCATCAGTTAATGGCACTCCTAAAATATCCCATTCTCCTTCTGAAAAATAGCGTCCACGTTCATTTTGAACTACATAGGCATATCCTCTTTTTACAGCTTCCAAAGCACTTTTTGCTGTATTTGTTTTTTGTTCCCCATCTACCCACGAATTAAAATTATAGGGTGTACGTGAAAAAATGATAGGCACTTTTTTATCAGTCTTTGGGCGATATATATCTGTTGCCAAACGGATACCATCGCGCATTGGCATCATTACTTTTTGATCTATAATGGCAATTTCTTCAAGCTCTTGGAGTATATTGTCTTGTGCGTTTACAGTAAAATTACTTACAAAGAAATAAGTAAGTATAAACGAAATTAAAAGAATGTGTTTTTTCATATTATTATAATTTAAATCAATGTTTTATTCAATCGCCCTAACTTTTAGAAGCAATATATTCATCCACAAAATCTTCTAAAACATTTAGCGGAATTGCGCCGTGAGAAAGAACTACTTCGTGATACTCGCGAATGTCAAAATTATCGCCTATAGCATCCTTTGCTTTTTGGCGTAATTCCAATATTTTCATCATTCCTATTTTATAGGCTGTTGCTTGGCCAGGCATTACGATGTGTCTTTCAACCATTTTTACTGCGTCCATTTCGGCATTTGGAGTATTGTCTGTGTAATATTTAATTCCTTCCTCACGAGTCCATTTTTTGGAGTGAATACCTGTATCTACTACCAATCTACACGCTCTCCAAAGTTCCATAGCAAGACGTCCAAAATCTGAATACGGATCTGCATAAAAGCCCATTTCCTTAGGAATAAATTCAGAATACAATCCCCAACCTTCTGAATAGGCTGTGTAACCGCCGAACTTTCTAAACATTGGCACTTCTTCCAATTCCTGTTGAATTGCCAATTGCATATGGTGGCCGGGAGTGCCTTCGTGATACGCCAATGCTTCCATTTGGTAAGTAGGCATAGATTCCATATCGTATAAATTTGCGTAATAAATTCCGGGGCGTGAACCATCTGCCGCCGGGCGATTGTAAAATGCTTTTCCTGCAGATTTCTCTCTAAAAGATTCCACTGCTTTCACCATAAGTTTGGCCTTAGGCTTGGTAATAAAAATTTCGTCCAATCTAGTTTCCATGCTGTCTATTATTCGAACAGCTTCGGCTAAATAGGCATCTTTTCCTTTTTGATCCTGCGAATAATAAAACTTTTTGTCTGTTCGCATAAACTCAAAAAAGTCTTGTAAGCTATCTTTAAATCCTACTTTTTGGCGAATAGCATCCATTTCGCTGTGAATTCTAGCTACTTCTGCCAAGCCTATTTCGTGAATTTCGTTTGCAGTTAGATCTGTAGTCGTGGTTCTTTTTAGTGCGTTGTTATAAAATGCTTCGCCATCTTGAAATTTCCAAGCGCCATCATCTGTACTTGCTCTTTCTTTTTGTTCTTTTATGAAAGCAATAAGCCCTTCGTAAGCTGGTTTTACCGAAGTCAACAAGGCTTGATTCGCCTGTTCTTTTAGTTTGGATTTTGTTGCTTCATCAATCTCCAATTGGTTGACTTTCTTCATAAAATCTTCCAATAGTGTACTTTCTTTTGTAGAAGTATCGAAGGGTTGCCCAACCAATATATTTTCTGAATCTTGAACCACTTTGTCGTAAACAAATTTTGGTGGAGCAATATCAATTGCTTCACGTTCCTTTAAATTCTCTACTACTTGTGCGAAGTATTTTTCAAAACCATTCAACCTAGAAATATATGCCTCAGCATCTGCAACACTATCAATGCGGTGCATATTAATTAAAAATGCAGGCATCCCAGACTGGGCGCCGTGCATTTGGTTTACAGGGCAATTATATAATCTGTATTTATAATCGTCTATGCTGTTTTCTAATTTTTGTCTGAAAAGTTTATAGCTCAGTAAAGCATCTTTTGAAAGCGCATCAACATTAACTGAATCTGTTAGCCAAGCAAGTTGTTCTTTGTCCATTTGCAACTCCCTTTCTGCAGCCGCAGGCGAATTATCATCCAGTTTGCCGTAGTCCGTTTTAATTCCCAATCTAGTTTGAAATTCAGGAGATAGCGCTACTCGGGCATCAAAAGACTTTTGGAAATAGTCATTTACTTTTTTAGATTCTGCCGTAATTTCTTCTTCTGAAAAGGTATCAGTCGTTTTTTCTGTTTTACAAGAGATAAGTAAAGTAAGCGTACAAAGAAGCAGTAGTGGTTTTAAAATGAATTGTTTCATGGTTTGGTTTTATTATTCAGACTTTTTTCTAAATATAGTAGTTTTTGAATAAAAATCTGCAAGAGGCTGAAAAAACCAAATAGAATCTGTACTATTAAGATTTATAAGTTGATGAAAATCTATCAATTAATTAAAATTGGAATTCCAAAATTATTTGAATGAAATATGATTTAACTAATAGTAACTTCCATAAACAAGTTGACCACTTTAAAAGTGGTCAATTTATATTAGAGGCGTATAATTACTAGAATACTATAAGTGCTTCGTAATTTTTGAACTCATTGGTTTAGTGATTGAAAAATAATAATCAATCAGATTGCCTTTATCGTCCACCAAATATTTTTGAAAATTCCATTTAACACTAGAGCTTTTCTTTCGGTTAAGCTCCTTTGATGTAAGCCATTGGTATAATGGGTGTTCATTGGTTCCTTTTACTGCTATTTTCTCGGTAAGTAAAAATGTTACACCAAAATTTAATTCACAAAACTCCTGAATTTGCGAAGCATTTCCAGGTTCTTGTTTTCCAAATTGATTACACGGACAACCAATTACAACCAGTTTATCTGTATAGGCATCACTCAAAGCCTGCAGCTCTTTATATTGACTTGTAAATCCACATTCCGAAGCAACATTTACAAAAAGTATTTTCTTCCCTACAAAAGCTTCAAGCGAAATAGGATTACCATCCAGCCCATTTATGGATATATCATAAATAGAATGTTTTTTTGTTTCCGCAGCAATTGTAATTGGTGTTTTAGCTTTATCAGGTGTGTTCATAGTTATTTTAAATAATTCTGTAATTCAGCAATTTTTTCTGGTGTATTAAATACTCCGCCATAAAAGGAAGTTACAGTTGCCGAAGTATCATCTTTTATTCCACGAGAAGACACACATAGGTGCTTTGCATCTATAATTACTGCAACATCTTGAGTATCTAAAATTTGAGTAAGCTCAGCAGCTATCTGATTGGTTAATCGCTCCTGTACTTGTGGTCTTTTAGCGTAATATTGAACAATTCTATTCAGTTTTGAAAGTCCAATTACTTTTCCAGAAGATATATAAGCAATATGAGCCTTTCCTATAATTGGAACGAAATGATGCTCACAGTTAGAATAAAATGTTATCTCTTTTTCAACTAGCATTTGGTTGTATCGATATTTATTATCGAACAACGCAACCTTTGGCTTATTAGCTGGGTTTAAGCCTGAAAAAATTTCATCTATATACATTTTGGCAACTCGATTAGGAGTGCCTTTTAAAGAGTCGTCCGTAAGATCCAAGCCCATAACATCCATTATTTCTGCAAACAGACCAGATATCTTATATTTCTTTTCATCATCAGACATTTCAAAAGCATCGGCTTTCATAGGTGTTTCAAGACCTGAATAAATATGGTCATCGCCAATTTCTTCGTCTGAGAATCCGTTAAGTCTATTTTCTTTAGTGAGGGTATTCAACATAGTTTCTTGGTGTTTCATAAAGTTTGATCTTTAGTTCTAGTTTTGATTCTAACGCTGGTTTTAATAAATTATAAATAGTAACTGCAATATTCTCGGCAGTAGGGTTTAGATCTTTAAATTCAGTTGTGTCTAGATTAAGGTTTTTGTGGTCAAACCTATCTAGGATTTTTTCCTTTATCAAATCTGATAAAATCTTTGTGTCCACAACGTAACCAGTCTCTGGATCGCACTCCCCAATAACTTTTACTTCCAATTCATAGTTATGGCCGTGATAGTTAGGGTTGTTGCATTTTCCAAAAATCTGTTTGTTTTTTTCGTCGCTCCAATTTTTATTGTGTAATCTATGTGCTGCGTTAAAGTGCTCGCATCTTACAATTGCAATCTTGTTCATTTAAGCTGAGTATAGTTATTTATCTATCATTTAAATTTTGTACTGTAAAAGTATTCTATTCTTTTGTTTAATCTTTCATATTTATTGTTAAACAAAGATTAAAACTATCAACTTGTATATAGAAGATAGATTTTTCTAATAGAATTTTGAATTACGAAACACATACTATTGGACCAGGGGATAAGAAGATTTTCATCCTTAATGTTTTTGAAATGTTTGTCCAAAACGATTTATGTCCCGAAAACCCAGAAGGTGCCGATAGTCTACAGTATTTGAACAGATTAAACTTGGCTTTGCACTATTATTTTAATGGGCAGAAATTTAAAACATTGGTTATATTTTCCGATTGTTGCTTCTAGGAATCCCTCAAGGTCTAGAAATAGGTTTTGGAAGATTCAAAATGTTCAGCTAGCAAATATTAAGTTGTATTTTATTATGATTGCAGAAGAATTATGCTGCCACAAACTTGAAAATAATCTGCGCAATGCTTAAAATAAATTTTTTAAATTGTAACATCTTTCAATATTTTGAAAGATATTACTTAGTTAGAAAGCACCTAATTGATTGGATTACTCCCCATTCCCTGAGAGCCCATCAAACTTCTCAGTCATTGTTGGATTTCCTCTTGTTAATTTTTTAATAGTTAAATCTTCCGCTTTATTATTGGCAAGGCGTAGGTTGTTTACAGATGCCAAAAGATTGTCTTTTGTTTTTTGAAGATGATCCATAGTTTTGTCTATTTCTTCAATTGCTGTTTTGAATTGCCTGCTGGCTAAATCATAATTGCGTGCAAACCCTTCCTTAAATGTGTTTATTTTTTCCTCAAAATTGGTAATGTCCACATTTTGATTCTTTATTAAATTAAGTTCTGTTTTATATTGCATGCTGTTCATTGCCGCATTGCGAAGTAGAGTAATAATGGGAATAAAAAATTGGGGCCGCACCACGTACATTTTCTTGTATTTGTAGCCTACATCAACAATTCCTGTATTATAGAATTCGTTTTCGGCTTCAAGTAAAGAAACAAGTACTGCATATTCACATTTCTTTTCTATGCGGTCTTTATCCAGCTTGGCAAAAAAATCTTCATTCCTCTTCTTGGTCGCGGTTTCATCGTTCTCATTTTTCATTTCAAACATAATGGAAATGATTTCATTGCCAGCTTCATCTGTTTCCCTATAAATAAAATCGCCTTTGTTACCGCCACGTGCATCGTTATCCTTTTCAAAATAAGCATTTTGGAAAGCGGTTGCGCGCAATTTATTAAATTCGGCTTCACAATGTTGTTCTAGGGTTTCACCAATCATTTTTGTGGAAAGCTTTTGCTTATAATCCTTTAAACGCGCAATATCTTCATCTTTTAATTTAATGAGTTCATCCTTTACACTAAGCTGATTTGTAAACTGTTCCCGAATTGACTTTTCTAGCAATTGGGTTTCGGTTTCCTTTATTTTTAAATTGCTGGCAAGGGTGTCCCTTTCTTTTTCTATTGATCGAATAGCCTCTCCAACGGTAAGCTTTTTATCAATCTCCGCATTTTGGATTTTGGATTTCATATCGGAAATCTCGGATTCTTTTTTAGCCAATTGCTCCGCCAAATAGCGTTCACTTTGGGATTTTAACGCAGCAATTTCTGTTTCTTTATTTGCTAATTTCTCGGCAAGATCGCTATCACTTTTCGCTTTTAAAACCGTTAGCTCTTGATCCTTTTTTGCAAGTTGATCTTGTAGCGCATTTTTTATGTTGGCTTCTGCGAGCTTTACAGCACTTTCCTTTTCTTTCTCAGCAAGATTCAGGCGGTTTTTCAACTCGTGTTCAAATTCATGGTCGCGAACTTGCTTTAGTATATCAGCAAATCCAGCTTCATCAACTTTAAAGGCTTTTTTGCAATTGGGGCAGATTATTTCGTTCATATTTAGTTTTAATGCATTACAGAATCCACCTAAATGTAAATAACCGTAAGTATTTGGAATTTAATTGAGGTATAAATGTAATTTTAATTGAAACTCACAATTTACGAAAAACCGTAAAGGAGCAAATTATGAAAGAAGAATAATTAAAAATAGTTTTTTTAATTTCAG
>JBBSOK010000124.1:0-7763 GCA_038259825.1 Flavobacteriales bacterium
AAGTAAATTAAATGATATGTTGGCAACTTCAAATTTTACAGATTTTGAAATAATTGACGGTTTTTGGAAAGATGAAATTCGGGATAGTTCAAAATTAGAATATCAAGATATAGTTGTTTTCAGAAAAAATTAAACTTTTAAGAAGTCGAATTTTCTTATTTATAATTCATATTTTAGGTGTAATTAACTTTTAAATCTTGTAATTTTCTAACCCAAATCTTTAAATTAAGTTACTAATTAATGGAATTTATCCGAAAACATATTGAAGCTATTTCAAAAATATCTGATACGGATTGGGAATATTTTTCATCAAGATTAGTACAAAGAACCTTTGAAAAGAAAACCGTTTTCTTGAAACTGGGTGAAGTTTCAAACCATATTTCTTTTATTGAATATGGCGTAGTTAGATTATATCTTCCCAAGGAATTTGTAGAAAAGGAAGTTACTTTTGGATTTAGTTTTAAAAATCAGTTTATAAGCGCATACGACTCATTCTTAACAAGAAAACCGTCCCTGTATGAATTGGAAACACTATCCGAAACAAGAATGTACAGCATATCTTACCCTGACCTTCAGGAGGTTTATGCAAACACGCAATTCGGGAATTTGATAGGTAGACTAACCGCCGAGCGTCTTTTTCTTTTAAAATCCAAACGCGAACAATCCTTATTAAATGAAACGGCGGAAGAACGTTACTTAAAACTTTTTAAAGAGAGAAGAGAATTAATTAATGTTATACCTCTTAAATACGTAAGCTCCTATATTGGGGTTACTCCACAAGCTTTAAGCCGTATACGTAAACGCATTACTTGATTTAGGTTCATTGTTTGGCGTGCATTTTGCAGGTATTTTTGTAAAAAAAAAATAGCTGATGACAATTCTCATATTCATTATCGTACTTTGGTATGGAGGTCTCTTTTTCCAGACTTTCTTTCTGCACCGATATGCTGCACACCAATCTTTTACAATGTCCAAATTAACCGAAAGGATAACGTTTATATTAACGTGGTTTTTTCAGGGTTCAAATTATTTAAGTGCTTACGGTTATGGTGTAATGCACAGAATGCACCACGCATTTGCAGATACGGAAGAAGATCCGCACTCACCAACATATGATGCCAGCGTTTTTTCTATGATGTGGCGTACTAAAAATATATATGCAGATATAAATCGCCAACGTGTTGTAGTTGATGAAAAATTTACCAAAAATGTTCCGCAATGGAAAAGCTTTGACAATTTTGCCAGCTCTTACTTTTCAAGAATAATGTGGGCAGTGTTGTATTTTGCGTTTTTCTTTTTCTTTGTTACAGCTTGGTGGCAGTGGTTATTTTTCCCTGTAGCTTTATTTATGGCACCTATACACGGCGTTATTATAAACTGGTATGCACATATTTATGGATATGTAAATTTTAAATCGAAGGATACTTCAAAAAACTTATTGCCTTTCGATTTTTTGATGATGGGTGAAGGCTATCATAACAATCACCATAAACACGCTAGTAGAGCTAACTTTGGTGGTGTGCGTTGGCACGAGCTGGATGTTACTTATAAAATTATGCAGCTATTACATGCTTTAAAAATCATTCAATTAAAGCCAAGTGCAATTGTTGTTCGCAGAGATGCTTAATAGTAAAAATATATAAAAAAAATCCGCTCTTATCTTTCTTGATGTGAGCGGATTTTTGTTTCTAAAATAGTTGTGTCAAAATTACTCAACTTCAAAACTTCGATATTTAGTCAGCAAAACATAAAATGCCCCATAAGCTATAAAACCGATTGCTGTAAATGCCATTACTATTCTTCCAAAAGATGATTGCTCTAAAAAAGCGAAAGCATCTTGAATGCCTTTCAATTGGTGATTGCCGGAATATTTACCAGCCCGTATAAAAATATAAGCAATAACGGCAACAATAAACGCACGTGAATAAAAACCGAACTTTCCAACCAAACGCATAAAACTACCGTATTTAGTGCCTTCAAGATTGAACTGATCTAACAAACCACCTTTAAAAACGCCAATTATTAAAACAATGGCCTGAATAGCCAGAATTATTCCAATAATAATAAAAATAACAGATAGTGTGGCAGGATTTATCATGTCTAAGTATGGCGAACCAGAATCTCCGCTGGATGTATATGTAAAAACATGATAGAAGGCCAATACAGCTATAAAGGTGTAAATTAGGCCTGTTGTAAAAAGTCCAAATCTTCGAAGTTTAGCTTTTTTGTCATTTCCAATTTCTTCGGGATCATTAAAAGTTTGGATAAACATCCAAAACGAATAGCATAATAGGCCTAAACCTAAGAGAATTAAAAGTGCTTGTCCAAAAGGTTGTTTTTCTAAAAAGATAAACGCTTGATTGGTGCCGGAACTTTCGCCGCCCATTCGCAAAGCTGCTAAAAGCGATAAAATACCTATTACTAAGTAAATTATACCTTTGGAAACAAAACCTATATAGGCTAACGCTTTTATTCTTTTTTTCAATCTATTAAAAAAGTTTAATGAAGTTCATTTTTTTATAAAGGTAAATGCAAATGTTGAAAACAAAAAAATAGCCAAGAATTTAAACTTGGCTTTTTTTCTAAGACAAATAAGATTTATCTAGGCAAAATTTCAAAAGCATATACGGCTTCTTCAATTTGCGTTTCACCTGTCAAAATTTCGAATGATTGATTTTTTGCAACATTGTTATCTAAACTTTTTACCAACGTCCGTGCAACGTCCCATCGCGGAATTTTGCCCATTTCACTCATTTTATGCTGTAACTTTATTTTTCCTAAACCTTCATCATTTGTTAATTGACCTGGTCTTACAATTGTGAATGTTAATCCACTAATATCTAAGTATTGATCGGCATTTTGTTTTGCTTGTAAGTAATCTTTTAATTCACCTTGAGGATTATCTGCGCCCATCGAGCTTAGCATTACAAACTTTTCTACCCGTTCTTTTTTAGCTGCTTCAATTAATTTAATTGCGCCTTTTTCGTCAACATTTACTACGTCTTTACCTCCAGATCCTGCAGCAAAAATTACTTTTTTAATACCTTTTGTAGTATGTGAAACATCTTGAGTTAAATCTCCCATTACAGTTTCGATTCCATCTTTTTCAAATTGCTTTTTTTGATCTTCATTCCTGACCATTGCAATAGGATTATATTCTTTTGAATCTTTTAATAGATTGACTATTTTATTTCCGGTAGTGCCTGTGGCACCTGCTACTAATACTTTTTCCATAAATATAAAATTACGGTATCTTTTAATTTTGTGCTTATTACTTAACGGTCTTTAACGATTATAATCAATTGTTTTAATACAAGTTAACATCTATTGACGATACTGCATAAAAATATAATTTATAAAAATTGGAATATTTCCATTTTAACCGGAAATATTCCAATACTACGGTTGAAATTTATTACATTTGTCCTCTAAGTTTAAAAAATGCAGTCAAAAACCTTTGCCGTAATTGATGTCGAAACCACTGGAGGCGGTATTGCTGGCAATCGCATTACTGAAATTTGTATTGCTCTTCTGCAGAATGGCGAAGTAATTGATAAATATACAACGCTTATAAACCCTGAAAGGCTTATTCCATATCATATTACAACGCTTACAGGCATTGATAACGAAATGGTTGCTGATGCACCCTTGTTTTCTGAAGTAGCCGAAAAAATAGATGATTTTACCAGAGACGCTATTTTTGTAGCACACAATGTTGGTTTTGATTATAACGTAATTCGTGGTGAATTTCAATTACTGGGGCAACTTTACAATAGGAAAAAACTTTGTACGGTACGCTTGGCGAGAAAATTAATGCCAAATATGTTTTCGTACAGCTTGGGCAGATTGTGCACTTCTATAAATATTCCACATGTAAATAGACATAGGGCAGAAGGTGATGTGGATGCAACGGTTATACTTTTTAAACGCCTTCTTGCGTTGGATTCAGATTTTAGTACAATGCAAAGTTTTTTAAATCCGAGGTCCAAACAAGCTACGCTTCCACCACATATTGCAACGGAACAGATACAGCAATTGCCTGAAACTGCCGGAATCTATCTTTTTAAAAACAAAAAAAAGCAAATAATATATGCTGGAAAGGCTAACAACATTAAAAAACGAGTTATAAGTCATTTTTACGATAAAAAAACCAAAGAATATTTACTCGGACAAGAAACTTATTACATTGATTTTGAGTGTACAGGAAGCGAACTACTTGCTTTATTGTTAGAATCTGAACACATTAGAAAATATTACCCAAAATTTAACCGAGCTCAAAAATTTCCTGCGGTTACTTATCAAATTATTAGTTACGTAAATCAGCGAGGAATTATTCAGTTGGCTTTGGGAAAGACAAAAGCTATTTCAGATTCTGTTAGTACTTTTTATAATAGGGCAGAAGCCACAGAAAAATTGGAAGAAATATGTGAAGTATACAAATTATGTCCACGTTTTTGTACTTTACAAAGTGCTTCAGAAAAATGTTCGCATTATAAATTGAAAAACTGTGAAGGCATTTGTGATAACACAGAAAAAGTTGAAGATTATAACCAAAAAGTAAAAGCTGCTATACAGTCTTTACAGGAAGATAAACTAAGTTTTGTAATTCAGGGAAAAGGTAGAAGTACTGATGAAATCGGTTTTGCTTTGGTTGTTGAAGGGCAATATAAAGGTTTCGGTTTTTTTGATAGAAGTGAAGAAGCAATTTGCAATATTGAAGATTACGAACCATTTTTAAAACAGCAGCCGTCAACGTACCATACCAATGCAATTATTAGAAGTTATTTAAAGAAAAATGGCGATAATAATGTTTTATACTTTGAAGGAAAATCCAATCTTTCAGAATTGCGGGTTAATGCTTTAAAGTCAAAATCTAATAAAAAGGCTGAAGTTGAATTTGGACTTATTAATTTTATAGACTAAGAATTTAAATTTTTAAAAGAAATTTCAGAAAAATTGCCAATTACTTTGTCCGCTTTTGAATAATCTTGATTGGTAGAATGTTCGCTTTTATAACCTACACAATAAATATTGGCGGCTTTTGCTGCTGTAATTCCATTTGTAGAATCTTCGATAACCATACAGTTTTCAGGTTTTTCACCACTTAATTCTGCAGCTTTCATAAAAATTTCTGGGTGCGGTTTAGAAGCTTTTAAATCTGCTCCGCTAATTTTTGCTTTAAAATATTGGTTTAAATCAAACCTTTCAAAGATTCGATTTATGTTTGGCATTGATGCGGAAGATGCCAAAACCAACGTCAATTCGTTTTTATGGTAATCTTGAATCAAATCTAAAACGCCATCTAAAAGAGTTAATTCATCATCGTGTTCAAACAGATATTTAAAATGTTTTCTTTTAATTGAAACCAAAGTTTCCGGAGTTTCGGACAATTCAAATTTTTTGCAGAGTGTTTGGCAAATTGGTAATGTTGATTTACCAGTAAAAGAACTATAAAGTTCTTCATTAACAGTAATCCCAACTTCATTAAACATTTTGAAATAGGCTTTTCTGTGCAACGGTTCTGTATCTACAATCACGCCGTCCATATCAAATAATATTGCTTTAATCATTTTATTAATTTTCTGAATTATAATAATTGTAAAATTAATTTATTCAAAAGAAACTTTCGGTTTTTGATTTCTCAATTTAAACAAAAACACCGAGAATAAAATTCTCGGTGTTTAAAAGAAACTATAATTAAAATAATATATTATTTTGAATATGCATCCGAATGTACATTTTTTACAGCTCTACCACTTGGGTCATTCATATTCTTAAAGCTCTCATCCCAATCTAAAGCTACTTGACTGCTACAAGCAACACTCGGCACACTTGGTACCGTTAAGGCTGCTGCGTCGCTTGGGTAATGGTCTTCAAAAATTGTTCTGTAATAAAATTCTTCTTTACTACTTGGGGTTTGTATCGGGAAACGATATTTAGCATTTGCTATTTGATCATCGGTTACTTTTTCGTTAACCATTTCTTTTAAAGAATCAATCCAGCTGTAGCCTACGCCATCGCTAAATTGTTCTTTTTGTCTCCACGCTACTGCTGCTGGCAACATATCACCAAAAGCTTCACGAAGTACCCACTTTTCCATAGCTTGTTTATCTTGTGGGTTCCTTTGTCCAGCAATAATCATTTTATCCTTCGGGTTTAAACGCATAGCAACATCCATAAATTCTTTATCCAAGAAAGGTACACGACCTTCAATACCCCAAGACGCCAAACTTTTGTTGGCTCTAAGACAATCATACATATGCAGTTTTTCTAGTTTACGAACGTTTTCCTCGTGAAAATCCTTTGCTGAAGGTGCTTTGTGAAAATACAAATAGCCGCCAAAAATTTCATCTGCACCTTCGCCCGAAAGAACCATTTTTATACCCATTGCTTTTATAGCACGTGCCAATAAAAACATCGGGGTTGAGGCTCGAATGGTAGTAATATCATACGTTTCAACGTGATAGATTACATCTTGGATGGCATCCAAACCTTCCTGGATTGTAAAGTTAACTTCGTGATGAACTGTTCCTAAATGGTCTGCAACTAATCGTGCAGCAGCCAAATCTGGCGAGCCTTCTAGTCCAACAGCAAATGAATGTAAACGTGGATACCAAGCACCTTCAGTGTCACCAGATTCTACACGCTTATCGGCATATTTTTTTGCGAGTGCAGAGGTAATAGAAGAATCCAATCCGCCGGACAATAAAACACCGTATGGTACATCACTCATTAGTTGCCTCTTAACGGCTGCGTCTAACGCATTACGCAAATCTTCAATACTTGTTTCATTTTCTTTAACGGCGTCAAACTCCATCCAATCGCGTTTCCACCATTGTTTTAATTTTCCGTCGCTACTATGCATATAATGTCCTGGAGGAAATAATTCAATTTTAGTGCAAAAGCCTTCTAAAGCTTTCAACTCGCTTGCTACATAAAATGTTCCGTCTTTATCCCAACCCATATAAAGCGGGATAATTCCCATATGATCTCGGGCAATTAAGTATTCATTTTTTTCAACATCATAAATAGCGAAGCCAAAAATTCCGTTAAGCTCGTCAAGAAAATCAGCTCCTTTTTCTTTGTATAGCGCTAAAATTACTTCACAATCACTTTTTGTTTGAAAATTGTATTTTCCTTCAAATTGTTTACGAAGTTCCAAATGATTATATATTTCGCCATTAGCCGCAAGAACAAGTTTTTTATCTTCAGAAAACAAAGGTTGTTTCCCTGAAGTTGGATCTACAATTGCTAAACGCTCGTGAGCCATTATAGTTTTTTTATTGCTAAAAATTCCACTCCAATCCGGACCACGATGCCTAAGGCACTTTGCCATTGTTAATAATTGCGGTCTTAACTCTTCAGAAGGCCTTTTTAGATCGAATGCACATACAATTCCACACATAATATTTGGTTTTTTGAAGCATACAATGTATATGCTTTTTGGTTAGTTATTATTTAATAATTGAATTTTTCATTCTTTTTCGTTTGCAGGTATAAAAAAACCGCCAAGTTAGGAAACTTGGCGGCTGAGTATAGTGTACAAGTTTCGGTTACGTCTTGGCGTTATTATTATTATTATTATAATTATTATTATTTGAATTAAAAAGGAACATAACTTGATAGTATTATTTGTTTGTTGCTAATTTAAATGAAATATCTTTTAAATTCCAATAAATTCCAAATAAAAAGTACATTATTTATAAAATTATAGATTTATCTTATCTTATTTCGTATTTAAATTTCATATAATATTTTTTCTG
>JBBSOK010000125.1:0-7755 GCA_038259825.1 Flavobacteriales bacterium
GAAAGGAGCTGTATTTTTATTAGATAGTGGAATTACTGGAGAAACAGCGCCAATGGTTCAGATTTTTATGGAAAAAATGAAGCATGAAGGTTTCAGAAACATGCTTAAAAATCAATTTGTAAAACATACTGATGCTTGTGTGGATGATTTTCTAAATGGCGATGTTAAATCTTTATTTCACAATATAAAAGATCTTTCTAAAGTTGTTTTAGATAATTTTAAACCAATGATTCCTACCCAATTCCATAAACTTTGGAAAAAAGGTATTGATACTAACGCATATTACCTAAAGTTATGCGGTAGCGGCGGCGGCGGCTATATGCTTGGTTTTACCGAAGACATTGACGAAGCCCGCAAAGCACTTAAAAATTACAAATTGGAAGTTGTTTACAATTTTTAATAGAATTTTTACTTGCTATAAAATCCATTTTAAAATTTCATGTTTACTCGAAAACAAAAACATCTTTTGCTGAAGTTTTTCAGTCTGTTTTCGATAATTAGGGGATACAATATTTTAGTTATTGTACTCGCTCAATATTTAACTTCAATTTACATACTAGCACCAGATTTGCCCGTTAGGCAAATATTACTGGACGAGAATTTATTAATGATTGTTTTTGCAACTGCAGCGGCAATTGCATCTGGCTATATTATAAATAGCTTTTACGATAGTGAAAAAGACCTTATAAACAGACCAAATAAAACAATGCTTGATAAATTGGTAAGCCAACGTACAAAATTGAGCACATATTTTATTCTCAATTTTCTGTCTGTAATTTTTGCCAGTTACGTTTCTTTCAAAGCAGTAGTTTTCTTTTCAATTTACATTTTTGGCATCTGGTTTTACTCACATAAATTAAAAAGATTTCCATTTATCGGTAATATTACGGCAGCAATACTGGCGGTTATTCCATTCTTTGCGGTTTTCATATATTACAAAAATTTTGAAATTGTTATATTTGTTCACGCAACGTTTCTATTCTTATTAATTTCAATGCGCGAATTGGTGAAAGATTTAGAAAACCTGAAAGGTGATTTAGCTCAAAATTATAGAACTATTCCAGTTGTTTACGGTGAAAAAGCTTCCAAATATATGCTTACATTTTTAAGCATTTTAACTTTAATTCCAACACTACTTTTAATCTGGAAATTTGAAATTGGTTATATGACCTATTTTTTCTACGGAAGTATTTTAGGTTTACTCTTATTCCTATTTATTCTATGGAATTCGGCAAAAAAAATTCATTACCTAATTCTACACCTTATTTTAAAATCTATTATTGTAATTGGCGTATTGAGCATTGTGTTGATAAATGTAAATTTGCTTTTATCAAGATTTGCATATTATATTTAAAGTGCGGTTTTACTTTTTCGTTATGTTTTCTAAAGATTAAATATCTACTTAAACTAATCAACTATATATAAGTATCTTTGCAAAAATTAAGAATATGAGCAGACAAGATAATAATAGAGGAAAGGCAAGCGGTCGTGGCGCGGATAATACGCGCAGAGCCAGCACTGCAAGAGGGAATGCTCCCATTAAAAGCGATGCTCCAAAAAAGAGCACATTCAAAAAGAAAGAAGTAACCAGTAAATCTGGACTTAAATTTGATAAAACCGGTAAAGAAGTTGGACGTAGAGACAAGGTTTCTCCCGCGCCTGCAAAGCCGAAAAGTAAAGATGATGGAATTCGTCTTAATAAATATATCGCTAACAGTGGGATTTGTTCTCGTCGCGAGGCAGATACATATATTGCAACAGGCTTAGTTACGGTTAACGGCAAAATTGTTAACGAAATGGGGCATAAAGTTGCCCTGCAGGATGATGTTCGTTTTGATGGTAGACGTGTAAATCCGGAGCCAAATACCTACGTTTTGTTGAATAAACCAAAAGGTTTTGCAACTACTGACAGTGAGAGTAAAGGCAATACGGTTATGGATCTTGTAGCAAATTCCACCACGGCAGGTATCAAACCATTCGGGCGCTTGGGTAGAAATGCAACTGGACTTTTGTTATTTACAAATGATGATGAGTTTGTTCAAAAATTCAGTAAAAAGGGAATGGTTAGGCTTTTTCATATTGAATTGGATAAAAACCTTAAAGCAGAACATGTTCAAAAAATACGCGAAGGGTTAAAGATTGATGGTAAGGAAATATTTGTTGAAGAAGTAGATTACGTAACAAATGCTGGTAAAAACGAAATTGGATTAAAAATTAAACACACTGGAAATAGTGTGATTAGGACTATTTTTGATCATCTTGGTTATGATGTTGTAAAGGTGGATTGTGTAACTTTAGGACCATTAACTAAAAAGGATTTAACAAGAGGAAGATGGAGATATCTATCTGAAAAAGAATTAAATATGTTTGCAATGCTATAATCAATTGCCTAATTATTAAAGGTTATTGCAAATTATAATTTTTTTCGTCACATTTGTATCACACTTAATAGGTTAGATAGTAAATACAGTATTTTATTGGAAATGATTTATTGCCATATAAAAACATTACATAGCAAATGAAAATTTTATATTTTCAACTTTGCCCAAAAGCAGCTTCATTATTTCTTGATGAGCTTAAAACCTACGCACTCACCTTAAAATCCCGCCTATACTAATACATAACAAGGTTAATTTTTTGTTATTCTACCATCATTTTATGTGTATTGGGTAGAGTTTAATTAATTTTCAGGAAATAACATTCTCAACTATAACATGAACACAAAATATATAGATTTAATAGACCAAACGTATTATTTTCCACAGGAGGAATTTACCCTAAATGATAATGGATTAGAGTTTCACGGGATAGATTTAATGGGATTGGTAGAAGAATATGGTGCCCCATTGAAATTTACATACCTTCCAAAGATATCGGACAATATACAGCGCGCAAAGAAGTGGTTTGCAGAGGCAATAGAAAAGAATAATTACAAAGGTTCTTATAATTATTGTTATTGTACCAAAAGTTCGCATTTTAATCATGTATTAACGGAAGCGCTTAAGAACGATATTCACGTAGAGACCTCTTCAGCATTTGATATTGATATAGTTGAAAATTTAAAAAAGTCAGGAAAAATTGATGACAAAACTTTCGTAATCTGCAACGGATTTAAACGTGATCAGTATATTGAAAATATAAGTCGGTTAATTAATGAAGGACACGAAAATTGTATTCCAATAATTGATAATCTTGAAGAAATAAATTTACTTTCCGATGGAATTAAAGGAGATTTTAATGTTGGTATAAGAATAGCTTCAGAAGAAGAACCAAAATTCGAATTTTACACGTCAAGACTGGGTATTGGTTATAAAAATATTATTCCATTTTACGAAGAGCAAATTCAAAGCAATGAACGCGTGCATCTCAAAATGCTTCACTTTTTTATCAATACCGGAATCCGTGATACAGCATACTATTGGAATGAATTGGTAAAGTGCCTAAAGGTTTATGTAAGATTAAAAAAGATTTGTCCTTCCTTGGACAGTTTAAATATTGGTGGTGGTTTTCCTATAAAAAACTCACTTCATTTTGAATATGACTACCAATATATGATAGATGAAATTTTAAACCAGATAAATATTACTTGCGCCGAGGCTGATGTTCCTGTACCGCATATATTTACCGAATTTGGAAGCTTTACAGTTGGTGAAAGTGGAGGTGCTATCTATGAAATTTTGTACCAAAAACAACAAAATGATCGTGAAAAATGGAATATGATAAATTCATCTTTCATAACCACGTTGCCAGATACTTGGGCAATTAGTAAACGTTTTATTATGTTGGCAATTAATAGATGGAATGATGAATATGAAAGAGTCTTGCTTGGAGGAATGACGTGCGATAGTGACGATTATTACAATAGCGAGCAAAATATGGCGGCAATATATCTGCCTAAATTTAGAAAAGAAAAACCGTTGTACATTGGCTTTTTTAACACTGGAGCATACCAAGAAACTATTGGTGGTTTTGGTGGTTTACAGCACTGTTTAATACCTTCGCCGAAACACATTTTAATAGACAAGGATAAAAAAGGGAAAATAACAACCAAATTGTTTTCTCCACAGCAAACTAGTAAAGAGTTTTTAGATATCCTAGGATATTAAAAAACGAATAAAATTTTCATATTCAAAAACCAAAAAATGTTATTTAATTTTTAAAAAATGAGCACTAAAACTTACGCTGGCATTGAGCAGAAATATGCTGCTTTAGAAACTTCAAAAATTGTTTTAATTCCTGTTCCTTATGACGGGACAAGTACTTTCCAAAAGGGTGCAGATAAAGGGCCCGATGCCTTTTTGCACGCGTCGGAAAATATGGAATTATACGATATTGAAACCGAAACTGAAGTATATAAACAAGGTGTGTATTTAGCAGATGCGGTTACAGAAAACACATCACCTGAAGCTGTTGTAGACGCTGTTCATAAAGCAACAAAAGAGCATATAATCAAGAATAAATTTGTAACTGTTTTTGGTGGAGAGCATAGTATTTCAATAGGAACTATTAGAGCTTTTAACGAGTGTTTTGAAGATTTAACCGTTTTGCACATTGATGCTCATGCAGATTTAAGAAAAGAATATCAGGGTTCTAAATGTAACCATGCCTGTGCAGTTTATGAAGCTAGCCAAACAACAAATCTAATTCAAGTTGGAATTAGAAGTATGGATGTTGCTGAAACTAGAGTAATGGACACTGAAAAAACGTGGTTTGCGCACGATATGGCAAAAGATGAATATTGGATGGATAATGTAGTTGAAGCTTGTGGAGATAATGTTTTTATAACTTTTGACCTTGATGCGCTAGATCCATCAATTATGCCATCAACAGGCACTCCGGAGCCAGGCGGATTATTTTGGTACGAAACATTAGATTTTTTAAAACTTGTTTTTGAAGAAAAAAATGTTGTAGGATTTGATATTGTTGAACTTTGTCCAAATGAAGCAGATAAGTCTTCAGACTTTTTGGCTGCAAAATTATACTACAAAATGTTGAGCTATAAATTTGCTGGCACCGTAGAAGGTGACGAGTACGAAAGTAATTTTAGCGAAACGAAAAAAGGAATTTCTAAATTGAAAACAGAAGAAGATGAGTACTAGTAAAGGAGCAATTTCACAATTTATTGAAAAATATTATTTGCATTTCAATGCTGCAGCATTAGTAGATGCCGCAAAAGGATATGAAGATCAACTTAATGGTGGTGCTAAAATGTTGGTATCTCTTGCAGGTGCAATGAGTACTGCGGAGTTGGGTAAGATTTTTGCTGAAATGATTCGCCAAGATAAAGTGCATATTATTTCTTGTACTGGCGCAAATCTTGAAGAGGATATTATGAATTTAGTGGCGCACAGCCATTATAAGCGTGTTCCAAACTATCGCGATTTAACTCCTCAAGATGAGTGGGATTTGCTTGAAAAAGGTTTAAATAGAGTAACAGATACGTGTATTCCTGAAGAGGAAGCATTCCGAAGAATTCAAGAACATATTGTAAAACTTTGGCAAGAAGCTGAAGAAAAGGGAGAAAGATATCTTCCGCATGAGTACATGTACAAACTGCTACTTAGTGGCGTCATGGAAGAGCATTATGAAATAGATTTAAAAGACTCTTGGATGTACGCTGCAGCTGAAAAAAACTTACCTATTGTTTGCCCAGGTTGGGAAGATAGTACTATGGGAAATATTTTTGCTAGCTACGTGCTTAAAGGTGAATTAAAAGCCAGCACAATGAAAAGTGGTATTGAATATATGACATTTTTAGCCGATTGGTATACTGATAATTCAAGTAAAGGAATTGGTTTCTTTCAAATAGGTGGTGGTATTGCTGGGGATTTTCCAATTTGCGTAGTTCCAATGTTGTATCAGGATATGGAAAGAACCGAAACACCATTTTGGAGCTACTTCTGTCAAATAAGTGATTCTACAACCAGTTTTGGTAGTTATTCCGGCGCTGTTCCAAATGAAAAAATTACGTGGGGTAAGTTAGATATTCATACGCCAAAGTTTATAATAGAAAGTGATGCAACAATTGTTGCTCCATTGATTTTTGCCTATTTGTTGGATATGTAAAATCCGTTTATATGATTTTCAAATATTAGAAAATTGTATTAATTCTTAGGACAGTAGAGTCCAAAAAATAATTCGTCAAGGTTTTAGTATAAAATTATGGCGAAATAAATTACCTTTTAGAAATACGAAATGGAACCTCAAAAAATAGAAAATATTGAGCTTAAATTCTTAACACTTCAGGATTATGAAGCTTTAAAACAAGCAACAATTCAATCCTATGGTGGTTTGCCTAACAGTTATTGGAAGATAAATGAAATAGGTAAATTAATAGATATCTTTCCTGAAGGTCAAGTAGTTATTATGGCCGATGGGGAAATTGCAGGTTGCGCGCTCTCTATTATTGTAGATTTCGACAAGATAGACAATAATCATACGTATGATGACATAGCTTCAGATCCAGATTTTAAAATTCATAATTCCAATGGAGATGTCCTATATGGAATAGATGTATTTATCCGTCCAGATTTTCGAGGATTACGTTTGGGCAGAAGATTATATGATTATCGCAAAGAACTTTGTGAAAACTTAAATTTGAAGAGTATTGTTTTTGGTGGTAGAATGCCAAATTATCATTTGCATTCAGATAAAGTATCTCCAAAACAGTATATTGAAAAAGTAAAACGTAAGCAAATTGAAGATCCAGTTTTAAATTTTCAAATTTCAAATGATTTTCACCCAGTTCGTGTTTTAAAAAATTACTTAACGGGAGATAAAGCATCTGGTGAATTTGCGGTGTTAATGGAATGGGATAATATTTATTATACCAAAGCAGAGAAAAAACCAACGCCTTCTACCATAAAAAGTATAGTTCGCTTAGGATTGATACAATGGCAAATGCGTAGCTATCGAGGGATGGAAGATTTAATGCAACAAGTTGAATACTTTATAGACAGCGTTGCAGGTTATAGATGCGATTTTGCGATGTTGCCAGAATTTTTCAATGCTCCCCTTATGGCTAAATATAATGATATGAGCGAGCCAGATGCAATCCGCGAGCTGGCAAAATTTACGAAAGAAATTACTGAAAAATTAGCACAGCTTTCTATTTCATACAACATAAATATAATTACGGGAAGTATGCCCGAAATGGTTCGTGGTAAACTTTATAATGTTGGTTATTTATGCCGTCGTGATGGAAGTTTGGAGCGTTATGAGAAAATACACGTTACGCCAGATGAAGCCAAAGTTTGGGGAATGGTAAACGGCAATAGTCTAAAAACCTTTGATACGGATTGCGGGAAAATTGGTGTTTTAATTTGTTATGATTCTGAGTTTCCTGAGCTTTCAAGATTACTTTCGGATGAAGGGATGGATATTCTTTTCGTTCCATTTTTAACCGATACACAAAATGGTTATTCGCGGGTTCGTCTTTGTGCGCAAGCAAGAGCTATAGAAAACGAATGCTATGTAGCAATTGCAGGAAGTGTAGGTAACTTGCCGAAAGTACATAACATGGATATTCAATATGCGCAAAGCGCGGTGTTTACGCCTTGTGACTTTTCTTTCCCAAGTAATGGTATAAAAGCCGAAGCAACACCAAACACTGAAATGATTTTGGTAGCAGATGTGGATATTGATTTGTTACGAGAATTGCACACTTTTGGAGCAGTTAGAAATTTAAAGGATAGACGAAAAGATTTTTATAAGCTAGAAAGAGTTAAGAAATAGAAATCAATTCAAAACATAAAA
>JBBSOK010000126.1:0-7624 GCA_038259825.1 Flavobacteriales bacterium
ATAGAGTCGCAAATTTCATTATTATTAATATATAAATCGCCTTTTTTTAATAAAATAGTTTGAGATAAATTCAAGAAATCATTAATCTCTATGTCGGTAAATAAATTAAATGATTTTAAATATTCGTTCATTTCTTTCTTTAATGTTTGGTATGCTCAAATTACCGCCAACATGCGGATAAACACTATATAGCGTTTATTCCAATTATATATTCAAGTTATTATTTTCAAATATAATAATAAATCAACTTGGAAAATATGATAAAACATTAAGGAGGTTTTTAATAAATCCGTCGCAAGTTGTTTTGGAGATCAAAAGGAGGTTTTGTTACGTGTAGCTTTTAATTTGAAATAGGCGGTTAGCTTTACCTATATTTTATTTTTAAAATATAGAGCAAAGTTTCGGTTGCGATTATAGCCATTTTGCACAAAATAAATTGCTTTAATGGTTACTAATAAAAGTACCTTACTTCAGTGGTTGTTCGGTAGTTGTTCGCGAAAATTGCCATTTCGCGAACAAATACCGAAGGAGTACCGAACACGTACCGAACAAACCCGCTAAAAAGTAGTACATTTTTCTACTTTAAATATGGTTTTAAAAACGCTCAGATCAGCATATTTTTACTGGACGCAATGGTAGTTTTTTGCCTTGGATGTGTACATAAAATTACGTGTAAAATAATCTACCCACTTTTCCGTAAAACTTCTAAAGGTGACTTTTGTAAAACCTCACGGATATTGCTTAGGCCGATTGCCAAGACCAAGATTGATATTCCAGGTAAAAAGATAAGAAACGGAATAAACGATGGGGCAAATGGTTCTTGAAAAACAAATAATGCTAATAGTAAACTGCTAATTAGCGCTAAGAGAATCCCCAATAGGCTGCCTAAGATTCCCAGAAAAAGATATTCTAAGGCGGTAATGGTTAAAATCTGCTTGTTTTTGGCGCCCAAGGTGCGTAATAAAACACTTTCCCTAATGCGTTGATATTTACTGGTACGCACGGAGCCTATTAAAACAATGATGCCTGTTAGGATACTAAAAAATGCCATAAAGTTTATGATCCACGAAACTTTGTTCAGGATATCTTCTACTACAGTGTAAACTTGTCTTAAATCTATCACCGAAATGTTGGGAAATTTGCGTACCAATTCCTGTTGCAACTTTGCCGAACTGGCTTCGGTTGGAGCATTGGTTGTTAAGACGTTAAATTGTGGGGCGTTTTCCAATACGCCTTTTGGAAAAACGATTGTAAAATTAGGTTGTAGGTTTGTCCAATCTACTTTTCGAATGCTTTTAACCACAGTTTCCATTAGTACACCTTGCACATTGAAAATAATGGCATCGCCAACGGTTATTTTGGCATCATCCGCAAGATTATCGGAGATTGAAATTTCAATACTTCCGTTTTTATTTTTATCTGAAACCCACTCCCCTTTTACTATTTCTTCGGAATCTATGAGATTGCCGCGATAGGTGGTTCTAAATTCGTGATTTAAAACCCAACCTCTAATTTGGGTAGTAGTATCGGTTCTAATATCGCTAACCAATTCGTTTTTAATGCTGTGCATTCGCATAGTTACCAATGGGATATTATCTACAATTGGTAAATTGTTTGCTTTAAAGGTATTTTCTACATCAGTCACTTGGTCTGGTTGTATATCTAACGTTATTAGGTTTGCACTTTGAGCAGATTCGCCCAATTCTGTTTTATCAAGTAGAATATCCTTGGTAAAATATAGGGTGCTGATTAAAAATGTTCCCAAACCAATAGAAACCATTAATACAATGGTTTGATTATTTGGCCTGAATAAGTTGAGCAGACTTTGGCGCGTTGTAAAACTGGCGCTTTTCGGAAAGTAGGCTTTAACCAATTTCATAGTACCGATTGCAATACCTGCTAAAATTCCAAAGGTTAACAAAACGCCGCCAACAAAAGCCAGCGCAAATAACGCATCTTTGATAAGCCAATACGAAAATGCATACAGAAATAAAATGATTACCGAAATAACAATGTATTGTGCCTTTTTAGATTGTTTTGAAGTGTCGCCGCTAAAACGGAGCACTTCTAAAGGCGACACATACCAAGTTCGCAAAAGCGGTAATAATGCGAATAAAACCGAAATTATTACCCCTAATAAAACGCCCATTAGTATGGGTTGTGCGGTAATATTGATGGTAACATCAAATGGAAGAAATTCTTTTAATATAATAGGAAATAACTCTTGAAGCCCTACTCCTATTGCAGTTCCAATTAATCCGCCCAATAATCCTATGCCTGCAATTTGAATTAGGAAAATTAAAAAACTTTGTTTTCTGGAAGCGCCTAGACATTTTAATACTGCAATGGCTTTTATTTTTTCCTTGATATAAATATTTACGGAACTGGCAATACCAATACAGCCCAATAAAAGCGCAATAAATGCGGTTAGGTTTAAGTACGAGCCTACATTTTCATAGCGTCTGCCCAATCTTTGGCTTGTGCTTGTATGCGTATCTAAATCTGCGTTTTCTTCCTCTAGCAAAGGTTGTAATCGTTCTGCCAGATTATCTAAATCTACATTTGGCTGATTGTAAAAAAACTGATATTCCTTTCTGCTACCAAATTGAAGCAAATTAGTTTCATCTATAAATTTATATGGGATAATTACTAAGGGCGCAACAGAACTCGCAAAGGCATTATTACCGGGGATTGCATTTAGCGCTCCAGAAATAGGCAAGCTTTTTTCGCCGATTTTTACTGAATCGCCAACTTGCAGATTGTATTGCAAAAGCAACGTAGCATCTACCAAAGCGCCACCTGAAGTTTGATATGAAGTAGCGGCTGTAATAGGCTGTGTTTCAAGTTTTCCGTAGAAAGGGAAATCGCCTTTCAAACCACGAACACGTACTAATTTAGAACCGTCGTTTTTCGGAAACGCAACCATTGAAACAAAATTTACTTCTGAAGCATCTGGTTTTAAAGAATCAATAATTGCTTGCGCGCGGTCTGTTGGTAAAGCATCGGTATCTATAATAAAATCGGCACCCATCAAGGACTTTGATTGGCGTTTGATATTATCGGTAAGATTTTGACTAAACAGTTGAATAGATACTACGGCAGCAATCCCCAAAACGATCGAAGCCATAAAAAGCAATAAGCGCGTTCTGCTTGCTTTTGCATCACGCCAAGCCATTTTAAAAAGCCACGTGGTATTTAGATTTGATTGTAAGGAAGACTTCTTCAAACTTGTACTGTTTTTTCGTTTGTTAAAATCTGCCCGCCTTTTAGTCTTAAAATTTGTTGGGTTCTTGCCGCTAAATCTAAATCGTGCGTTATTATTACAAGCGTTGTGCCTGCTTCTTCATTTAAATTGAAGAGTAGTTGTATTACTTTTTCACCCGTTTCTTCATCTAAATTACCCGTAGGCTCGTCTGCAAATAAAATGGATGGATTATTTAAAAAAGCTCTTGCAACTGCCACACGCTGCTGTTCGCCACCTGATAATTGAGATGGATAATGGTGAATACGATCCCCTAATTCTACTTTTTCAAGTAATTCTTTTGCTCTGCTTTCAGCATTTTTATTTCCTTGTAATTCTAACGGCACGCTAACATTTTCAAGAGCTGTTAAGGTTGGTAATAATTGAAAATCCTGAAAGATAAAACCTACTTTTTCATTTCGCAATTGTGCGCGTTCATCTTCATTGAGGGTGCTTAAATTATAATCACATAATTCTACCGCACCCAAATTTGGTGTGTCAAGGCCAGCGCACAGTCCTAATAAAGTTGTTTTACCGCTCCCAGAAGGTCCTACGATGGCGAATGTTTGTCCTTTTTCAACATCAAATGAAATATTTTGAAGTACTGTTAATTGCTTTGAGCCACTTTGGTATGTTTTTTCTAGCCCACTAATCTTTAATATCTTTGTCATTTAATTTTTATAATATTTATTCCTCTTATGCTTAAGTTCAAAATTACGCAAACTCCTTTAAAATATGAGAATTACACGCTTGCCAACGTCATAAAGTTTTGTTATTTCCTACTTGCTTTTGTGGTTTTATCCTGCGGAAATAATGCAAAGTCCGAAGCTGAAACTGAAACAGACCAAAACACAACAACTGAAAGCGCAACTTCAGAAAATACAAGCTCTAAAACTATTCTGTTTTTTGGCGATAGTATCACGGCTGGTTATGGGCTTGATGATACGAACGATGCTTTTCCTGGGATTATTCAAACTAAAATTGATTCGCTGGAATTGGATTACAACGTTGTAAATTCTGGCGTAAGTGGCGAAACTACCGCTGGCGGAAAAAGTAGAATTGATTGGGTTTTGGAGCAAGAAATTGACATATTCGTTTTAGAACTCGGCGCAAACGACGGCTTGCGAGGCATTGCAGTTACTGAAACCAAAGCAAATTTGCAAGCGATTATAGATGCCGTTAAAGCAAAAGATGCGAATACAAAAATCATTTTGGCTGGAATGCAATTGCCGCCTAATATGGGACAAAAATATACGTCAGAATTTAAGGCAATTTTCACAGATTTAGCAACGGAAAACGATATTGAGTTAATACCATTTATACTGGAAGATGTTGGCGGTATTAAGGAATTAAATCAAAATGATGGAATTCATCCAACCGCAGAAGGACATAAAATTGTTGCGAATAATGTTTGGGAGGTACTTTCTACAGTAATTAAAACAGATTAATACTTTTTAAAATAAATTTATTAAGGAGCGCAAAAGCAAGTGTTTTATACCGATGGGAGTTTCCCACTTTCCATTACAACTCCTCATTCCGCTATCGCTACATTCCGGGGTTTTCATTACAATCGGGGCTAAGAAGAAAGTTCATTTTCTTTAGCTTCAAAAGCTGTTGCAATTAATATTTTATTAAAATGATTAATTCAAAATTATAAGTGGATTTTAATTACTTAAAATCCACTTGCTCAAGATGGTAATTCCATAATTAAAAACTTCGAAACTTATTAATCTCTTCTTCAATTTCTTTTAATTGAAGCGATACCTTTTGGTTATTTGTAAAATAGGCTTGCAAATATTCAATCTGTCTTAATTCAATCTTTATAAACCGTGGACTGTATCGCTTTTTGAAAGTGTCTTTTAATTGTTCTAAAACTTCATAAGTTGGTTTTGGGTCAAACTCTTGTTCCAACAGTTTTAAACAATATCTTGCTTCTGCAATGCCAATAGTTGTTTCCACATCAAGGTTAGGGTTTTCGTATTGTTCCAAGAGTTTATTGAAGTCTTTAAAATATTGCTCCAAGTTTTCAAAGTCTTTAAATACTGTAGATTGTTTTAATCTATTATAAATGGTAACTACGTGCTTCTTTTTATTGTTCTTACTATTGTCTTTTTCGTCAACTTCAAATAAATCGAGGAAATGCGAAATGAAAATCATATTTACAAGGGCATCCAAATAGTCTACACCCATTCTGTTGCCAACCGCTTCTTTAAGAGCTCTTTCATAATAAGTATAAGCGGTTTTTAGACTTTTTACTTTGCTAGCTTGTCTATTGGTTTCCAACGAAGCAAATTTGTGCGCGTTTGCCACAATATTTAGTCGTGTTGGATTTTCGCCCGCCATTGTAATAAGCGTTATTGTATCAAGTTCACTAGCTATATTTTTTGCTGTTGTTCCTTTAAACATATACCCTTTTAGCGTGCTGAAATTTTCTAACGCAACAATGCTATAATTTCCATACGGATAGCGCAACAATTCGTCATATTTTAAAAGAGCAGTGTTCCAAATAGCTAATTCATCATAAATTAATGCCTCTTTTTCCAAGACAAAAGCATCAACTAAATTAGCTCTTAACGCACGTTCCAAATAATAATTCAATTTTTCTAAAGTCTTTTCGATACTTTGCTTTCGGTCGCGAATAGTTATTAATAAATTATCTAAATCTGTATGAACTTGTGATGCTATTACGTATTCAAATTCTTCTTCCCTTTCCTTCTTTCTACTTTTAAATTTATAATATTGATTGCCGTAACATTGATACGCGCCCCACGTATTATTGCCTTTATGTTGGGAATAGCAAGCATATCTAGCTCGCTGTACGGAAGTGCCGAAGTCAAAACCATCGAACATACTGTTGTAAAAAGTTTCAGAAAATGACTTTGCTGCGGCATCGTTTACTGCCCAACCAGAAATTATAATGGCTTTTACGCCCATATCAATTAGCTGCGTACCAATATTGGCGGCAAGTTGAAATCTACCACGGCTATACGTTTCATCTTTCGCATTCATAGCACCGGAATAACAGCAATTTATAAATACAAATTCCGGCACATAACCAAGTTGATTTATCATTGCTGGATCTATACACATTCCATTGCCAATGGCAATACCAACCTCATCATTTTTGGGATCGTACAAGCCGTGACCCGCAAAATGGAGCATTTTATACTTCTCTTTGTAGAGTTGCATTATAATACTGCTTGTTGTACTATTTATGAGTGCAAATGTATTGTACTCGTTATTTTTTAATTGTAGATTTACCCATTCTGCCTCTACTTTTGCTGCGGGAAGTGCTGGTAAATCTGGATCATTATATTGCGGATCGCCAATAATAAGTACATTATCATTACCCAAAGATACACGGGCTAAATCACTTGAGTCCTTTGTAACCATTTGCCTTATAAAGCTAGAATTTACGGAAACAGGAACATCGTCTGTACTAAAATCATACAACATCTCCCACGGGATATGAGCGGATTGTTTGTCAATTTTAATGATAATATTTCCTTGATTTCTAAACACATCTTTAAAGTTGTTGGGAATAAGCATTTCAAACAAGGTTTTTGAAAGTGCTGGATCCCAAGAAGCGCTTTTTGAATGCAGTTCTAATAAATAATCAATTTTATGAAGCCCTACACCTACCATTTGCTCTTCAATACGAGCTAAGCCTATGGAAGAGTAATATTTAAAGCCAACGGTTTTCAATGTTTCCAGCACTTGTACCGTTTCATTATTGTTCATTACAACCTCTTTTTTCTTTTCCAACAAAGAAGTTATATGCAAATTATACCACCACTTATAAGTACTGTCAGATATTAATTGTCTTTTCTTAACACCTGTTCTTCTAGCAATGGTTGGGTCTAGATGTATGTTTATTCTATTATCTGCCTTGCGTAAACCATCTATACTATAGTATGCTTGGCTTGCAATACTTTCATAATAATTTACAATTTCCAATTCTTCAATAGCCGTTAATTCCAAGGATGCACCTTCGCCCAAGATATATTCATTAGCTTCGGCTATGCCCAATAAAATTCCTTTTAAGGAATCTTCAATAGCCAATTTTCCATATCCAATGCCAATTAGCATACAAGAAATTCCTTTAGAATATTTTTTAGCCTCAGGCAGGGTATAATTATCCCGCATAAACATGGCATATTTAAGTACGCCCATCTTTATGGTTTTAGACAAAAGAAATGTTGTAAGCTCATCCGTAGAACCCAAACCACAAACAATTGCTCCCTTAGGATTGGTTTTTAAATTGAAGAATACTTCGCTTTCTCCAACACTTCCAGGATAATAACCAATATCCAATCTGTCGGAAAGGCGATTGTCCAGATATTTATCTAATGCTTTTTCAGCACTTAAAATTAAATCCATGTA
>JBBSOK010000127.1:0-7591 GCA_038259825.1 Flavobacteriales bacterium
AATTGCAGATGTAAAATTTTCCAAAGACAGAGAAACAACCAGTAGATATGGCAGCCGAGGAAGAAATGGTGTTGTAATAATTACAACCAAAAATCCTGCAACAAGCACCAAAGAAAGTGGTTTGACCAATACGGAATTTAAGATTAAGGAGAAATATACCATAAATTCCAATGCTGACATTACCATTATTGAGGTAGATAATTTTAAACTGCCTGCAATCTACCAACATTACGTTGCGCCAGAGCTTAACGAAAATGTTTTTTTAACCGCAACCCTAACCAATTGGGAGCAATTCGATTTTTTACCAGGAGAGGCAAATATTTATTTTGACGGTAGTTATGCTGGTAAATCCGTTATAAACCCGCAGGCAACTTCAGATAGTTTGAGTTTGTCTTTGGGTGTTGACCCAAATGTTATTGTGAAACGTAAAAAATTAGATAATTTTAAAAGTACGTCCTTTCTCGGAAGCAATAAAATTGTTGATAAGGGTTACACAATTGAAGTGAAAAACAACAAACAAACTGCCGTAACATTAATTATTGAAGATAGAATACCAATTTCTGAAAACAAAGAAATAAAGGTTGAAGATATTGAAACCGGACAAGCCCAATACACGGAAAAAACAGGGATTTTAAAATGGAAAATAAACGTAGCGCCAAATGCCATAGCCAAAAAACAGTTTACGTATGTTGTAAAATATCCTAAATATAAGAAGTTGTATTTGTAGAAGTTTTATTTGAAATTAATAAGGCTGCTTCAAAAAAAGCAGCCTTATTTTGAATAAAATTTTAATTTAGAAGGCTTGACCTGTGTTTACTAATCCTGGTGTTGCGATAGCGGGTGCATTCCAAACAAAGTCAGTATAAAGATTTCCCGTCCCCGTTAATCTCAAAGAAAACCCAACTGGGGTTGTATTGTTAGATTCAATTACACCAATATCGATTGATGTCATTCCATTTGCCGGGCCATTTGTGGCGGTCATAACACCATTGTAACTAAGAAATTGGATGACAATTGAATTTCTGACCAAAGCTATAGCATCAGGACCATTAAGTGCATTTTGGATAGGGCTTGCGGATGTATAAGTAAAACTTAATGTTCCATAATTATTCATTTGGTTTGGGATAATGCCTGTTAACGGTCGCGTATTGTACGTTGTGCCTGCAATACTATTATACAAAACTAATTGATAAGTGCTTAAATCTGTACCTGCGGGTCCCGCAATCTCTATAAACTCACCAGAATCTGCACCAATATTTTCATAATGAAATTCATTAATCCAAGCAGAATTATTTAGATTAGAAATGCATTTTACATTTTCCCAACTTATACCATTCCAAATTTGTAAACAACCAGTCGATTGTAAATAAATTTGTAAACCAACATCAGTTGTTAAAGGGTTTATTGTTTGCCTAGAAGAAACGTTTGGAATTCTCGGAGGCATAAAACCACGGTATTCTCCTGCGCCGTTGACTTGGCTGCTAATTTCTAGAGCTGCTTTTTCACTTGGATTCGTTGTACCTATACCAACTTGCCCCCAAGCAAATATGGTCGTACAAAATAACAGTACTGCTATTGTATAACGTTTCATAAATAAAATTTTAAGTAAGTAATGGACTTTAAATGTAAATTAAATTTACAATTACTAAGTTAGGTAATTGTTATTAGTTAAACAACTCATAATCTGTATGATAAGTCCTACACTATCAAAGATTTCAGCATCTATCTATCGGGAAATTTATGACATTGATTAGTAACCAATTTCCACTAAATAGGGCGTAAAATCTCGCTTAAAATTTTAAAAAAAACTTTCTCATAGATTAGTTAAGAATCCAAATCGAAAGTTTCGGTTGGGTCTTTTCGGCCGGGATAATGAAGCATCCCTTCACCTTTCGCAATAATGGTTGATACGGTCGCATCTCCCGTTACATTAACAACAGTACGTATCATATCCAAAATTCTATCAACTGGGAAAATTATTGCTATCCACGCAGGATTAAGGCCAACGCTGTCCAGAACTATAATAAGCATCACTAAACCTGCGCTTGGTACAGCAGCAGAACCTATTGAAGCAAGGGTCGCCGTTAGGACAATGGTTAATTGTTGGCCAATGGTTAAATCTATCATGTGCAATTGCGCCAAAAACACTACGGCAACGGCTTGATAAAGGCACGTACCGTCCATATTTACGGTTGCACCAATTGGTAATACAAAGCTTGTTATTTTTTTATCTACACCTAGGTTTTCTTCAACACATTCCATAGTTACAGGCAATGTTGCGGCACTACTAGAAGTAGAAAAAGCCAATGTTTGTGCAGGCGCCATACCTTTAAAAAATCCTGTATAAGGAACTTGTTTCACAAAAACGCGCATTATAAGCGGGTATATTACAAAAATCATCAATAAAAGGCCTAGCGTTACGGTTAATGAATACCAACTTAAACCTTTAAAAATTTCCCAAACTTTACCAACATCATCACCCGCCATTTTACTAACTACACCTGCCAATAAAGCGAATACAAAAAATGGCGCAGCCTGCATAGTAAGATCCACCATTTTTAAGAAAACTTCCATTGTGCCATCTATAAAAGTGGTAACAGAATTCGATTTTTCATTTGGAATTAATAACAAACAAACACCAAAAAACAAACCGAAAAATATAACCTGAAGCATCAAACCATTATCCGAAAGTGATTTAAAAAAATTGTCTGGCACAATGTCTACCAAAGGTTGTAGAGGACCGGCTTCCTTAGTTTTGTCGGCATCATTCATCTTTGCAGAAACCGAAGCGTCTTGAAGTTCACCTTTTGAAAGCTCAGTTATATTTTGTGCTCTTTCCAAAAATTCTGGCTTGTGCAGGTAATCTATGCCGTCTTTAATTTCATAACCTTGGGAGTTTGCCCAGATTTCGTAGCTAATGCGGTTATCTATTCTACTTTGTTCGTCAATTAATTTGCCTGGCTTAATGACGTTCACCAGCAACAAACCTAATGAAACCGCAAAAACAGTGGTTAATAAATAGGCTAAAAGTGTCTTCCCTCCCATTCTGCCCAAACTTCCAGCATCGCCAATATTGGCAACACCACTAATAATAGAAACTAACACCAATGGAACAGCAATTAATTTTAGCAGGTTTATAAATATTGTCCCAAAAGGAGCAATCCAATTAATTGTAAATTGGCTCCAACCTAAAGAACTGGAAAGCAATGCCCAAATAATACCCAATACTAAACCAATAATTATTTTCCAGTGTAATGCGAGTTTTTTCATAAATAGATTGAAATTTAAAAAGAAATTAATAACATAAAGTTTAGTAACTAAACATTTTCTAATGATAGATAATTTGTTATTTAAAATTAAGTATTTTGACTTCTAAAATTTAAATGCTTTTTGCACATATGTACATTTAAATCGAAAATCTTAATTTTTATATTATCACAATTTAGACAATTTATTCAACAGCCAAAAATCTGTTAATACTAAGGCTGCCATTGCTTCAACTATCGGAACGGCGCGCGGCACAACACACGGGTCGTGACGACCTTTACCTTCGGCTTCAGCTTTATTTCCTTTGTTATCAATAGTTTCTTGTTTTTGCATAATAGTAGCAACAGGTTTAAACGCTACATTGAAATAAATGGGAGCACCATTACTAATACCTCCTTGAATTCCGCCACTATTATTGGTTTTGGTAGTTCCATCTTCAAGAAAAATATCGTTATGCTCGCTTCCTTTTTGAGTTGTACCATTAAAACCGCTACCGTATTCGAAACCTTTTACTGCGTTTATGGAAAGCATTGCCTTACCTAATTCGGCGTGAAGTTTATCAAAAACAGGTTCGCCCAAACCAATTGGTACATTTTCTATAACACAGGAAATAATACCACCAACGGTATCACCTTCTTTTCGAATCTGTTTAATATATTTTTCCATTTTTCCAGACATCTCAGGATCTGCACAACGGACTGGGTTTTTTTCAATTTCTGAAAAGTCTAATTCTGAATAATGTTTTTCAATTGTAAGTTTGCCAACGGCTGAAACATAAGCTGTAATTTTGATGTCTTTTATTAGCTGTTTAGCAATGGCTCCAGCAACAACTCTACAAGCAGTTTCGCGTGCTGAACTCCTGCCTCCACCACGATAATCGCGTTGTCCATACTTTTTATCATAAGTAAAATCTGCATGGCTAGGTCTGTAAATATCTTTTATATGTGAATAATCCTTCGATTTTTGATTGGTATTTTCAATAACAAAACCAATTGATGTTCCTGTTGTAACCCCTTCAAAAATTCCGGATAGAAATTTAACTTCATCTTCCTCCTTTCGTTGTGTTACAATTGCAGATTGACCCGGTTTTCTTCTGGTCATTTCATTTTTAATAGCTTCAAAATCAACAGATAGTCCTGCTGGACAGCCATCAATTATTCCACCAATAGCTTCGCCGTGACTTTCTCCAAAGGTGGTAAGTTTAAATATATTACCGTAGGTATTGCCTGCCATATAAGGGGTTTTCAACAAATGTACTTTGACTTTGGTGAGTAGCCAAAAAAAGTTTTGATTTAAAGTAATTCCTATTTAATAACATTTTGAAAATCTAACAGTAACATTATCGTAATATTCAAAAGGTATATGTTTTCGTCCTTTGTAAACAAACAATTATTGATTGAAAAGGAAAGTTGAACTGGTTGTAATTAGCGATACGCACTTAGGAACCTACGGTTGCCACGCAAAAGAAATTCTACAATACCTTAACAGCGTTAAACCAAAAAAATTAGTGCTCAATGGTGATATAATTGATATTTGGCAGTTTAGAAAAAGATACTTTCCTAAAGCACATTTACAGATAATTAAAAAGATTTTAGCCTTTGCCAGCAAAGGCACCAAGGTTTACTACATTACCGGAAATCACGACGAAAAAATGCGCAGGTTTAGTGACACTAAAATGGGTAATATTCAAATTTTAGATAAGCTTGTTCTTAATTTGGATGGTAAAAAAGCCTGGTTTTTTCACGGCGATATTTTTGATGCGAGCATTCAGCATACCAAATGGATTGCCAAGTTGGGCGGTTGGGGTTACGATTTTCTAATTTTGTTCAATAGGTTTTTGAATGTTTGTTTAGCGAAATTAGGCAAAGAAAAATATTCGCTGTCAAAGAAAATAAAGGACAGTGTAAAAGGTGCTGTTAAGTTTGTTTCAAATTTCGAACAATCTGCAACAGATTTAGCTATTGACAACGAATACGATTATGTGGTTTGTGGCCATATTCACCAACCCATAATTCGTGAAGTTAAAAACAAAAAGGGCTCATGCACTTATTTAAATAGCGGAGATTGGATAGAAAATCTTACAGCTTTAGAGTACAATAATGAGCAATGGACACTTTATCATTTTAATGAGAAGCTTCCTATTCCTGCTGTAGTTAAGATAGATTTATTGGAAGATGATCCATTTCAGGATTTAATTTCGGCATTCAATATTTCTAAAATTTGATTTTATGCATCTAAAATTAATAATCTAAGCAAGCGCATTTTTTAAGATTGTTATGGGATGCAGTGCTTTAATAGAAGTTCCATCCTTTATTTGGTGCCTACAACTAGTACCATTTGCAGCTATAATACAATCTTTATCTGCTTTTCTAACTGCCGGAAATAATTTTAGCTCACCTATTTGCATACTTAAATTATAGTGTTCTTTTTCAAAACCAAAACTACCTGCCATACCGCAACAACCTGAAGGAATAATAGTCGGGTGATAATTAACAGGAAAATTGAGAATATCAAAAGTTACTTTTTGGTTGCTTAAAGCCTTTTGGTGACAGTGATTATGGATTTTAAGTTGCTTTTCTTCGGAAGTGAATTGTTCCTTTTTGATATTTCCATTCTTCATTTCTGAAGCTAAAAATTCTTCAATTAAAAATGTATTTTTTGAGATATTGGTTGCAGCTTCAAAATCAGTAGCCAATCTGAGATATTCATCACGAAAACCTAGGATTGCAGAAGGCTCAATTCCAATTAAAAATTTAGTTGAAGAAATAGTATCTTTTAAATAGCGAATGTTTTTATCAATTTCAACTTTTGCCTCTTCCAAAAAGCCTTTACTAATCAAAGCACGACCACTATCAAGATGAGTAATAATTTCGATATTGTAGCCCAAATCAGATAGTAATGCAACACAATCTTGTGCAATCTCGGCATCTAGATAATTACTAAATTCATCAACAAATAAAACAATATTTGAATTTTTAGTCCTATCTAAATTATAAATGTTATTGACTTCATTTTCAGTTGCTTTAAACAAATTACTGAAACTCTTTATTGAAATATGTGGTAATGTTCTTTTTTGCGCGATTCCGCCTATATTTTTAATAATTCTTGAGGTGATTTTTGTAGAAAATAAAAAATTTGAAAGCTTTGGAAATCGGGATGCTTGTTTGTTATAATATGAACTTTTTCCAAAAAGTTTGTTGGAAAATGAAACCGGGTTCGATTTGTTATATTGGTACAAAAACTCTGCCTTTGCTGTTGCAATATCTACATTACTTGGGCATTCTGTTGCGCACGCTTTGCAACTAATGCATAAATCGAAAACTTCCTTTAGCTCTTTACTATCAAATTTATTTACCGCATCGTTATTGGTTAAAACTTCCCTCAAAACATTGGCGCGCCCACGAGTTGTGTCTTTTTCGTTTCGTGTTGCGTGATAACTTGGGCACATTGCGCCAGCGCTTTTTTCGGTCTTACGGCAATCGCCACTACCGTTGCATTTTTCCGCCAAGCGCAAAATTCCTTGCGAATCGTTGAAATTAAGAATGGTTTTAATTTCTGGTTCTACCCTATTTACCTCGTATCGTAAAGATTCATCCATTTTAAAAGCATCAACAATTTTATTTGGATTGAAAATGTTTTGGGGATCAAAAACAGTTTTTATTTCTTTTAAAAGCTGATAATTTTTCTCACCGATAAGCATCGGCAAAAACTCCGAACGTACAATGCCGTCGCCGTGTTCGCCTGAAAAAGAGCCGTTATATTTTTTAACCAATAACGCGACGTCAGTTGTAATCTGCCTAAAAAACTCAACATCCTTCTTTTCTTTTAAATTTAAGATAGGTCTTAAATGCAGCTCTCCCGCACCTGCGTGCGCGTAGTAAACTGCTTTTTGTCCATATGCTTCCATTAAAGAAGAAAACTCTTTAATATATGCCGGCAAGTCCTCCAAAGCTACAGCAGTATCTTCAATACATGCAACGGCTTTATTATCGCCAACCATATTTCCTAACAATCCCAGGCCAGCCTTTCTCAGTTCTGTTGCCATTTCAATCTCTTCACCTCGTAAAACAGCTATATGGTAATTAAATTCTGAGATTTGAAGTGAATCCAATAAATTGTTAATATTATTTTCTAATTCTTCTTCAGAAAAACCTTTCACTTCCAGCAATAAAATAGCTTTTGGATTTCCATTTACAAAATCTCGGTAGTGAGAGTATAACTTATTGTTTTTTGTACAATCTAAAATAACATCATCCATTAACTCGCAACTGTAAAGCTCATGTTTCATTGCTATTAATACATCGTTCAGGCTATTTTCCAGCGT
>JBBSOK010000128.1:0-7534 GCA_038259825.1 Flavobacteriales bacterium
AAAGCTGTGTGAATTGCATAAATAGCTATGTCATTTTTTATTGCTTTAAGAACGGTGCGCTCTACATAATTTTTACCAGTAATCTTTTTTAAACCTGAAAAGATAATAGGATGAAAACTAACAATTAGATTACAGTTTTTTTTAATTGCTTCATCAATAACATTTTCCAACGTATCAAGACACACCAAAATGTTAGTTATTTCCGCATTGTTATTCCCAACCAACAAACCCGTATTGTCAAAATCTTCGGAATATGTTTGAGGGGCCAAATCTTCCAAATGTGCAATTACGTCCTTAACTTGCATTGTTTTCTATTTTTGATAAAGATAGCGGTTTTGGATAAATTCAAAATTTAACTTTATTATCATTTTCAAATAGAATCATTACTTTCGTTTTATGAAAAAATTGCGGCTTTTGCTATTTCCTTTCGCCTTACTCTACGGGTTAATTACTAGTGTTCGTAATTATTTTTATAATAAAGGAATTTTGAAAAGTGAAAAGTTTGAATTGCCAATAATATGTGTTGGAAATTTAAATATGGGCGGAACGGGAAAATCCCCAATGATTGAATATTTAATAAGAACACTTGTTTCTTCAAAAAAAGTGGCTGTTTTGAGTCGTGGTTATAAAAGAAAAACCACCGGTTATATTGAAATTTCAGAAAATTCCTTAGCTGAAAACGTTGGTGATGAGCCATTACAATTTAAAAATAAATTTGCTGAAATTACTGTCGCAGTAAATGCTGATAGGGTTGAAGGAATAAATAATTTAAAGAATAATGCAGAAGTTGTTTTGTTGGATGATGCATTCCAACATCGTAAAGTACAACCTTCATTTTCAATTTTACTCACGGCTTTTAGCGATTTATATGTTGATGATTACATTTTGCCAGCTGGCAATTTAAGGGAATCTAAAAATGGTGCAAAAAGAGCAGATGTAATTATCGTTACAAAATGTCCGGAAAATATTACTCCGAAAATTCAAAAAGAAATAAGAATAAAAATCAAACCATTGCCACAGCAGAAACTTTTTTTTGCAGGCATTTCTTATGATGATTTTGTTTATTCGAAATCTAAAAAATTATTATTGGAAGATTTATTGGGCGAAGACATTACATTAGTAACCGGGATTGCAAACCCAAAACAACTGTGTAATTACTTAAATGAAAAAAAAATAAAGTATAATCATTTGTCATTTTCGGACCATCACAATTTTTCAGAAAGTGAATTAAATTTATTGAAAACAAAAAAACGAATTCTTACCACTGAAAAAGATTTTATGCGCTTAAAGGATAGTTTGAATACTGAAGACTTGTTTTATCTACCAATCAAAACCAGTTTTATAAATGATGATCGAGCAACATTCGAGGAAATTATTTTAAATCACCTTGACAGCTTCGAAGTTTAAACAACGGTTGAACTTAAAAATACCGCTTTGTAAATTTTCTCAAAAAATTCTTTTGGTTTAAAAGGTTTTGGAATAATATCATTAAAACCAGCTCTATAAAAATCATCTAAGTTTTCTTCTAGCGTTACAGCGGTTAGTGCCAAAATTGGGACAGTTGTGTTAAATTTTCTTATTCTTACAGTTGCTTCAATCCCACTAATTCCTGGCATATGTATATCCATTAGTACAACGTCAAAACTTCCAGCTTTCATTGCTTCTACCGCATCTATACCATTGCCAACTATGGTGCTTCCAATATGGTTTTTTGCTAAAATCTTTTTTGTAACCATTTGGTTAATGAGGTTATCTTCCACAATTAGCACTTTTAGGGCTTCTAGTTTTTTATAATCTACTTTAACAACTGGGAGTATTTTATGTAGTGAAATATCATTACTTTCAGGGATTTTTAAGGTAAGGTTAAATGAAAATTTTGAACCTAGCCCCAGCTTACTTTCAAGTATTATCTTGCTGTTTAAAAGTTCAAGTAAATTTTTAACAATTGCTAAACCCAAACCAGAACCGCCAAATTTTCTATTAATTTTTGAAGAACCTTGGGAGAAATTTTCAAAAATGAGTTGTTGTTTTTTCTGTGAAATTCCTACACCATCATCTTCTACCTCAAAATGTAAATTTATTGTTTTCTCCGTGCTTGATATTCTTTTTACTCGAATCCAAATATTTCCATTTTGTGTAAATTTAGCGGCATTACCAACCAAATTGATAAGTATTTGGCTAATGCGCAAGGTATCCCCATTTACAAATTGCGGTATACTTTCATCAAACTCAAAATGTATTTTATTCTTTTGGTCGTCTGCAGACTTTTTTAAGGCTATCAAAACATCATTGATTCTCTTTCGTAAATTAAATGTTGTGCTGTCTAATTCTACTTTTTTTGCTTCCAACTTATTAATGTCCAATATGTTATTAATTAAAGAAAGCAAATAATCTCCAGAAAACCGTAAAGATTCCAAATGTTCCTTTTGCACTGGTTTCGGGTCTTCTTCCATTAATAAATGTGTTAGACCTGTTACTGCATATAAAGGTGTTCTTAATTCGTGCGTAATTGTGGAGAGGAATTGGGCTTTAGCTGCTGAGGCTTTTTCTGCCTTATCTTTGGCCACAATTAGCTCTGTATTTTTATCTTTTAAGAGGTTGTTTGCTTTTTTTCTTAAGCGATTATTTTTATAAAGTGAAAGGGTCAAAAGCGATAGAATTATCATCAACGCAATACTTAAAGCAGTTGTTGCCTGATTAAAAGTAAGCGATTTAGCTTGCTTGACTATATCATTACGTTGCGTTTTAATTATTTCCTTCAAATCGCCAATATTAGAATCTATATCACTTTCCGTAGCTATAGCTGACAAATAAACTTGACTTATTGAATCCTTTTTTTTCAAATAGATATTTAAATCTTTTTGTGCTTTTAGGCTAGAGCCTTCCATCATTTCAATTTCCACAGTTACCTTTAAAAGCATTAAATTTAACCTGTAGAAATTATTTGCATCAATTATCGACTTGGCACGTAATAAATTTATATTTGCCTCGGCAATATTTCTTCTATTTTTGCTGGACTGTATAAGGGCATCCGCTTTATATACTTGAACAAATGCCTGCTCATATAAGTAATTGTTATTGTAATAATAAACCAGACAGCTGTCAAAATTATCTATGGCTTCAGTAAACCTTCTTTGTTTTAAATTTAAGACACCCATAGCTAAAGCAACATTTGCCTCACCTTGCTCTAAACCTAATACTTTATAAAGCTTTTTTGCTTCATTAATAAATGTTCTTGCGCTTTCATAATCTCCCAAATTTGTGAGAATAAGTCCATTTAGAACGAATGCCTCTCCCAGGGTCTTTTTTTGGTCGGTATTATTTAATATAGAAATAGCTGTAGCATTTTGTTCTGCAGCTTTGGTGAAGTGCTGTAAATAGTAATAAAGTCTGGCAGAAGAGATCATAACCTCAGCACTAAGCACAGAATCTGTTGTTTTTGCCACCAACTTTTTGGCTTTATTCAAGTATTTAATGGCGCTTAAAAAGTCTTGGTCTAAATATGCTTTGTCAATGGTGGATTGTAAGCGTTTAACTGAAGCAATAGTATCCTGCCTATCCACCTGTGCATGGGCGAAATTTATCGCCAGTAGTAAGGTGAATAAGAAAGTAAAAATATATGCTTTCCTTTTTACAATCATTGTTGCTTATAAGACATTCAACTAAATATACTTTATTTATTTTGAAACGTGGATAACCAAATCTACTATTCTCGATGAATAGCCAATTTCATTGTCATACCAACCGATTACCTTAACCATTTTACCAATAACGGAAGTCATTCCACTATCAAAAATGCACGAATGTGTATTTCCTATAATATCTATTGAAACGATTGGATCCTCTGTATATTCTAAAATATTTTTTAAATCTGTTTCTGAAGCAATTTTGAACGCATTGTTTATTTCTTCAATCGAAACTTCTCGTTTTACATTAAAAGTAATGTCCGTTAAAGATCCATTTGGGATTGGTACACGAATACCGCATCCACCAATTGAATCCGAAAGTCCTGGAAAAATTTTGGTTAGAGCCTTTGCAGCGCCTGTGGTTGTAGGAACAATTGATTGTCCCGCAGCGCGTGCGCGCCTTAAATCTTTATGTGGCTGGTCGTGTAAGCTCTGGTCTGTTGTATAACTATGGATTGTAGTAATATAAGCCTCATCTATACCACAAAGTTGATCGATAACCTGTAACATTGGTGCAGCATTATTTGTGGTGCAAGAAGCGTTTGAGATTATATTTTCAGTGCCGTCTAGAATATCTTCATTTACACCTAGAACTACTGTTTTAATAGAATCTTCTATGGGTGGAACGCTCAAAATAACTTTTTGAACTTTATTTTTTAGATGGCTTTCCAACAATTCCCGGCTCTTAAACTTTCCGGTGCATTCAATTACAATTTCAGCACTTTGCCAATCAATATCAGCAATATTTTTTTCTGAACTAAAAATTGTATTTCTACCTAAAATTGAAATTGAATTTTTCTCAATTTCAATCTTTTCTTTTAAAACACCGTGAATACTATCATATTTTAAGAGGTGTACAAGCGTTGGTAAGTCTGCAATATCATTAACTGCAACAACCTCAATAATTGGATGGTTTATTAATAATCTAAAAAGGTTCCGGCCTATACGACCAAAGCCGTTAATACCAACTTTAATTTTTTTATTCAAAATCGGCTTATAATTTAGGTAAGATGTTTTTGTGCTTTGTATGAAGAACGCACTAATGGTCCACTTTCTACGTGCCTAAAACCCATTTCTAGTCCAACTTCTTCGTATTTCTTAAATTGCTCTGGAGTTATAAATTCTTTTACCGGTAAATGCCTTTTAGAAGGTTGTAGATATTGCCCAATGGTAACAATGTCTAATCCCACATTGCGTAAATCTTGCATTGTTTCAAAAACCTCATCTTCTCTTTCACCAAGACCAAGCATAATTCCGCTTTTGGTTCTATCAATTCCATTTTGTTTCAGGTAATTTAAAACTTCAAGGCTGCGTTCGTATTTTGCCTGTATACGTACTTCACGTGTTAAGCGCTTTACGGTTTCCATATTATGCGAAACAACTTCAGGTTTTACTGCTATAATTCTATCAATATTACGAGTGTCACCTTGAAAATCTGGAATTAAAGTTTCCAAAGTAGTCTCGGGATTCATTCTTCTAATGGCTTTTACGGTTTCTGCCCACATGATAGAACCCATGTCTTTCAGATCGTCTCTGTCCACAGAGGTTATAACAGCATGCTTAATTTCCATCAATTTTATAGAGCGTGCAACTTTTTCTGGTTCTGCCCAATCCACCGTTTCTGGCCTGCCGGTTTTTACACCGCAAAAACCACAGGATCTTGTGCAAACATTGCCTAAAATCATAAACGTTGCGGTACCTTCCGTCCAACACTCACCCATATTTGGGCAACTGCCGGATGTGCAAATTGTATGCAGATTGTACTTATCTACCAAACCGCGTAGCTCGGTATATTTTTTTCCCATTGGCAATTTTACACGTAACCATTTAGGTTTTGGCGTTCGATTGCTTATTGTTTCTGGACGTTCTAAAGTTTGTGTGCTCATGTGATAACAAAGGTAAACAATTAGCTATTCATTTTTTAATTTCTGAGTAGTTGTATCGGCCATTTGAAATTATATAAGCTGAAACATTAATCAATATGATTGGTTGTAATAATGTCTGCCAATAATTTTCGAGCCCTCAACAATCTCACTTTTATGTTAACTAGTGGTTCGTCGAGAAATTGAGCAATTTCAGAATAACTCATTTCTTGAAAGTAACGAAGATTAATTACTTGCTGATATTGTGGCTTCAACTTTTTAATATATTGAAGCAGTTGTGCCAAATTTTGTTCCTTAATTAATTTTCCTTCGGGAGAAGGAGCGTGGTCCGCTATTTTTTGAATTTGCTCTTCTGATGAACTTGCTGTATTTAGATACAACAAAGCGTTTTTTCTTCTCGATTTATCTATTTGAATATTCTTGGAAATGGTGAGTAGCCAAGTTGAAAATTCAAATTTATCGTCATAACTTCCTATCTTGTCAAATGCTTTACTAAAGGTTTCAATGGTTATATCTTCGGCTTCATATTCATCTCTAACACGTTTTAACTGAAATCCATAAACGGTATTCCAATACCGATCCAGCAAAAACTTGAAGGCAGCTTGATTATTGCTTTTTGCAGCTTCAATTTGACTTTTAACTTGCTCAACGCCTATTTCCACTTCTGTTTTTTTGAATTCTTCGGAGAGATAAAGATACCCATTTGAAAGAAAACCAAAAACAATTCAAGAAATACTAAATATGGTACAATATCTTCTTCATCCAATTTTTTTGCAGCTTTGCCAATAATAAGGTATTGAAACAATATTCTTATGCAAAAAATGATGAGCGTGATTTTCCAACTTGCGAATAAAAGTGAAAAAATCAAGAAAATCCAAAATAAAAAGTTTGCCATAAAATATAGTCCAAGCCAGAGTTTATGATTGCTTTTATATAATTTTGAAGTTGAAATATGGCGTTGTTTCTGCTTTTTCCAAGCTTCGAAAGAATTTTTTGGCACTGAGTACGTGAACGCATTTTTATCTATGCATAGAGCGGTATTGTTGTCTGTTGCCGCTTCATTTACGAATAAATCATCATCGCCAGACATTACTTTTATGTGACTCATATAGCCACGATTGTCGTAAAAAAGTTTGCTTGTGTAAGCAAGGTTTCTGCCCACACCCATATACGGTCTTCCAATTGCAGCGTATGAAAAATATTGAACCGCCGTCATCATCGTTTCAAAACGGATTAACTTATTTAAAAACCCTTTCTTTTTAAAATAGCCTCCATAACCTAAAATTAATTGTTTTTTGCTGGTAAAATTAGAAACCATAATTGCTAACCAATCATTAGTAGCCGGTAAACAGTCAGCATCTGTAAAAACTAAGTTGTTATTGAGTGCTTTTTTTATACCTAATGTAAGCGCATATTTTTTATTGCCATAAAATGCCTCATTGGGTACTACGTTTACAATTTTTATCCGATTATCCCTTTCAGCGAAATCTTCTATAATTTCTAAAGTATCATCTGTTGAAGAATCGTTTATAAGGATTAATTCAAAATTTGAATATGTTTGGGAAAGTAATTTTGGAATAAGAATTTTTAAGTTCTCTGCTTCATTTTTTGCGCAAACTAAGACCGAAACTTGAAATTTTGCGTCTCCAATTTCTGTATTTGGTTTTAATTTAAGAAATTTTAAAAATAGGAAGTAGTACGCACAATTTATTGCCACTATTGTGGCAAAAATGTAAAGTAGAATCATACTTTAGTAAAGTAAAGGTTTGGAATATTTTAAATGGATTTGAAGTTTTCGAAAAAAACGAGTAATTAGATAATCAATCTGTAATTTTCTCCCCTTCACAAGTTTCAAACTGGTCCGGTGTTTTTCCGCAAAATCCACATGCATCGCCGTCTTTATTTAAAAAAGGGCTTTGGCTAGCGCAAGTTCCGGCAAATTTGCCATCTTTTTTGCCCCATATT
>JBBSOK010000129.1:0-7419 GCA_038259825.1 Flavobacteriales bacterium
GCAACTGGAAGATCCAGAATTTTACGATAAACTAGAACGTGCCAGAACGCAAACCAACAGCCGTGTAGATTTAATGAGCAACGCTTTGGGACAAGCAGAAAGCCTAATTTCAATGGTTTCCTTAATTGCAGGACTTATTTATTTTGAACCTATTTTAATTCTTATTTTAATTCTTAGCATCATTCCGTCTTTTATAAACGAAGCTAAATTCAGCAGCACGCGCTATTCATTGGCAAGAAGTTGGACTGCAGAAAGGCGGGAATTGGATTACCTACGTTTTATTGGCGCCAACAACCAAACCGCTAAGGAAATAAAACTTTTTGGGTTAACAGATTTCATTGCCGAACGCTTTAAAAATCTTTCGACAGATTATTATGTAATCAACAAAAAGCTATCGCTTAGGCAAAGTGCGTACGGTTCAATCTTTAATATTTTGGGCGTGTTAAGTTATTATGGCGCGTATGTGTATATTATTTTACGGGTACTTACAGGCTTTATAACTATTGGAGAACTTACTTTTTTATCGGGTTCGTTTAACAGACTTCGTAATAATTTACAAGGATTCTTTTCCCGCTTTACACGCATTTCAGAAAGCGCATTATACCTTCAAGATTATTTCGATTTTATAGATTTAACGGTTGAACAAACTGCTGAAGAAAAAACGCCAATCCCAACAATCATAAAGGAAGGTTTTACAATTAACAACGTACATTTTGCATACGCCGGCAGTAAAACCGAAGTCCTTAAAGGTGTAACCTTTAAAATGAATGCAGGCGAAAAAATGGCTTTTGTGGGTCAAAATGGTGCCGGTAAAACTACATTGATAAAATTATTCCTCCGTTTTTACGAACCAACCGAAGGCGAAATACTCCTAGACGGCATAAACATTAATAAATTTGATGTGGACCAATACCGAAAACGTTTTGGCGTAATCTTTCAAGATTTCTTTAAATATGAATTTACCCTCCGTGAAAACATAGCCGTGGGTAATATTGAAGAAGTAAATAATGACGAAGTTATTGGCTACGCAGCCAGCAAAAGTCTAGCCGAGCAAGTAGTAAACGAAATGGCAGACGGCATAGAGCAGCGCCTTGGCAGGCGTTTTTACAAAGGCACCGAACTTAGCGGCGGCCAATGGCAAAAAGTAGCTTTAGCGCGAGCCTATATGAAAGACGCCGATATTATGGTATTGGACGAACCCACAAGCGCACTAGACGCCCAAGCAGAGTTTGATGTTTTTGAACGTTTTATAGCCCTAACAAAAGGCAAAACCAGCATCATAATTAGCCACCGTTTTAGCACCGTACGTATGGCAGACCGTATTTTGGTATTACAAGACGGCCGCGTTTTAGAGCTTGGCACCCACGAAGCATTAATGCAAAACGGTAAGTTATATGCAGACTTGTTTAAGTTGCAGGCGGCGGGGTATCAGTAATAAAATATTGTTTAGTTATATTTGAAATTATATAATGGGAATAAACGCTATATAGTGTTTATCCGCATGTTGTACACCATTTGAAAAAAAACATTGAACTACAATCCAACCGACATATATACGACTTCTGATTTAAGGCAAATTACTACCTCAAAAGAAATTCATTCTGATATTATTATCAGAGGAGAAAATATAAAAGAACTTAACGAAGTTGAAAAAATAAATGGATTTCTCGGAGTAAGTGATTCAACGATTGAGAGTTTTGGAACATTAAAAGAAGTAAAAGGCAATCTTTTTATTAGTACAAATACTGTTTACTCAAATATCAAATCTTTAAACAACTTGGAATTTGTGGGAGGAGACTTAATTTTAAGATACTCGAATATCAAGGATTTGGGTGCATTAAAAAAAGTTGGCGGAAAATTAAGCTTGAGAGATACTGAAATCAAAAATTTAGGATTATTAGAGTTTGTTGGTGGCGACTTATTTCTGCCCAAAAGAATTGAAAATGAAATTGACCTCACAAAATTAATTGTAAATGGTAAAATCAAGTTTTGGAACGATAGCAAAACAAAAGAAAAAATTATACCAAAAAGTCAGCTGGGATATATAGCTTACAAAAATCCTGTACCAGATTGGAATCGCAAATACGTTTACTCTTTCAGCGAAATTAGAGAAGCAAATTCAGAGCAGTTAGAATTTTACAGAGTTTATAAAAACCATTTCCTAAACGGTAAATACATAGACATAAAAGGTAACGACAATTATTCGTTCATTCTATTTTATGATTTGGTAGAAAATCATAATTCAGAGACAAAAGAATTACAAAGTCAATTAAAAAATCTTGCAAAATATTATCCTAAAACAAAAATATACGGAGAGTCTGCAATTATCGAAAAATTAGAAAATTCGGATAATTTTGAAAAAGCTTGGGATATAATTTTACAGAAAGAGTATATCAATGTTCAAAAAATAATTGAATATGAAAATAAACTAAATCGAGAATTATTAAATGGTGAGTTAATTGTAAAACTTGGTGGATTTAGCCATTTAACCGAGTTTGGTCAGAAAAACATAAATGAGATAAAACCGTTTGCGAACAAACAACTTGACAAATATAAACTTGAAAAAAGAACAAAATTTTTCGATTTATTTGTTCAAAATGGAAAACCAATTACAACCAGAAAGAAAGTTAAAATTGATAAGAAAAAATCATTTTTTAATTTTTTTAAAAATCCTGATACAGAAATTATTTATGAATATAATTCGAATTATTACAAAGAATTTTTCCTGTCAAAAGCAGAATATGACCACTATAAAGCAATAGATGATTATCAAGCAGAATCAGGATATATAAATTCATTTCCTCACGTAGTTGAGAAATCAATATTCAATCAATGTAGATTAATTTTAAAACAAGCGGAGGATTTATATCGTGAAACTATTGGAATGCCAAAAGTTGGAGAAGGTTGGATAAGTGAGACAGAACTATTTTACAAAATATCGGACTATTTTAAAAACGAAGAAGTTGTTCATCACTCATCACCAAAATGGCTTGGTCGTCAACATTTGGATATTTATTTTCCAAAGTTAAATATCGGAATTGAGTATCAAGGTGCTCAACATTATGAACCCATTGAATTTTTCGGTGGACAAGAAGCATTTGAAAGAAATGTGGAACGAGACAAAAGAAAAAAACAGCTTTGCGAAAAACATAACTGCATACTAATATATGCGGACAAAGGATATGATTTGAATGAAATTATAATTAAGATTGAAAGTAGAAAAAACGGTGTACAACACAGTATATAAGCTATGGCTTGGTCAGAGCCTATTTGGAAAATATACGGATTTCCCAAAGTTAGTTTATATTTGGATAGGTTCGTGCTTTAACACGCCACAGCTCATATACATCAACGTTGCAACATTTGAAATAAAATCGGAAAACCATTTAAAATTTGATAAATGAATAAAGAGAGAATTACAGTTGAGACGAAAATTAACGCGCCGATTGGTAAAGTGTGGGAATTTTATACGCAACCAGAACATATAACAAAATGGAATTTTGCGAATGACCAATGGTATTGCCCGAATGCAAAAAATGACTTGCAAAAAGATGGGGAATTTGACTTGCGAATGGAAGCAAAAGACGGAAGTATGGGATTTGACTTTACTGGTAAATATGAAAAAATAGTACAGAATGAATTAATTACTTACAAAATTGCGGACGGAAGAAAGGTTGACGTTGAATTTTCTAAACGTGAAAATGAAGTGCATCTAAAACAAATATTTGATGCGGAAGGAACGAATTCGGACAAACAACAAAAAAATGGCTGGCAAGCTATTTTAGATAATTTTAAGAAATACGCAGAAACAAAGTAGTTAAAATCTGAACGCAGAAAAACGTTGCAATACAACGTATAAAAATAACTATGCAATGAGTTCTTAACCCAATGGCAAATGCACTTTTACAAGGTCGCCAAATTCTTAAATTTAACTATTTTTAGTAAACACTAACTTTAGTTATACAAATCCGTCAAAAAACCAACCTCTATAGTCTTTTAGCGTTTAGTCTATCTCACGAAAAACAGTTCAAATTTTCCGCTAAGCCCATTGTATCTTGTGCAACATCCATTGTATGTCGTGCAACGGCCATTTTCATCAAGGGCGCTTCCGTCCAGCACGCCTTGCAAAAGCGTGCTAGAGGAATACTTTAGAGTGTATAAAGCACTGGATTTGTACTAAATTCAAATCCCAAAAAAATCTAAAAGGGATTAAGAAATTATCATTTTTGCGTACTTTTATAGCTACAAAAGGTATTACAAACCTATTACCTATAATCCATTTTTACTTACTTAAAATTTTACAGATGTTAAAAACAACCATTTTAATCCTATCCATCATTACCCTTTTTTCTTGTAATGACGATAAACAGAAAAACAGTACAGAACAAACCGCAGAGGTAGTGGGCGTGTGGGAACGCAGCGATGTTACGGATATGCAGCAATACAAAATTTTCTTTAACGAAGAAAATACAGGCTATATAACAGAATACATTCAAAACCCAGATAGTACTGCTATTTCTAGTTTAAATGAATTTGTATGGAACCCAACGGACAAGACCTTAACGGTAGAATATACAGCCGAAAATGATGAATCATTCCAATATTCAATAAATACCGAAGGCCAACTTTTAATACCCAACTTAACAGATTTACATTTCAACAAAGTTGAATAACGGTCAAGCCATAAAACATAAAAAGATATTAATAAAAATGTCCAACCTTCAGCAACAAAGTAAGGTTGGACATTTTTTTAATAGATATTATTTTTTAAAATCATTCTAAATCAGTTAGTAAGATTAACTTTTATCTTCAGCAAAAGAAAATAAAATTATACATTCTTGGTCTAACTTTTAAAATTCCCCTTTTCGCATTTAGAAATCTCACAACTTCATTTAATATTCTCGTAACCTCATTTAGAAATCTCGCTACTTCATTTAAAAATCTAACTACTTCATTTAGAATTCTCGTAACGTCATTTAGAATTCTCGCTACTTCATTTAGAAATCTCGTAACTTCATTTAGAATTCTTAAACTTTCATTTAGAATTGTCGCTACTTCATTTAGAATTCTCACAACATCATTTAGTATTCTTGCTACTCCATTTAGAATTCTTGTAACTTCATTTAGAATTGTCGCTACTTCATTTAGAATTCTCACAACATCATTTAGAAATCTAGTAACTTCATTTAGAATTCTTCCAACTGCAAATTAAAATTACATAATACTCTTCAAAATACCTTTAACATAGTATTGCACATATCATAACAAACTTCATAAAACCCTTTCAAAATAATACAAATTAACGTAAGTTATCAGCCTATTAAATTGATACAAATGAAAGACAATAAAGTAAAAAATTATATAAAAGAAGTTGTAGAAAACATGCCGTCAGATTGGTTGGGATTAACAACCCATCGTCTTGATATTTATGATGAAAGCTTGGCAAAAACCCAATTTTTAGATCAGTTGGAAACCTTGTACAACGCCAGTAATGCCAAAACTTCTTCACTACAAATATTACCAACAGCTTACGATTATATTAGATTGGGCCATCCCCTTTCCTGCTTGCTAGAATGGGGTATTGCAAAAACCCACAACCTAAAACCAGAAAATGTAATAAGCTTTGCATCCAAAACGGTTCCTGTTTTGGCAATCCTTCGGAAGAATTTATTGGAAAATAAAAGCACACAAATCCTTTACACCAATAAACTCCCATCCTTTTTTGATGCTGAAATAGTAAAAGAAGTTTACGGATACAATTTTCAATTAAAACAAATTGAAAACCCTTCAACAATTTCCAAATTTGATGGTAGCAGCATTTACATTTCAGAAAAGGATGAAATAGGAAGTATAGATCTTAATTCAAATATAGATTTTAGCATCAGCCTCCACGCACAATTGGGAAGTATCTTAATAGTAAATGGCGAACAAAACGAGCACTACATTTCAGATATACAACACGTAAGAAGAAGGGAAACCGTTGCTATGACACCTTCAAATAGTTTAATTGCTTTAAAGGCATTTGTTTCAGAATCATCTTTTCAAATAGCTAAAAGTAATGTTGAAGAAGATAGAAAAAGTGTAATAAAAACGGTTAAAGAAATAACCGGTTCACCAACAAAAGCATTGTTTGGTAGCAGTGGTTTATCTGTTCAATACGCAATTATGATGGGCCTCATTCACGATGCGCACATACATCATAAAGGAAAAGCTATTAAATTTATTGTTCCGCCAAATTGTTACGGCGGCACAAATGATCAAGCAAGACGCGTTGCCGCCTGCCTAAACAATGTTGAAATAGTAGATTTACCAGTAGATGGCGATAATGAAATGGTAAAAAGTATAAATACTATTCTAACTAAAATAGCTGCTGAAGATGCCGTTCCATACATTATAGCTGAAATTCCAACAAACCCAAGAGTTGAAGTACCCGATTTAAATGAATTAAAAGCTGCTTTGGGCAAAGAGCGAAAAACCGAAAGTGGCGAAGTTGCAATAGCTCCCGTATTTATTTTAGATCAAACCTTTTGCCCTAATTATCAGTTTTTAGGGGAAGGAGAAATACTTTCAACCGTTAAAACTATTTCCTACGCTAGCGGCTCCAAATTTCCTAGTGGTGGAAAATGTACTGCCGGTTACGTGGTAGGTAATTTAAAAACCGCAGACTTAATGCAAAAAATTGAACTGCATTTAACCCTTTGCGATAACGAAGCTACCGAGCAGCAGTATGAAATTTTAGCAACCCAATTACCATCAATGAATCAACGTATTATTGATGCTTATAAGAATACTCGTGAGTTTGTAGACTTTATTCACGAGACATTACCTGCAGCAAAAATCAATTTCGTTTCGGAGGATTTGGCAGAACACGGCTTTACGCCTTCGGTTTTTTCATTAGATCTTCCAACAAAAGGAAAAACAGATCAAGAAAAAGAAACGTACAAAAGAGAATTGAATTTAAAGCTTATCCATTTAATGATTGCTGAAATTCCAGATGAAAGTAAGTTTTGCGTGAGTTACGGTCAATTAAAAGGTTGTTATTGGACCGTTCCAGCAACATCAACCCAAGGAACCACAAAGGAAGGCGACAAAGATTATATTGTGAGAGCTTCAATTTCTCCAGATTTAGATTTGGAACGCCATAAAGAAGTGTTCAAAAAATTTGTTGAAACTATCTAAATTTACAGTACAGTCTTAATTGTAAATTTTTTGAACATTTAAAAAATAGAGATGACCTCAAACGCCAATACTGCAGTTGAATATATTTTGGAATTGCCACTAGAAAGGCAAGAACCAATGCAAAAACTTCGTAACACAATAACAAACCATTTACCCAAAGGTTTTGTTGAAACAATGCAATACGGAATGGTCTCGTATGTTGTACCACATAGTTTATATCCCGCAGGTTACCATTGTAAA
>JBBSOK010000130.1:0-7395 GCA_038259825.1 Flavobacteriales bacterium
ATACAGTAAAACGTACGCGCCCATATATAAATTTTCGTTCAAATTTAATACCTAGCGTTCCAGTTCCTGCTTGGGCATCTGGGCGGGAATCTTCCGTTGAGGTAGCAAAATTTATATTGTTTTCTATATATAATCTTGTATCATTATCTAAAAATTTAAGGTCTCTATTTTTTGATGCCTCCTTTAAAATTTCTTTTGCAGTTGTAAGTTCATATTTTTTTAATTTAAGCTTATTATTTTCAGCATTCAATTTTTCTAGCTCTAGTTGCTTTTGTTCTATAAGGCTGTTGGATGGATCACTGCTTTTTAATTCAACTAAAAATGCAGCCGATTTATCAATTTCTTTATTTTTTAGCTCAATTGATTCTGTTAGGGTTTTTAATTCATCGTTTTCTGAAACAACTATTTCTGTCTCTTGTGCTATAGCTTGTATAAACACAAATGAAAATAGTAATAAAATTATATTTTTAGGATTACACATAATGCACTGGTTATTTGGTTAGTACAATCAAATATAGCACATTATGATTTTTTATATATACCCAATATTGGGTATTTTTCTTGCGTTTTACAAAGAGCATATTGCATTTTAATAATGCTTTTAACCAGCAAAAAAGTAATGTGGCATTTCCAAATAGTATTGAAAATGTCTTTTTAGCTTCTTTCCACAAGTAACTTATTTTACACAATTTCAAAACCAATCTTCAAAACCGTTTCAAGCCTATAAAAAATGACATTTCTCCCTCCTTTGTTCGGTAGTTGTTCGCAAAAAGCACCCATTTCGCGAACAAATACTGGACGGGTACCGAACAAGTACCGAAGAAACGTCCAAAAATGTGTTTTTTACCACTGTTTCAAAAGGTATCAAATTGTATATAATAGAACCAAGCACTAGCAATACGTACCACATATTTTTTGGATCCAAAATGCTGCCGTAGTTTCGGCATAAATAATTTAACTAAAACAATAATTTAAAAATTAAAAGTATGGGAAAACTCACAGATGGTATTTTCGGCGGCTTCTCAGGGAAGGTCGGAAACTTAGTAGGTTACAACATTGGCGGCGAAGATTTGGTTCGTACAAGACCAAGACGCAATCCAAACCGAATACCAACAGACAGACAACGCGAGCAACGCGACAGGTTTGCTTTGGTAATTAAATTTATCACGCCTATGCAGGAAGTGGTTGGCAGTTATTTTAGCCGACGCAGTGTTGGCCAATCCCGCGTTAATTTAGCGGTTGGCTACAACCTAAAAAATGCGGTTATAGACCGTGGTGCAGGTATTTACACAATGGATTATAATAAGGTTTTAATTTCCAAAGGGGAATTGCGTGGTATAGAAGATGGTACAGTATCGGCTGAAGCCAACCGCGTAATTAACCTAGCGTGGACGGACAATAGCGGACAGGGTAGTGCTGCAGCAACCGATGTGCTGATTGTAGTAGCCTATTCACAAACCAAGGAATTGTATCAAATATACAATCCAAGCCCGGCAACACGCGTGGATGCGCAAGTTCAACTTACAATGCCAGCGTATTTTAGTGGCGATGAGGTACATGTATGGGCAACATTGGTTTCGGCAGACAAAAAAGTAGCAGCCAACAGCTCCTATATGGGCGCGGTAATTGTAACCTAAAGAAAACGGAAACCTATTTAAAAGACCAATGCTATAGATTAATCTACAGCATTGGTTTTTTCATCATCCAGTGTATCAGGATTATCTTTAAAATTCTTTTTATAAAAATTGTGACTTTGTTGCTCGATATATTCTATAAAATAGCGGGTAAAGTAGTAATGGTTGTTACCCATTTTAAAGAAACGGAGGACCCCTTTTTGTCTATACCGTCTTAAGGTAGATTTACTTACCCTTAAAAGAAACAGTAAGTCTTGGTCTGTTAGGAGTTCCTTATCCAGCAACTTACGCTGGGACGCATTAAATTGGTTGCTCATATAGTAGTAAATTTATAGTGGTATGCTAAAGCTAATGTAAATAATATTTTGATTGGTTTGTAGGGTGCCTATAATTTTTTTTGTAGGAATATTAATTTTGGGGTATTTACCCCTTTTTGTTTTAAATGGTATATTTGGAACACTCCCTCGTTAATTTGTTGCAATTACTGTTTCCCGTAATTTGGTATGGGTGTATTGTTTTATATTTGAAAGATTAAGAGCTGACCAAACTAATAAGAAAAGTAATATGGATATTCAATTCCCTCCTAGAGATCGTGCCGAAGAAAATAAAAAGGCAACAGTTAAAAAATTAGAACAGGCTTTAATTTCAGCAGTTAATTTAAAAGATTATTTAATTGCACAGCAAAAATATGAATATGCTGCAAAAGCAAGAGATGTTGAAAAATTTATTGAGCAGTCATTAGAGTTTATTAAATCAATAGATGTCATTAAAAAGATAAATGAAGAATAGACACGCCGCAACTGCGCAATTGTATGAAAGAAACAATATGTTTGTTGAACAATGGTTAGAAAAGAATGCTACTAAGTAAAGCCTATTAAATTTAAAATAAAAGAATGTCTGAAGAACAAAAAAAACTATTAGAAAAACAACTATGGGCTATTGCCAACCTACTTAGAGGCAAAATGGATGCAGATGATTATAGAAACTACATCTTAGGTTTTATCTTCTTTAAATACCTTTCAGAAAAACTACATATTTATGCAGATGGCATCCTTAAACCCGATGGTATAAAGTATGAAGCTGTAGATGAAAATTCCGAGCAAGGCAAACTGTATATTGAAGCTATCAGGAAAGCCTGTGTAAAGAATTTAGGGTATTTTCTAAAACCTTCTGAACTATTTACAAGCATTGCGCAAAAGGGAAATAACCTAAATACCATTGAAACTAATGATAATAATGAAGCTACCAAGTTTTTTATCATTGAAGATTTAGAGCGTATTCTAAATAACATTGAGCAAAGCACAATGGGCACCGATAGTGAAGATGATTTTGTACGCTTGTTTGAAGATTTAGATTTAACCTCATCAAAGTTAGGGCGAACCGTAAAAGCTCAAAATGAAATTATTGCAAAAATAATAACGCACTTAGACCAGATTGATTTTCAGTTAGAAGATACTGAAAGTGATTTATTAGGTGATGCCTACGAATATTTAATAGGCGAGTTTGCATCAAACGCCGGAAAGAAAGCAGGCGAGTTTTACACGCCCCAAGAAGTTAGCACCATATTAGCAAAAATTGTTACTACGCGCAAAAAACGTATAAAATCGGTTTATGACCCTACCTGTGGTAGTGGTTCGCTATTATTACGGGTAGCAAAAGAAGTTGATGATGTAGGTTATTTTTACGGACAGGAATTAAACCGTACTACCTTTAACCTTGCACGAATGAATATGATTCTGCACGATGTGCATTATTCTAAATTTGATATTAAGCAAGCCGATACTTTAGAAGAACCTCAGCATATGGATATGGAGCTAAGGGCAGAGGCTATTGTTGCAAATCCACCATTTTCTGCAAATTGGAGTGCAAAAGGTATTTTTAGTACGGATGATAGGTTTAGCCAATACGGTAAGTTAGCACCCAAAACAAAAGCAGATTTTGCCTTTGTACAGCATATGATTCATCATTTAGATGAAAACGGAATTATGGCAACCGTTTTACCGCACGGCGTTTTGTTTAGAGGTTCTTCTGAAGCGCATATTAGGCGTTATTTAATAGAAGATAGAAATTATATTGATGCCGTTATTGGTTTGCCCGCAAACATCTTTTTTGGAACTGGAATACCCACCTGTATTTTGGTAGTTAAAAAGTGTAGGGAAGTTAATGAAGATATTTTATTTATAGATGCCAGCAACCATTTTGAAAAGCAGGGCAAAGACAATAAACTGTTAACAGAGCATATAAACGAGATTGTAGAAACTTATACCAATAGAACCGTAACAGCTAAATACAGTTACAGAGCTACTTTAAAAGAAATTGCCGATAATGATTATAACCTAAACATACCACGTTATGTAGATACGTTTGAAGAAGAAGAAGCGATTGATATTAATAAGGTTGCTGAAGAAATACAAGCTTTAGATTTTGAAATTGCAGAAACAGATAAACGTATTGCAACCTATTGCAAGGAGTTGAATATTAAAACACCTTTTTAATATGGAAAAGCAATTAAAACCAAAATTAAGATTTCCAGAGTTTTCCAACAACTATGAAGCTCATACAATTGAATCTTTTTTTGGTAATATTTCATCAGGAAAATCTAAAGTATTTGATGAGGGTCAGTATTATTTATACGGTTCTACTGGGGCCATAGGTACTTCAAATAAATACGATTTTGAAGGTAATAAACTTTTGGTTGCTCGTGTTGGAGCAAATGCTGGTAGCCTATATCAAGTTGATGGAAAATATTGTGTTTCGGATAATACTTTAATGATAAATTATAGTAATAAAGCGAATATTCAATATTTAAAATACGGTTTAATACAATTCAATCTTAACAGACTGATTTTTGGCACAGGACAACCGTTAATTACTGGAGGTCAATTGAAAAAGCTAAAATTATATTTCCCTAATCTTCCAGAACAACAAAAAATAAGTTTATTTCTAACAGAAGTAGATGAAAAAATAACCAAACTAACCAAAAAGAAAGACTTTTTAGAGCAATACAAAAAAGGGGTAATGCAAAAAATCTTTAATCAAGAGTTGCGGTTTAAAGATGATGAGGGTAAAGCATTTCCTAAATGGGAAAAAAAGAAGTTGGGGGAAATTAGTGATGTAAGAGATGGTACTCACGATTCGCCTAAATATGTAAAACAGGGTTATCCGTTAATTACTTCAAAAAACCTTAATTCAAATGGGAAATTAGACTTTAATGATATTTCATTTATTAATGAATTAGATTATATAAATATAAATAAAAGGTCAAAAGTTGATATTGGTGATATAATTTTTGGGATGATTGGGACAATTGGAAATCCCGTATTATTAAAAGAAGATGGTTTCGCAATTAAAAATGTGGCATTGATTAAAGAGAAAAAAATAATACATAATTTATTTTTGATTCATTATTTGAAGTCAAATCATATTTTGAAACAATTTCACTTTGAAAATTCAGGCGGTACTCAAAAATTTGTCTCTTTAGGAGTAATTAGAACTTTAAGAGTTTTAATTCCAAGCATTGAAGAACAAACCAAAATAGCAAATTTCTTATCAGATATTGATTTAAAAATAGAAACTTTAAATGCCAAGATAGAAAGTAGTCAAGCTTTTAAAAAAGGGCTTTTGCAACAAATGTTTGTTTAATTATAAAAGGTATGGAAATAATAGGGTATTCAGAACGCGGTATAATTAATTCACTAATATTCAGTATTGGTGAAGACAAAAATTTAATGGATAAGTTTGTCCAATTGCTAAATATTGAAGAATTAAAAGGAATGGACAATCCTGTTGATTATGAGATATTATTAGAGCAATCATTTTCAGGCTTTGGTAGTGCCGATTTAATAATTATTATTGAATACAAGGATTGTAAAAAAGTAGTTTTTATAGAAGGAAAAGTCAAAACCTCCCAAACCAGAACTTGGTCTTTGAAAAGACAGTTTGAACAGTTTGATAAGTCTAAATAAGGCAAATACAATGGCTATTCTTCAAATTTATTTTATCAGCTTTATTTAAAACAGCTATTGTTTAAAAATATAATTGACATTAAGTGGGATGATAAAGATAAAATTATAAATAGTAAAGACTTTTTTGTAAACTGCGATATTAGAGATAGAAAAATAGGAAATAATCAAATAGTTTGGAAAGCTTTAAAAAAAATAGTTTCCTGTAACGAAGCATTTTACGTTGGTATAGTGCCATCAACATCTGCTAAAGAAGAATGTGTTGATTTAAATGATAAACGACATTTCAAGATTAATTTTTTGTCTTGGAAAGAAGTTGAGGATTTTTGTGATGCTAGTGGTGAATTAGATCAAGTAAAAAGAATATTTGATTATAACAAGGATCAAATTTATTAGAGAATAATATGACCACCCAACCAGAACAAGTATTAGAAAATAATTTAATAAGTCAATTAGTTGGTTTAGGGCATAAATCTGTTGTTATAAAAACAGAGGCAGATTTATTACAAAATCTAAAAGGACAATTAGAAAAACATAATAAAAAAACCTTTTCAGTTAATGAGTTTGAGCGCATACTAATCCATCTTTCCAAAGGCAATATTTTTGATAAAGCAAAAACACTGCGGGATAAATTTGTACTTCAAAAAGACAATGGCGACAAAGAATTTATAGAATTTATAAATCAGGACTTTTGGTGTCAGAATCAGTTTCAAGTAACTAACCAAATCACCGTAAACGGCAAAAGAGAAAATCGCTATGATGTAACGTTACTAATTAATGGTTTGCCATTGGTTCAAATAGAATTAAAGCGCAGAGGCATAGAACTAAAAGAAGCATTTAACCAAATACAGCGCTATCAAAAAGATAGTTTTGCAACCAATAATGCGCTATTTAATTATGTTCAGATTTTTGTAATTAGTAACGGTGTAGATACAAAGTATTACGCCAATAGCCAAAAGCAAAGTTTTAAATTCACTTCCTTTTGGAGTAAAGAAAACAATGCAAAGATTACTCAATTAGAAAAATTTTCAAGCATCTTCTTAGAGCCTTGCCATATTGCCAAGATGATTACCAAGTACATTGTACTGCACGAAAGTGATAAAATGCTAATGGTACTGCGACCGTATCAATTTTATGCAGTAGAAGCTATTATAGATAGAGTAAATAATAGCGATAAAAACGGCTACATTTGGCATACAACTGGCTCAGGTAAAACGCTAACATCTTTTAAGGCAAGCCAAATACTAACCAACAATCCTAAAATAAAAAAGGTAGTTTTTGTAGTAGATAGGCAAGATTTAGATGACCAAACCGTAAGAGAGTTTAGAGCATTTGATAAAGATAGCATTGATGGTACGGAAAATACCAAAATGCTAATCAGTCAGTTTTTAGATAATAGCAGACCGTTATTGGTTACAACTATACAAAAACTGAATACGGCAATATCTAAAGCTAAATTCAGAAAACAAATTGAAAGCTTAAAAGATGAAAAGGTAGTATTTATATTTGATGAGTGCCACCGTTCGCAGTTTGGAGATACGCATAAACGCATTGTAAACTTCTTTACCAATCATCAATTATTTGGTTTTACGGGTACACCCATATTTGTAAAAAATGCAATCAGTAAAAAGAGCATAAAACAAACTACTGCAAACTTATTTCACGACTGTTTGCACCGTTATGTAATTACAGATGCGATTAGGGATGAAAATGTTTTAAAGTTCTCAATAGAATATTATAATATCTTCAAATCAAAAGAAGCTATTGATGACACAAGGGTTGAAGAAATCAATAAACAA
>JBBSOK010000131.1:0-7284 GCA_038259825.1 Flavobacteriales bacterium
CCAGCCAATTTTCAACTTTCTAACAACCCGTTATTTTCACCAACATCGGATGGATTGCAGGTTTTATATGGTTTTGGAATAAATAATGGGCAATTTTACATAGCAGATGCAAAGGATTTTTCATCAAATGGAGAGGTGTTTGTATATAATAGTAACGGTATTATTTCAACCCGATTTAATGTGGGTATAAATCCAAATTCGTTTTATTTTGATAATGAATAATTTCTCAGGAGTTCCTGAAATGTTTATTATAAATTATAATTAATTTTAGTCGAAGTTTTTTCAAAATGGCCTGATTTCAAAAGTATCATTAATTATATATGTTATTAGGCCTTACTTTACTTATAAATTCTTGGTTATGTCAAAAACAAATTTATGGAATATGCAATCGCTTGATGTTTTTCTGAATTCGTTGAGCGATGCTGAGTATAGAAAATACATTAAATTAATAGAGCCTAAAAATGTTATGATGCCATTAAAAAGTTGGGGCATTGCTGATAGTTTTTTTACAACTGATAATTTTCAAGACATTAATACAGATTTAGAAATACTCAATCAATTATCGCTTCAATATTATTGGAATAACGACCTTGCTGATGTTTTAAAACATAGTTACGATGCTTTGGTTTTAACGGATAGTACTCAACATATCGTTTGGACCAATCCAGGATTTTTTAAAATGACGGGTTACACAAAAGAATATGCAATTGGCAAAACCCCAAGATTTTTGCAAGGCCCAAACACTATCCAAAAAAGTAAAACAAAAATTCGTGAAAGCTTAATAAACAATACTTCATTTACTGAAGAAGTAGTCAATTATAAAAAAAACAAGCAAGGATATCGGTGTCTTCTACAAATTTTTCCCTTAGGTGAAAAAAATAGAACCACACATTATTTAGCACTAGAAACAGAACTTAGATGACAATTGAAGAACGCAAAGCAAATTCCGAAACCCGAATCTTTAAGGCGGTTTTCCCAAATACTACCAACCATTATGATACGCTTTTTGGAGGGACGGCAATGCAACTAATGGATGAAGCTGCTTTTATAACTGCAACTCGATTTAGCAGACAAAGGATGGTTACGGTATCTTCGGATAGAATAGATTTTACAAAACCAATTCCGGCAGGGACAATAGTTGAATTAATAGGAAAGGTCTCCTATTTAGGTACCACAAGCCTAAAAGTGAAAGTAGAAATATATATTGAAGAAATGTACAGTTACAGCCGTGAAAAGGCCGTAAGCGGAGAGTTTACCTTTGTTGCCATAGATGAAAATAAAAATCCCGTGGCTGTTATTAAATAGAATTTTTATTCTTTAATAAATTTTTTAATCATTTTTCCTTGATCCGAAGTTATTTCAATAAAGTAAATCCCGTTTTTCAAAGCTGAAACATCTACGGAAGATTCATCTTTATTTGATTTAAAAATAAGCTGTCCACTAATTGAATAGATTGAAATTTCAGTAATTTGAAGGTTTTCAGCAGAAATAAATAACTCATTTGAAACTGGATTTGGAAATATTTTAAATCCATTTTTAGAGAAGTCGTTAGTTGAAAGGGTTCTTGGAAGGAAATCTAACGACATCGTACTAAAATCACTTTTTTGCAATTTTAAATGCTCTGTTCCGTCATTATCTATGAAGAAAAAATAATCAAGATTAGGAGGAAATTCAAAAAATTCAAAATAAACTAATTCGACATTATTCAAAAAATTGTCTCCACAATCTGCATCCGTACTGCTAAAATTCAATTGATTTAATAAGTCAGTTTCGGAAATATATTCAAAATTTCCTGAAAATTCATTGCAAACTCCCAAGCCATTAAAATCTAAATTTTCGGCAATTGTTACCCACGGAGAAATTGGCGGGTCAACACTATCTACATAAAATGGTTCGCCAAAATCTGGTGTGATAGAAAATAAAGACCATTCCCCATAAAGCCGCGAATCTTGGGACAATGCGGAAACAGAAATTAACAAAGCAAAAATCAAAATTGTATTTTTTTTCATTCGGTTAGGTTTTAGAAGCCTGTATACAGCAACTTACATATAAATATATGGAATTATCTTTACAATAGCTATATTTACAACAATCCCCAAAACCTAAATTACCTAATGTCAGACTTTTGGCTTTATTTTCAACTTGGCCTTCATCACGTATTAGATTGGCAAGCTTACGACCATGTTTTATTTTTAGCAGTTTTATGTGCTGCATATACCTTTGCTTCGTGGAAACGGGTTTTAATTTTGGTAACCATGTTTACCATCGGTCATACATTATCCTTGCTTTTATCAAGTTACGGTATTGTTAGTGTTTCGAGTAAAGTAATCGAATTTTTAATTCCTGTAACAATTCTTGTTACGGCTATTTTCAATGTCTTTACTGCTGGAAAGGAAAAAAAATACGAAAAATTAAATATTTTATACATCACCACGATTTTCTTCGGATTAATTCATGGGATGGGTTTTGCTTCATTTTTCAACAGTATAAATGAAGGAAAAGAAATTTTACCATTATTAGAATTTGCACTTGGTATTGAGGCTGCACAACTTATAGTTGTATTAATAGTTTTGATTGTTTCTTTAATATTCCAAACTGTATTTCGCTTCAAAAAAAGAGATTGGGTTTTGGTTATTTCTTCAATAGTAATCGGTCTTGTTATACCAATGCTTATGGCCAATTGGATTTTTTAATTCTTCGCATCTCTTTTATTAAATACTTAACAAACTAATTTTTGTAAAAGGGTAACTTACAGTTACTTTCGCTACTTATTTAAGAGGGCTTATTTATTTGAAATTTTCTAATAAATTCGCTTCTTCGAAAATTGAACTTTCTAATATTTAGTTTTGAGCACAAAACAAAAAAAACAAAGACAGTACGACGTTGCCTATTTACGGATGGCATTAGAGTGGAGCAAACTTTCTTACTGCAAACGCAGGCAAGTTGGCGCGCTTATTGTTAAAGATAAAATGATAATTAGCGATGGCTACAATGGTACACCAACCGGTTTTGAAAATATTTGTGAAGATGATGAAGGTTACACAAAGTGGTATGTACTTCACGCCGAAGCAAATGCAATTTTAAAAGTTGCTGCAAGCGGTCACGCTTGTCAAGATGCAACTTTATACATCACACTTTCGCCGTGTAAAGAATGTAGCAAGTTAATACACCAAGCAGGGATTAAAAGAATGGTTTATTTTGAAGCTTACAAAGACAATAACGGCCTTCAATTTTTAGAAAAAGCAGGTGTAACAATAGAACATATTTCAGATTTAGAAAATTAAATGTCCAATTACAAAAATTACATTCCATTATACATTGGCGCCGCATTGGCGTTGGGGATATTTGTTGGATCGAGATTGAATTTTAACGATACTACCGAAAAGATTTTTGCAACCAATTCAAAAAAAGATAAGCTTAATAGGCTAATTGATTATATAGATTACGAATACGTTGATAAAGTTAATACAGATAGTATTGTGGATGTTACCGTAAATGGTATTCTTGAAAATTTAGATCCGCATTCGGTTTACATTCCAAAAAGTGAATATGATAATAATGCCGACGATATGCGCGGTAATTTTACCGGAATTGGAGTAAGTTTTTATGTTTATAAAGATACAATTGCAGTAATTAGCCCAATAAAAGGAGGCCCTGCCGAACAAGCAGGCATTCGCGCTGGTGATAGAATTTTGTTTGCAGACGATAATAAATTGTATGGTACAGAAACCGCGCGAGACAGCATTTCAAAATATCTTAAGGGCGAAATTAATAGCAAAGTACAATTAAAAGTTTACCGCCCAAGCACCAGTAAATTGTTGAATATTAAGGTAAAACGAAAGTTGGTGCCATTGGTAAGTGTAGATGCAAGTTATAAGTTAAATGATAAATTAGGCTATATAAAAATCAACCGTTTTTCTGAAACAACTCATACCGAATTTGAAAAAGCTTTAGATAAATTAAAAGATCAAGGAATTACAGAACTAGTTCTTGATTTGCGAAATAACCCCGGCGGTTATATAAGCACGGCTGAAAAGATTGTAGACGAATTTTTGGAAGATGATAAACTTGTTCTTATCACAAAAAATAAAACGGGCGAAGTTAAAAAAACATACGCCAGCCGCCGTGGCGATTTTGAGAAAGCAAAATTATATGTCTTAATTAATGAAAATTCTGCCTCCGCAAGTGAAATTGTTGCAGGAGCACTTCAAGATAATGACAAAGGAACAATTTTAGGAAGGCGCTCTTTTGGCAAAGGATTAGTGCAGCGCGAAATGAGCTTGGGCGATGGTAGCGCCGTAAGATTAACTATTGCCAGATATTACACACCTACTGGACGAAGCATACAAAAACCATACGGAAAAGGCAATGAAGCCTATTATAGTGATTACGAGAAGCGTTATAGAAATGGCGAATTAATAAACGCGGATAGTATAAAAGTAGCGGATAGTTTACGATACGTTACGCCAAAAGGAAAAGTTGTTTACGGCGGTGGCGGGATAATCCCCGATGTTTTTATACCGAAAGATACAAGTGTTGAAAATGAAACAATTCAGTATGTGAGCCGAAGTGGTTTTATGAGCTATTTTGCTTTTGAATATTTAGAAAAAAACAGAGCGCTATTCAAAAATTTGGCATTCAACGATTTTGTAGAAAGTTTCAAAGTAAGTGATGCAATGGTGAAAGACTTCGTGGTTTATGCAAAATTTGACCAAGCGCAAATAGATTTAAAAAGCTATTCTGAAACACTTAAGACAGCATTAAAAGCCAATCTTGCACAACAATTGTACGGTCAAAATGGTTTTGAATACATTATGAATCAAAAAGATCCAATGATTTTAAAAGTATTGGAACTTGACCAACGCGCCCAATCGGGAAATTAATTGCGTTGTTTTGCAGCAATTTTTTTTGAAACCATTAGTATTGCCAAAAGCACCAAAGCACAAGCTGCAGCCATTATACAAATTGCTGCCACAGCACTTTCGCCTTCAAAAAGATGGTCAAAATCTAGCATAGTTCCTGTGTAAATTATCAATCCCAAAGCCAAAGCCATTAGTATGTAGGTGAATATTTTCATTTTTCAGTATTTTTCTTTTTCAGAATACAAAGATAATTGGTTTAAAGCCTTTACACTTGTTAATTAAATAATTCCTGCACATTTGTAGCAAATAATTTTACCGCAATAGCCAATAATATTACACCAAAAATCTTTTCGATTATAGCAATTCCCGCTTTCCCCAGAAAACGTTGAATACTTCCCGATGTTCGTAAAACAATAAAAACTACAACTATATTTACTACAATTGCCACAATAATATTTTGAATATTAAATTCAGCTCTCAGCGCCAAAAGAGTTGTTAAACTGCCAGGTCCAGCCACAATAGGGAATGCAATTGGGAAAACTGTTGCCATATTAGAAGCGCCTTCTTTTTGTTTAAAAAGCGTAACGCCCAAAATCATTTCCAAAGCAATAAAAAAGAGTATAAAAGCACCAGCAACGGCAAATTCATTCACATTTATACCTATTAATTTTAAAATTTCTTCGCCGATAAATAAAAATATTATCATTACAACCGCTGCAATAATAGCTGCGCGGCCGCTACGTATTTCACTGCTTTTATCACGTAATGAAATAATTACGGGAATACTGCCAATAATATCAATAACTGCAAAAAGAACCATTGTTGCAGTTGCAATCTGTCTAAAGTTAAATTCCATGATCTGTTTTTTTCAGCCTGCAAAATTACGGTTATTCGTTTGTTTTTTATTACCTAACTTTAATATTTTATTAATTTGCTTTGACAAATACATTAGAAAATCTAAAAAGTCATTTTCTTAACTATTAGCAATATATTTAGTGTATTGAATTCTGATTTTTTATGAAGAACAATTTATTTGAGGATGTAAAAAAATTTATAATTCAAGAAAGATTGGAATATGATTTCGAATTAAAATTAGAGACCTCGCTTCAAAATGATTTGAAAATATTTGGAGATGACGCCTCTGAAATTTTACTAAAATTTTGTAAGAAATACTCTATTGATTATCAGGATTTTAAATTCGATAAATATTTTCGCCCAGAACCTAGTTGGACAGATTTATTTGATGAGAAAGTTGAATATGAAGAATTCACGATAAATTGTTTGATTGAGGCTATTAAATATGGAGAGTTGAAATAAATAAATGGAATAAAGTTTGGAAATGCCACGCGATACAATCGCGCGAGAACTCGGTAACTGTGAATTTTTAGACAAATGAATAAATGAAAACACACATTTTTATTATAAACATAATTTTTCTTTTACTACTCACGAGTTGTAACAAATATTATCATAATTACATCTATTCTCCAGACCGAAAACAATGCATAACCATAATTTCAGATAAAAAGATTAGATATATTATTGCTGGGAAACATCCATCTGTACCAGAAACTAATTTTCTAAAACTTGATATAAGTAAAAGATATTCATTTGCAGATCACATTGTAGGAAGTTGGAGAACTAATAAATATAATTGGCAAATTATAAATGCTGAATCAATAATTTTAGAAAATAAGCTAGACACGATGAAATATAAATTTACTAAAAATTATCCCACAAATAGTTTAGGAATTTCAACCAAGGCAAGTTTTAGCAATGAAAAAGGTTTTTTTTATTTAGGATTTGACTACGGAGAAATTTATGATAGCAGTGGTGTAATTTTAGATTAATATTTGTTCTAAAATAATTTTTTTCCAGATTTCGCGCGGTTGCATCGCGTTGCTAAAACAAAAAATTATTTCAAACAATTCATTCCCCATTTCCTCAACTTCAAACAACAAATTTTCCTAATTTTGTCGATATGTTTCAAATAGGCAAAACAATCGTTTCCGAAGAGTTAATTGAAAAGGATTTTGTGTGCAATCTTAGCGCGTGCAAAGGCGCTTGTTGTATAGAAGGTGAAGCGGGCGCGCCCGTTACAAAAGACGAAACGGTTATTCTCAATGATATCTACGAAAGAGTAAAACCATTTCTTCGTACTGAAGGTATAAAAGCCATCGAAGAACAAGGAACTTATATTACAACCGACCTTGATGAACTTGAAACACCATTGGTAAACGGTAAAGAATGCGCCTACGTTACCTTTACCGAAACCGGCACCGCAAGTTGCGGGATCGAAGATGCCTTTAACGCTGGCGAAATAGATTTTAGAAAACCCATTTCGTGTCATTTATATCCCGTTCGCGTTCAAGACTATAGTGAGTTTGCAGCGGTAAACTATCACAAATGGCCAATTTGCAAC
>JBBSOK010000132.1:0-6914 GCA_038259825.1 Flavobacteriales bacterium
ATTTTATTATAGATTATGCTACATAGGATGATATTCATCATATTTATTTGTCGTTTTCGCGTGTATATTGTGCCAGTAAAGCAAATTCTTATAATGGATTACTTCGAATACATCAATCATTGGTTCTCTATTCACCCAACTACCACAAGTATTATAAAATATATAGTATGGTTGCTTTTTGTAATGGGAATAATTCAAGTTGTCCGTAGGTTTTTAAAGCGTAAAATCACGAATACTTCTACACGTTACAAAACACAAAAAGCGATTGAAATTTTTGGCTATCTCTTTATCATCATTCTCACAATATCCTATTTTACAGGTAATATTAAAGACTTCACATTGGCTATTGGTTTGTTCTCTGCAGGGATTGCAATTACACTACAGGAATTATTTTTAAGTTTGGCTGGCTCAATCTACATTTTCTTGGTAAGAGTTTATGCACCAGGCGATCGTATTGAAATAAACGGTATAAAAGGCGATGTAATAGATATTGATAGTATTTATACCACAATGATGGAAATTGGACAATGGGTTACCAGCGACAATTATAGCGGTCGTATTGTAAAATTGAGCAATGCATTTGTTTTTAAGGGACCAGTTTATAATTATTCCAAAGACTTCCCATTTATCTGGGATGAGATAGATATTGTTATAAGGTATAATTCTGATATGGAAATGGCGAAAGAAATAATGATTTCAACTGCTTCCGAAAATTTAAGCGAATATACAACTGCTTCTAAAAAACAATGGAGCGAAGTAGTTAACAAGTTCTACATTGAACACGCAGTTTTAGACCCAACGCTAGCTATTACACTTACCGATAATTGGATAAAATTCAATCTTCGCTATATCGTAGATTATAAGAAACGAAGAGTTACTCAGCACTTACTGCACGATGCTATTCATAAAAAGATAAAAGCAACCAATGGATTGGTGCAATTAGCTTCAACAACGGTTGAGGTTATAAAAATTCCTGAAATTAAAATTGGCTAATTACAATTTGCAGTAATGACATTTGTCATATTTTACTTCTTCATTTTTTTCTAATTTTAAAAAGAATTAAAACAGGGTTATTTTCATTATTATCAGACATATACATATGCTTAACAGTTTTGCGATTTCTGAATAAGTCAAAAAAAACTTCAGAAGTTTTAAAAAATATTAATGATTGCTTTTTACCTATGCTTTTTTAACGGAAAATAATCAATAGTAAAAAGAACATTTTTTTAAATTGAAATAAGTCTACCAGATTCAAAAATTGTATTAACTGTAAACGAAAAGAATTTTGAGATGGCGGCATAGGAAACCGTAAAAGATATTGAAACACAACTAAAGAAACGAAAAGCAAAATTTACAAACCTAAATATATCTTCTTAGATGAAAAAAATACTCATTCCCGTCGATTTCTCTGAACATTCAGAATATGCCCTAGAAGTGGCCGCAACATTAGCTAAAAAGCATAGTGCTTCCTTAGTCGTGCTCCATATGATGGGCTTATCTGAGGCAGTTTTAACTCGTGATGAATCTCAAGAAATGTTTGAAGCAATTTATTATATGAAATTAGCTGAAAAAAGATTTACTGATTTTCTTGACAAGGAATACCTTAAAGATATTACCATTGAAACTACTGTACAAAATTATAAAGAGTTTCACGAGATTAATCGTGTTGCAAAAGATTTTAAAGCAGATTTAATTGTAATGGGTTCCCACGGTGCAAGTGGCTTAAAAGAAGTATTTGTGGGCAGTAATACTGAAAAGGTAGTACGAACCTCAGACACTCCAGTTCTGGTGGTTAAAAACAGACTACAGTCGCTAAAAATAGACAAGGTGGTTTTTGCTTGCGATTTTAATATGGATTTTATAATACCGTTTAAAAATGCTTGGAATTTTTTCGAAAAATTAGGAGCTGAATTTCAAGTGGTTTTTATTAATACTCCAGATAAATTTTTAAGCAATCAACAAATGCAAGAACGCGCTTTTAAATTTATGTTACATAGTGGTGTTGACAATACAGATGTTTATGATAATACGGCCTATTATTGCGATTATAGATTAGAAAATGGGATTTATAACTTCAGCAATGAAGTTGATGCCGATTTAGTCGTAATTCCCACACACGGAAGACGAGGCTTAGCACATTACTTTTCTGAAAACATTGGCGAGGCTATCGTAAATCACAGTGATTTGCCAATTATGACTTTTAAGGTCTAGCGGATAATATACTATGCAAGATTAGGGAATACTTCAAATAGGATTCCCTTTTTTTTTTTGAATAATTTAAACGAATTTTCAAAAATTAAAATTTCCGCATTTTACCTGTAATTTCTTCAATTGAAATTGTAAAGACAACTGGAATATCATCTTTGTAAATCTTGCTAGAAAACTGATTTATAAAATCTAAATCTCGAAGCTCCTTGCGTAGAATGAGATCTTTTACACCAAGCGAAAATTGATGTAGCAAAGCCTTTGCAGTAGCTCCGTCGTGTTCTTCGTAGGTGCCTTGGATTAAAACTGATTTCCAATCGTTAACTGAATCTATATCTGTAACAGATAAAGAAACCGAATTGTTTTTTCGTAACGCATTAATTTTATGCCCTAAGGCAGAATAGCAGATAATATTATTTTGCTCTTCATTGTAGAAATAAGTAATTGGGACTATAAAAGGACTATTTTGATGTATGTAGCCCATATTACCAATATAATTGCTGCTAAGAAGAAGCATATTTTCTTTATCGTTTAATGTTTTAATCATAATACTAGATTTCTAATGGAAGCTAAAAATATGAAGTCGTGATCAAATTTAATATGACATTAATCATTTACCATTTTAAACAAGTGTATTTAATGCAATTTCTATCATTTGAGAAAAACTGGTTTCACGATCGTCTGCAGAAAGTGCTTCTTTGGTAACAAGTGAGTCAGAAATTGTTAATATAGCCAAAGCTTTCACCTTAAATTTTGCTGCGATTGTGTATAATCCAGCAGTTTCCATTTCTACACATAAAACGCCATAATCTGCCCACTTTTTAAAACTTTTGAAATCATCCTCATAAAATTCGTCGCTGGATAATACATTGCCGGCTTTAATGTGTATATCGTTTTCACGGGCATAATTAGCTGCCTTCATAAACAAATCAAAATTTGCAGTTGGCGAATAATCTGCGTTTATAAATCGGGAATTGTTAATGCCTGAAGTAGACGAAGCCGCCATTGCAATAACAATATCTCGAAGCTTGATATCCTTCTGAAAAGATCCTGAGCTGCCAACTCTTATTAGATTTTTTACACCGTAGTCGTTGATTAATTCGTGACAATAAATGAGCGCAGAGGGAATACCCATTCCGGTGCCTTGTACAGAAATAGGGACTCCTTTATATGTCCCAGTAAATCCCAACATTCCTCGTATGTCATTATATTGCTTGGCATTGTCCAAGAAATTTTCGGCTATCCATTTAGCTCGCATTGGGTCGCCTGGCAATAATACATTTTCGGCTACATCACCTTTTTTTGCTTCGATATGTGTACTCATTTTTAGTGGTTTTTAGAGTCATAAACAATTGCAATTCCATTAGAAGTGCCAATTCTAGTAGCACCAGCATTGATGAAGGCAATTGCTTGTTTTGCTGTTTTAATTCCACCAGAAGCTTTAATGCCAATTTCGTTGTTTACTTTCTTCTTCATCAATCTTACATTTTTAAGCACGGCTCCTTTGTTGCCAAAACCAGTTGAGGTCTTTACGAAATCTGCGCCTGCCAAGCGCACAATTTCACAAACAAGTTTTATTTCGGCATCAGTAAGATAACAAGTTTCAATAATTACTTTCAATACGCGACTACCTATAGCTTTCTTTACGGCTCGTATTTCTTGACTAACAGATTTAGTGAGTTCAGATTTTAAAAGTCCTAGATTCATAACCATATCTATTTCATCTGCTCCATCTATAAGGGCTTGCTTGGCTTCTTCAATTTTTGCTTTCATATTAGATGTTCCTAATGGAAAGCCTACTGTTGCAATTATTTTTATTGGAGAGTCCTTTAGCTCGTTTGTAGCTAAATATACATAGCAACTATTTACGCATACGCCATAAAAATTATAGTGTTTTGCTTCATTGCAAAGTTGCACTATGTCCTTAATTGTAGCCGTTGGTTTTAATAATGTATGTTCAATATATTTGTGAAGATTAACCATCCTACTTTGATTTTATAACATTAATTAAGTCATTTTTTTGAAGTACACCAGACTGTCGCCATACCTGTTTTCCTTTTTTGAATAACAACATTGTGGGTACGCCACGCACTTGGTATTCTGCGGCTAAGGGCTGATTTTTATCCACATCTATTTTTACAATTTTTACGGCGTCGCCCATTTCATCCTTAACTTGTTTTAAAATGGGAGCCAATGCCTTGCAAGGGCCACACCATTCAGCAAAGAAATCCACAAGAACAGGTGTTTCAGAATCGATAATATTCTTAAAATTATTTTTCATTTTTGTGGAAATTTTCGTATAGTTTATTGTAGCGTTTCATTCTTGAAATGGCATTATTTTTTATTTGAAATTGGTAGGTAGTAAGTGCATAAAATAACCATCCAAACGTCACTAAATACAGTATTCGCTGAAAAATCCCTTTATATTCTGGATATTGCCACATTAAAAATGGTGAAGCAAAAGCTACTAAAAATACGGCAAAAGTTTGCCACTTTTGATGTTTCTTCTCAGTTATAAATAAAATTGAAATGCTAAAAATGCAAAATGCAAAACCCGTTATAAATGAAAATAAGGAATGTAATGCATCATTCGTGTAATTAAAAATATGAGTGTGTGCATCAAATCCTGCAAGGTGGTAAATACCCGTTAGCAAAAAGGATGTACAGAAAAAGTAGCCTGCAATAAGCTGTTTCCAATATAATTTTAATTGTCTTGTTATGAGTAATGCGGTAGCAATACTTAATAGTATTATGGCAAGATTGGCGAGCCAGTTTCCAGAAACTTTTTGCGCTCCCAATTCACTAATAGTATTTTTCGCGATGGAATATCCGCTAAAAGAAAAGAATGGTAATACGAACAAAACTACCACAAGTAATGCAAATGCAATGAGGTAAATTTTGGCGTACAATTTCATTTTACAGCATAAAAGGGTTGTTTTTATACTTTTTAAGTACTGGTAATAGACGATCTAATGGTATTTCTACAGAATAAGTTCCCGTATAAGAAGGGCAGCTAACGCAATCGTCAAAATAATATTCCACTTTATAATCATCTACCACAAAATTATTTTTATTTTCAAAAAAATCGTCAAAACTAATTTGCCAGCAATTGTAATACATATCACCCTCGTAAATTTGATTTTTTATAACTTCATTCAAAATTTTTGTCATTTCTTCTTCGGTGCCTTGATTAAAAAAGTCTTCATAATTCATAAATACACATCGCTCTAAATCAAAATTGAGGCAATCGAAACTGTATGAAGGGTGCAACGTGCCTGAGTAATAATTTTCTTTATAGAAAAGCACACTCATAATTCTTTCGTTTAAATTGTAAATTTTATAATCTACCAAACGTTGCTCTTTAAATCTGTTTATGCGCAGTGTGTCACATAACATTTCGTTGTCTTCCAAAATACTTGCCTCTACACCAGCAATATCCATATATGTTTTTTCTAAGTATTCATTAAAATTGTAGAATTTAGGATTTAGTTTTTCATTTAGATGGGGATATTTATAATCTATTAAGTACAAATCTTCGTCCTTTTTAAATGTTTTATGGATAACCAATTTCTCTAGCTCTAACTTATCATCTTTTTTATTTAATAGGTTCTGTCGTTTAAGGGTGATAGAGTTTGTTCTATTAAGTTCAATATCATCTATAGAAAAATACAGGCTATCAAAGGGTAAACCTTCTTCAAAAGGAATTGAATCCTGTCTTGTATTTTTCTGAAGTTTTTCCGGATTCTGCGATTTTTTGACATCATTTTTACAAGAAAATATTGAGATAGCTATAAGTGTTATTAATAAATATTTCATAGTAATGGGTTGATTAGTTTTTAAAAAGTAATTGTAATTTATCAGTCATAATAAGTTCACTTTTATTAGTGGCACTAAACGAATGTGCTATCTTTTTAACTGTTTTAAGCATTAGTTTTTTTCTTTCTTCAGTGAAGTGTTTTTTATGCTCTTTATAATAGTCACTAAAGCTGTTAAAACAATCGTTGGCATCCATACGCTCATAATCAAACCACTCGAAAACAATGGCAATTTGGTATGCGGCATCTGTGCCAAATTTATCTTCATAATCATCCAAACTTTTCCACTCTTCTTCAACAAGGCGTGAGAGTATTTTATATTCCGCATCACGCACAACTTTATCTGCCGCTGCTACAGCATAGAAAAGCTCTCCTATATTTTGATAGAATAATAATTCGGGTGTGTTTATTTTTTCCATTTTCTAATTAATATATGATATAAATATACCAATAGATAATAGAGCTAACTATGATAATTGTCAGCTAAGTTTATATGATATTCTCAACTATATCTATGAAAGATGGTAGTATTTAAAAAGTAATAGTAATGCATAGAAAATTCAATTTTAAACAGTTTTAGATGTAATTAATTCCGTAAAGAAATACAGATTTTTGTTACTATTGATACTATTGCCAATGTGCTTTTTAGATATTTTAAAGAAGAATTATATGGCAACTAATTCTCATATTTTTCATTCAATAAAAAATTTATTGGCTGTCATTTTTTCTTAATTGTATTTAGATGTTTTATAGCGACTGTTATAAACTTTAATTTTTATCAACGATTCCAATTTAAAGAATAATTAATTTTTAGATATAATGTCTGACAATTGTCATTTTTTAAGAAAGAGTAAGACTTTATTTTTTAGTAACTTAAAGGAACGAAGATGAAAA
>JBBSOK010000133.1:0-6595 GCA_038259825.1 Flavobacteriales bacterium
AATGTGAGTCTTAAAACTTTTATGGATACTCACATAATAGATTCCTTTAATGAAAAAAGTAATTATAATGAAGAAGGCTTGGTTAAGATCTTGGCACAAAACCCAAGTATTTTTAAAGGTGCTATAATTATGGAAGGCGATCGAATTGCCCACATAACCCAATACACTAAAATATTAAAATTTTTCAATGTAGATTCTGCTGGATTAGAAAAGACATTTCATACAGAAAACCCAATTATAAAAAGTAAGACAAAAGATGATGATTTTATATAATTGAAAATAAAATTACTTTGTAACCCATAATTTGAACCTTTTTATTATTTGTGCAAATTAAGTGTCTAATCCAGCTGCTGACTGGATGTGCGAGCATTAAATTGTAGATCTAAAAAATTAAAAATTACGGCACTAAAAAATCCCCAGACCATTCGTCATCATTTTTAGAAAATAAGATTCTTAAATGATTTGGACGCTTTAATTGTAAATATTCCATTGAATTGGGAATGATTCTAACGGGACAAAAGTGATTATCGTCTGCATCATACGTTACGGTATCGGGACTTTTAATTGGAGTTCCCGGAGCTATGTTTGTTGTATAGTCTTTTTTAGATGCTTCTTGTACCGTGTGCCAATAGGTTGCGATTTGTTCTTGGTCTGTTATCAATTGTGCTGTTCCGGTAATACGTATTTGTAATAGTTTTTTAGGATGGTAAAACAATGCGCTACACGATGCATTATTTAAAAGGTCTTCAACTTTTTGAGTACGCTTATCTGTGTAAAAAATTAAGCTTAAATCTGCCGACGTTTTACGTAAAACCACCGTGCGTTGTCTTGGTTGGTCGTTTTGAATGGTCGCAAGCGTAAAATAACGAAAAGGATGCCGTTTTTTAGCATGTCCATTAACAAGTTCTCGCTTGGCTTCTTCTAAGAATTGATTTTTCAATTGTTTTTGTTTAGTTTAAGATAAAGCTACTAAATGCTGATGTATTCAAAGGTAGTATTGAATAATAGAACTCATATTCTTAATAATACAATCTAAAATCAAGTAGTTTACAGAGATTATAGTGTTTTTTATGCAATTCTTCTACAACTTCCAACATATCACTATCTTCATTAAATAAGTTAAAGAATGCTTTATCGAGGTTAGAACTCGTTATTCCATCGTATTCATTTCCATAACCAGAAATACCTCTTGCGCCTGTAATATCTATAAAATATTGCGCTTCTTCGGCATCTAAATCTAGCACTTTTGCATTTGAGAAATGTAAAATTTTTCCCTTTAATCTTCCTTCAAAAATTTCTGCAATTTCTTGAAAGCTATAAAAATACCCGTTCAAACAGATGCTATTTGCTTCGCCTTTTATAACCATGTATATTATTTCATAATCCTTAAAATTATGATCATCCATAACCAGGGCATTTAAACTATCTTCTAGACCTTCAATAGTATCGCAAGTTTTATAAATGCTGGCTATACCATATTGCATTGTCAATTGTTCTAAATTTTTTTGAGCTTCAGTAACCTCTTCTATTTCTACATTATCAACTGCTTCTAAGCAGTAAATAAAATATTCGGTATCAGTAGGTTGTTCTTGGGGAAATTGCTCTCTTCTTTGTAACAAATCTTTGAATTTATGCGATGTATTTATTTCACAAAATTAAGGGAACTCATTTATTTTTTTATAATCTTAAACTTAAATATATACTAATCTTGCAGAATTTTTAAAGCCTTAATCGGTTATCAAACCTACTTTGCTTTCACTCTACCGCTAATTAGACTTGGTTACTTCAAGTAATTATTCAAAAAATGCTATTTGAATTCAAAAAAATGAATTTTCACTTTTATTTGTTACAACTTGATTTATGCTTTCATTAAATTGTAGCATAAATAAACAAAAATGAAAAATCTTTTATATTCTGTTTTAATGTTGGCGTTAACCTTTACCTTTTTTCAATGTAAAGGTCAAGTTGAAAAATCTAATGATACCTATCAATTTCAAACTGGCAGTATTGATGGCATTGGTAAATGGTATAAAGACCGAGAGATTGCCCACGTAATGGGTTTTCAAGGTATGAGTTGGTTAGAGCGGCCAGAAAGGGAAAAGGAGGAAAATACTAGCAAGCTTATTGAAAATATGAAAATATCCTCAACCGATGTAATAGCCGATATTGGTGCAGGTTCGGGTTATCACGTTTTTAAAATGGCACCACTTGCCGAAAACGGTGTTGTTTATGCGGTTGATATTCAAGACGAAATGCTACAAGCTATCCGTAATGAAAACAAAAAAATAGGATTAAATAATGTAGAAATTATTAAAGGAACCGAGGAGAGCGTAAATCTTCCAGAAAATTCGGTTGATAAGATTTTAATGGTTGATGTGTATCATGAATTTAATAATCCTGTTGAAATGCTAACTTCTATGCACAAAGCTTTACGCAAAAATGGTAAAATTTATCTTATTGAATATCGAGGTGAAGATGCATCAATTCCTATTAAAAAACTACACAAAATGACCGAAGATCAAGCTGTCAAAGAATTTAATGCCAATGGTTTTGTGCTTCAAGAAAACATCGGGAATCTTCCTTGGCAACATTGTATGGTTTTTAGTAAAAAATAATATTTATAAATTAATTGAAGATAGGTGCAGGAACCATCCAGCAGAGGATAAGAACTAGTGCAAAACCTATTATTACTGCTATTGTATAAAATGTACGATTTTTCATAAGCGCTATTTTATTGATGTAATGAAATTATCGGTGAATTTGAAATTGGTCCGAGATTAAAAAATTCGGAATTTGTAATTCCACACATTCTCAAAAAGTTTGGTTTTTTGTCAATTAAACAAATAATATAATCGGAATGGTAATTGGCAAATCTTTTTAAATCGAAAATATTTTCAACGTATTCAGTACTTACACTATCTTTCGCGAACATTTCCAAATGATATCTTACACGGTTGTAATTGGATTTTTGCATCGTACTCATTCCATCCTTTGCAGCAATTGCTATAATTTTTATTTTTCCATTAGCAATTTTCACCAACTCATACCAGTTTTTAAGTTCAGATATTGGTATATCTACTTCAAAATTGGAAACCATAACAAAATTGGCTTCATTACAATAGTTTGCAGAATTTGGGATTACCATTACCGGACATTCCCTAATATTTTCAATAAGACTTTTTGCGTTTCTACTATATTTTTCCGTATTGCAACTGGTACTAGTAGTGGTAGGTATAATTAGTAAGTCAATTTTAAATTCACTGATTGCATTTTTAACCCTTCCTAATAAATTTCCACATTCGGATATTGCATTAAAACTGTGGTTTATATGATTAAGCTCTGTAGAATATTTTTTGACTAAACGACTTAGATTTTTTTCTGAATTATATTTAGAAACGTTTGGAAATCCCTGGTTGACTTTTAGTAATTGTGCAGTATTTAGGCTATCCTCTTGATATTTGTATGTATTTAAAAAATAAAAGTTGCAGGGCTCTTTTTCGAATAATGTTAAGGCGTAGCATATTACATTGTCGCTGTCTGTATTAAAATTAATTGGAATTAGAATATTTTTCATAATAGAGTATTTATCTGCGATTAAATTTGGCTAACTTTTGATAGATATTTTTTCTAAATTGAGTAAATTCTTTACTAAATGTTGTGTGTAGATCTCGTTTTATTTCGTGATCCTTTGCACGCGATACTGTGTATTCTTCTTTCCCATATTCATATTCCGTTGCTAGTTTTCCTTCATATTTGCATAACATACCCATTAGCAAGGTGTTTTTTCTGCGTAAACTTTGTAACGTATTTTGTACGTTATAATCTTTAAGCAGTGTTTTTTCAATTTGAAATAGATGGTCTATTTCAACATTAATATCTGAAAGAGTATCTATCCAATAACTTAGTTCAATTAGATCTTTTTTTATACAAAGCCTTCTATGTGCGTTTATTTTATAACTTACATCTATATCCAAAAGTGCGAGAACTAAGAGTTTACATTGGACAAGGTAAACTTGCCTTGAACTTTACTAAAAAATTCATCTTTCAATCTTCTATACTTATCTAAATGATACAAGTAACTGTGCCTGTACGTTTCATGTTCCGTTATAAAAACCATATCACATTTGGTATCTTCACATTCAACAATCTCTTCCCTAGCATTCATATATTTAAGAAGGGACAGTAAGAGTGTATTATTTTCTGAATGTTTTTTATCAAACTTTTCTAACAAATCTTCACCATCTAACTGTTTATTCAAATCTTCTGTACAGAGTCCTATTAAGTTTGCAAGCTCTTTTTTAATATATTTAAGATGATTAATCCAATTAACAAGTTCAATAGAATTAATTTTATGCATTACATCTATATCAGAATCATGGTCGTATATTTCTTTCTGTAAAGTTTTCATTGCTATAAAATTTTAGATTGGGATATTAACTTTTTGCTCATTTTGTGAAACCGCCACGATTGTGATTTTCTTTTTACCAGTTGGAAAATCCCATTCTACGGTATCTCCTTCTGCATAGCCAAAAAGTGCAGAACCCATTGGAGTTAAAATGGAAACCTTATCTTGTTTTGCATCTTTTTCTGTGGGAATGACAAGTTGAATTGTCTTTTCCCATCCTTTTTCGGCAAAAATCAAGATTTTGCTATTAAATCGAATTATGTCCTCTGGCATATCATCTTCATCAACAATGTGAGCTGTTTTAAGTTCATCAATTAAGCGCTGAAAGGAACTTTGTGTATGAAAATCTTCCGCATAACCTAGTATGTTGAGTATGCGTTTTAAATACACATATTCTTTTTTCTCTAATATTAAATTTCCGTATTTCATCATTTTTGATTTTTAACTGTTGCTAATTATGGGAAAATACCTCTTTGAATATATGCTTTTTCAATCCTTCTAATAGCAATACAAAACGCTGCTGTTCTAAGATCCAACTGCTCTGCATCTGCATATTGATACACTTTATCGAAAGATTCTTTCATCTTTTTGTCAAGTTTTGTCATAACTTCATCCAGTTGCCATAATTCACCATTTCGGTTTTGTAGCCATTCAAAATAACTTCCAACTACTCCTCCGGAATTACACAAAATATCAGGAATAATAGTTACGCCTCTTTTTAAAAGTATTTGCTCTCCTTCCACATTTGTTGGTCCGTTGGCACCTTCAGCAATTAAACGTGCTTTAATATCCTTTGCATTATCCTTGGTTATTTGGTTGCCAAGAGCTGCCGGAATGCAGATATCGCACTGTGTACTAAAAAAATCTTCATTTTTAAGGGTTGATGTATCTGGATAACCTTTCACGTTACCATTGTTAGATTTGGCATAGTTAAAAAGATCTTCTACTACAATTCCGTGTTCATTAGTAATACTACCAGATGCATCTTGCACCGCCACTAACTTTGCGCCTTCTTTTTCTAGGAAATGAGCTGCCCAATAACCAACATTTCCAAATCCTTGAACGATAAATTTTTTGTTTGTTAGCTCTTCCTTATTTCTATCTGCCCAATATTTTATTGACAGATAAACACCATAACCTGTAGCACGATCACGTCCTTCTAGCCCACCACTTCCATCTGGTTTGCCCGTTACCACATGTTGGTTCGCGGTACGCTCTGCCGGTGGGCGCGTACTCATATAAGTATCTGCCATCCAAGCCATTGTTTGACTATTTGTGTTAACGTCCGGTGCAGGAATGTCGTGCTCCGGTCCGATATTGTCTGCCAAGGCAAATGTGAATCTTCTGGTAATACGTTCTAACTCGCCCGCAGAATATTTTGAAGGATCTAATTGAATACCACCTTTACCACCACCGTAAGGAAGACCCGCTAAAGATGTTTTCCACGTCATCCACATTGCAAGTGCTCTTGCTGCATCAATATCTACAGTTGGATGGTAACGCAAACCACCTTTGTACGGTCCTAATGCATTGTTATGTTGTACTCGATAACCTGTAAAAATCTCTACATCTCCATTGTCCATTTTTACCGGAAAATGCACAACTATTTCATTATTTGTAATACTTAATATTTTTCTAATGTTTGGGTGAAGTCCAATTTGGTCTGCGGCGCTATTAAATTGCTCCATCACATTTTCCATCATCCCTTTTACAGGCGCTTTAGATTCTTTATTATCTACTTTATCTTTAATTGCTGTTGTTGTCATAATTTATCCGTTTAACACGGTTTTTATTTTTACTTGAAAAGTCTATTTGTAATACTTCTTTGGTTATACCTATCAGTAATATATTTATTTCTTCTTTTTTGAATTTCAATCTTTTGTTGAAATTTTTTGAACATATTTGTTTGAATATTCATATCTGTTGGATTTAAAACATTTTTGTAACCAATCCCCTATTTCTTAGGTGGCGATTATTTGATAGTCTAAAAGGACTTAATCGTACTGTCGTAAATTGTAATTTTGTTTGTTTTTCTTTGTTTCCTAAAAGGAGCGTTTCTAATTTATTGAATATCATATCTCTATTTCTTAATTTAAGCCATTGCCAACTCTATTTTTTGGTTGGCTTTCTGTGTTATTTATAGGTGTTTTATTCACTTTATTTTCAATTGATAATTTGTGGTGCTCGCTA
>JBBSOK010000134.1:0-6358 GCA_038259825.1 Flavobacteriales bacterium
AAGTGAGAAAACCGTTTCTTTAATTAGAAGCGGTTTTTACTTTTTAAATGTATTTTTGCAATCGAAACTAAATGGGTATGATAAAATTAAAAGCCTGGATTTCTGCAGCACGTTTGCGAACGTTGCCACTTTCAATTTCTGGGATACTTATCGGTGGTGCCGCGGCCAATGCGGCAGGAAAATTTAGTTTGTCAATATTTATACTTGCGTTGGTTGCTACTTTGGGTTTTCAAATCCTTTCCAATTTTGCGAATGATTACGGCGATGGTGTAAAGGGCACTGATAACCAAGATCGTATTGGACCTATGAGAGCTATGCAAAGTGGGATTTTAAAAGCAAAAGATCTTAAAGTTGGGATGGTTGTTACAACTATTTTTACATTACTTATTGTAAGCATGCTCATTTTTGTAGCCTTTGGAAAAGAAAATATTATACTGGCTGTTATATTTTTTAATCTTGGTATTGCTGCAATTATTGCTGCAATAACCTATACAGTAGGTAAAAATGCTTATGGTTACAGAGCATTGGGAGATTTGTTTGTTTTTATTTTCTTCGGGTTAGTTGGGGTTATGGGTTGTTATTTTTTATTCACACAAAGCGTTGGCGAGCTTGTTATATTACCAGCTATAACTATTGGACTACTAAGTACTGCTGTATTAAATTTAAACAATTTGAGAGATAGAGTTTCTGACGCTCGCGTAAATAAAAATACAATGGCAGTAGTTTTAGGAGAAAAAAACGGCAAACATTATCACGCCAGTCTTATAATTCTTGCATTTATTACCGCTATAATTTATCTGTTGAGGTTAGATTCTTATTTATTTCTTCTTCCTTTATTAGCGTTTTTGCCCTTGTTTTTGAATATTAGAACAGTTTACAAAAACGATTCGCCGATGCTTTTAGATCCTGAATTAAAAAAAATAGCGTTGAGTACATTTCTGTTTTCAGTTCTTTTTTTCATTGTCAACTTCATTTAAAGTTTGACCGTTTTTCTTTGAAGGTTTATCTTTATTGACTGAAAATTATTTTAAAAAAATTACAACTATGAAAATTACATTTTACGGGCAGAGCTGCCTTGGAATTAAAATAGGCGAAAAACATATTTTAGTAGATCCTTTCATTACCGGCAACGATCTTGCAAAAGATAAAATTGACATAATGCAGTTAAAAGCGGACTATATTCTTTTAACACATGCGCACAACGACCACGTATTGGATGCGGAGAAAATAGCAAAAAATACGGGAGCAACAATCGTTTCGAATTTTGAAATAGCCAACCACTATGAGGCAAAAGGAATAACCGTACATCCAATGAACCACGGTGGTAATTGGAGCTTCGATTTTGGTAATGTAAAATATGTAAACGCAATCCACACGAGCTCTTTTGATGATGGAAGTTACGGTGGCCAACCTGGTGGATTTGTTATTGAAGGGGAGCACAAAAACATATACATTGCAGGAGATACCGCCCTAACAATGGATATGAAACTAATCCCAATGCACACAAAATTAGACCTTGCCATTTTACCAATTGGCGACAATTTTACAATGGGTGTGGACGATGCAATAATTGCAAGCAATTTTGTGGAGTGTGATAAAGTTATGGGTGTGCATTATGATACATTCGGTTATATTGAAATTGATCACGAAGAGGCAAAAAAGAAATTCTACGATGCAGGCAAAGATTTGATGTTGCTGGAAATTGGTGAATCAATAGAATTATAATTTATCTTCGGATTTATCATCAAACGGAATGCTAACAGCCATTTTCAAAAAATATATTTTAGACTTTAAAAACCCCAGCGGTACAAGCCGTGGAATTTTAAGACAGAAAGAAACCTATTTTTTAATTTTGAATAGCAAAGGAAAAACGGGAATAGGTGAGTGCGCGCTTTTTCGAGGATTAAGTATTGATGACAGGCCAGATTATGAAGAAAAGCTTAAGTGGGTTTGTAACAATATTCCTTTAGGTGAAGAAGAATTGATGAAGAATTTAATCGAATTTCCATCAATTCAATTCGGATTGGGAACAGCTTTTAAATCAATTGAAGCAGAAGATAAATTCATTTTATTTCCATCAAAATTTACTGAAAATGAAATGCCAATTTCTATAAACGGTTTAGTTTGGATGGGAGATAGAGCTTTTATGAAAAATCAAATTTCAGAAAAGCTGAAAGAAGGTTTCACTTGTATAAAAATGAAAATTGGTGCAATAGATTTTTCAACTGAAATAGAATTACTAAAATCTATAAGAAAAGAATTTTCAACTTCTGAAGTTGAATTACGTGTTGATGCAAACGGCGCATTTCCCATCGTTGAAGCTTTAGAGAAGCTTAAGATTCTTTCAGAATTAGAGTTACATTCAATTGAACAACCTATAAAGCAAGGCAATTGGCAAGAAATGGCAACGCTCTGCGAAAAAACACCTTTACCAATTGCGTTAGATGAAGAACTAATTGGAATCTTTTCTAAAGAACAAAAAACTAATTTGTTAAACGTTGTAAAACCGCAATATATAATCTTGAAACCCGCATTGGTAGGCGGTTTTGATGGAAGTAATACGTGGATTAATTTAGCTGAAAAACAAAATATTGGTTGGTGGATAACTTCGGCCTTGGAAAGTAATGTCGGTTTAAATGCAATTGCGCAATATACATTTACAAAAAACAGTAAATTACCCCAAGGTTTGGGCACAGGAAGTCTATTCACAAACAATTTTGAAAGTCCTTTACAAGTAAAAGATGGAGGACTTTTTTATAAATCAGACAGAAATTGGAATCTAGATAAATTAATATAATCTTTCAAAATTTAACAATCAACAATCAACAATCAACAATCAACTATCCCCTATGTTTATATCTCAAGCTTTTAAGTACAAACACGATTGGTGGCGCTATTTATTGGGTGCTTTCGTAATATTTATTGCTTCACAATTAGGTACTATTCCATTAGTTGTAGCTGTAATGGTGAAAATGATGGGTTCAGGCCAGGATATCACAGCTTTGAATGAATCAACAATAATGACGGTTTTAGATTCAAATCTCACGCTGTTTTTAATGTTGTTAAGTTTTGCCGTAGGTTTGGTCGCAGTATTTTTCATTATTAAATATTTGCACGGGCAATCTTTTACAGCGCTTACAACGGCCAGAAAAAAAATAGATTGGAAACGCTTTTTCTTCGGTTTTGGATTAATTTTTATAACCACGATTGTTCTTATAAGTATTGATTACTACCAAAATCCTGAAAGTTATATAGTACAATTTAATTTGGTGCCATTCTTAATCTTATTGGTTATTGCTGTAATAATGATTCCGCTCCAAACCAGTTTTGAAGAATATCTTTTTCGTGGCTACTTAATGCAGGGAATAGGTGTAATTTTTAAGAATAAATGGTTTCCACTTTTGGTTACATCTTTCATTTTTGGAGGCCTCCATTTCTTTAATCCCGAAGTAGCCAAAATGGGTAATATTATTATGATTTACTACATTGGTACTGGATTGTTTTTAGGAATAATTACGCTAATGGATGACGGAATGGAACTGGCATTAGGTTTTCACGCCGGCAATAATCTAATTACTGCTTTATTAGTAACGGCAGATTGGACTGTTTTTCAAACCAACAGTATTTTAAAAGATATAAGCGAACCAAGCGCAGGTTTTGATGTTATTGCGCCTGTTTTTATAATCTATCCCATATTCATTGCTATTATGGCCTATCGTTATAAATGGAAAGATTGGGGCCAAAGGCTTTTTGGAAAGGTGGAACCACCGGTTTTAAACACTCACAATGATGATAGATTTCCAGGTTTGGAGTTGTAGTTCTGAATGGTAAATATAAAATGAAATTTAATTCAAATTTTAAATTAAACAATCAAGCCTTCAAAGATTTTGAAGAATTAAGAACGTATGCTCAAAGTCTAATTATTAATGGGAAATTATATGAAGTTTCGGTAGGCCACTTTATTGAAAATTGGCTTAGTGAAGAAGAAGCGATTACGGTAAAAACATCAGGTTCTACAGGTATTCCAAAAGAGATTAAACTTCAAAAATTGCATATGCAAAACAGCGCAAATGCAACTGGTCAGTTTTTTAATTTGCCTGAAAATATAACCGCTTTGCTTTGTATGTCTACAGATTTTATAGGCGGTAAAATGATGTTAGTGCGAGCGCTTGTTTTGGGTTGGGATTTAACAGTTGTTGAACCAACTAAGAATCCATTAAAAAACCATCAAGGAAACTTTTATTTTGCAGCAATGGTGCCGTATCAGGCTTATAATTCTATTAAGGATTTACATAAAATAAAAAAGCTAATAATTGGTGGTGGCGTAGTTTCAGAAGATCTTGAAAATAACCTACAATCAATTAATACGGAAGTGTTTTCAACGTATGGAATGACGGAAACTATTAGCCATATAGCAATTAGAGCATTAAATGGAGATAAAAAATCTGTAAATTTTCAGGCGTTACCAAATGTGCATTTTTCATTAAATGAAAACGATTGTTTACTTATCCACGCACCAACTATCTCAGAAAATGATGTTGTCACAAACGATGTGGTTCATCTGCTTTCAGAAACACAATTTAATTTTTTAGGAAGAATAGATAATGTAATAAATAGCGGCGGCATAAAAGTACATCCCGAAGTTGTTGAAGAAAAACTTTCAAAATATTTAGATATGCCATTCTTTATTTCTTCAGAAAAAGATAGCGCTTTGGGCGAAAAAGTTGTTCTAGTTGTTGAAAGTAATATTACGCTGAAAAATGAAGAATTTACTGAAGTTTTTGAAAGACTTTCAAAATACGAAAAACCTAAAAAAATTATTTCAATGCAAAAATTTATTTATACTGAAACGGGGAAGATAAGACGCGCCGCGACTTTAAGAATTTAAAATATCTTAATTATTTTACTTTAATTGTTTGCCTATTTTCTGGTGGATTTTTAATCCGAATCGTTATCTTTTCATATTCCCAAACGTTTTTATTTTTGTTTGCGATAACATCTATTCTGGCTTTTCTATTAGTTCCATCAATCTTTACTGAAAATTCTACTTTATTACCTTGGTTGCTATAGACAACATCTCCTTCTAGGATTGCCATTTTGTTAATTGGTTCAATTTCCCCTAAAAGCTCTGAAACATTTTCATTTTTTTGAGCTAATTCAACAGCACCTTTAAAAAGTTGAGGTTCTAAATATGCTTTAGTAAAATCGCTTAAATGTCCAGCTGTTAAAGTAAAGAATAATGAGAGCGAAAGTATCATCAATACAATTAAAGAAAGCAACCATTTCCAATTACGTTTTATCCAACTTTGTTGATTTACCATCTCATTTTCCATTGGAAAGTGCTGATTAAATCTATTAATTAGGTAGAATCTAAACCTGCAAAACTCCCATATTAAATTGCTTAGTAATAGGTGCATGATTTGCCGCTTCAATTCCCATAGAAATCCATTTTCTTGTATCTAACGGATCGATTACAGCATCTGTCCAAATACGCGATGCTGCATAGTATGGAGAAATTTGATTGTCGTAACGCTTCTTAATCTTATCGAAAAGTGCTTTTTCTTCTTCTTCGGTAATTTCTTTGCCTTGTTTTTTAAGTGAAGCAGTTTCAATTTGAAGTAAAACTTTTGCGGCGCTATTACCGCTCATTACAGCAAGTTCAGCACTTGGCCACGCTACAATTAATCTCGGATCGTAGGCTTTTCCGCACATTGCGTAATTTCCAGCGCCATAACTGTTACCAATAATTATGGTAAACTTTGGCACAACGCTATTACTAACCGCATTTACCATTTTTGCGCCATCTTTAATAATTCCGCCATGTTCGCTTTTGCTTCCAACCATAAAACCGGTAACATCTTGTAAGAAAACCAAAGGAATTTTCTTCTGATTACAATTGGCAATAAAACGAGTTGCTTTATCGGCGCTATCGCTATAAATTACACCACCAAACTGCATTTCGCTTGGCTTAGTTTTAGCTTTTGTGGTTTTCACCAAAGTACGCTGGTTTGCTACAATACCAACAGCCCAACCATCAATCCTGGCGTAACCGGTTAAGATTGTCTGACCGTAACCTTCTTTGTATTCTTCAAAATCACTTTCGTCAACCAATCTTTTTATAATTTCGCGCATATCGTATTGTTCGGCGCGGGATTTTGGAATGATTCCGTAAATATCTTCTTGATTTTCGATTGGTTTTGCCGCTTTTTCACGATTAAAACCAGCTTTATCATAATCGCCAATTTTGGAAACTATGTTTTTAATTTTATCAAGCGCGTCTTTATCATCTTTAGCTTTATAATCTGTAACGCCACTTACTTCGCAATGTGTAGTTGCTCCGCCAAGATCTTCATTGTCA
>JBBSOK010000135.1:0-6281 GCA_038259825.1 Flavobacteriales bacterium
TACGCAGATGGTAAAAAGGATTTAGCATTCGTAAAAACTATGATTGACAGTGGCGAATTTGCCGTTGGTTTTGGCCTTTTACCAGTTACAACAGAAGAAATGAAACAGATAGCGGACGAAGGTTTAAAAATGCCACCAAAAAGCACATATATTGAACCAAAATTAAGAAGTGGCGTTACTATTTATGAATTTTAATTCACAGACTGAATTCATACGATTTTAATTCTTTTTCAATTAACCTAACTTTTCAAATCATAACATAGCTAATTCATTCAAAAATCAAAAATCGTTAATCTTAAATCATTAATAATTTAATGGATATATCAGAAAATATAAAATCATTCAACAACAAATTACCTGAAAACGTTACGCTCGTAGCTGTTTCAAAAACCAAGCCTGTATCAGATTTAATGGAGGCCTATAACGTTGGTCAACGTGTGTTTGGTGAGAATAAAATACAGGAAATGGAAAGTAAGTGGCAGGAAATGCCAAAGGATATTGAGTGGCACATGATTGGGCACGTACAGCGCAATAAAGTTAAATACATGGCGCCGTTTGTAAGTTTGATACATACGGTTGACAGCTTAAAACTTTTGAAGGAAATTAATAAAGAAGCAAAGAAAAACGATAGAAACATTGATTGTTTGGTTCAAATAAAAATTGCTGAAGAAGACAGTAAATTTGGGATGTCTGTGGAAGATGCAAAAAAGCTTTTAATTTTAGAGGAATGTAAAAAACTCACAAATTGTAAAATTGTCGGTTTAATGGGAATGGCAACCTTTACTGATGATGAAAAGCAAGTTGAAAGCGAATTTAAAAAACTTAAAAATCTATTTGAAGAATTGAAACAGGAATATAATCTAAAGATTTTGAGTATGGGAATGACGGGTGATTATGAAATTGCCCTAAAACACGATAGCAATATGGTACGTATTGGAAGTGCCATTTTCGGAGAAAGAGATGGGCATTGAACTTAAACAAATTCTTCAATTGCATCGTTTTTAGTAATTTCGCCACTGCACAATTAATTGTAAATGGAAACAATTCAAGAAACCTTAGATAAAAACAAGGCTCAAAAAGAATTTTATAACGTAAAAAAGAAAAACCTACCAACCAGAATTTGGTCTAAGGTTAGGCACGGCGCGCTGGGAAATATTCGGAAAGAACTAAATATTTCTGAACAAGCGTACGCTGTTCATAAAAAATGGTTGGGCGATTTAAGCAATAAAAAAGTCCTTGATCTAGGATGTTTTGCCGGTAATAACCTCTCCGTTTATATAGCCGAAAATGCAAAAGAATATATTGGTATAGATTTAAGCGAAGTTGGAATTGAAAGATTAAATAAAAAACTTGCACATCTAGAAAATGCAAAAGGTGTTGCAATGGACTTCTTTTCGGCCGATTTTGCTGAAAATAACTTTGATGTAATTTATGCCTACGGTGTTTTACATCATTTTAAAAACACAAGTAATCTCATAAAAAAACTAAACGAAAAGCTTGCTCCCAAAGGTGAAATTATAAGCTATGATCCATTGCAAACAAGTTGTCCAATTTGGTTTGTGCGTAAATTATATAGACCTTTTCAAAGCGATGCTGCTTGGGAATGGCCTTTTACCCGCAAAACAATGCAAAAGTTTGAAAATGCTTTCAACGTTAAAGAAAAGCACGGTATTCTTGGAAAGAGTAAATGGTATTTTTTAGTTTCATTACTGCCGTTACCTAAAGAAAAAAAACTGCGTTGGGGAAAAAAAGCGCATAAATTAGATTGGGAAAAATCCGATTTATCCAACAGCTATCTTTATAGTTGTATGCAAGTAACTATGCTAATGCAAAAAAAATAAATTATGTATATCTGGATTTTCGCAGTAATCGCACTCTTTGTAATCGTTATTTGGAATACAAGACGAAGTATGAACCAACGAAAAAAAGTTGGTACTTCAGATTTTAAAAAACGAATGTTGGAACGGAAAAGGGAGCGGGATGAAAATAATTCAGAATTATGAAATTTAAGAATTTAATACCTTAACCATAAACAAAAATGAAAGTATATACAAAAACAGGCGATAACGGTACTACAGCGCTCTTTGGCGGCACAAGAGTTCCTAAATACCATATTAGAATAGATAGTTATGGCACTGTAGATGAACTTAATAGTTTTATTGGTTTAATCCGCGATCAAGAAATTGATGCACATTCTAAAAAAAACCTAATTGCTATTCAGGAAAAACTTTTTACGGTTGGTGCAATTTTGGCTACAGATCCTGAAAAGCAACTTTTAAAAAATGGTAAGGAAAGATTGAATATTCCAAAGATAAATGAAGCCGACATCAACTTTCTAGAAACTGAAATTGATGCGATGGAAGAAACCCTTCCGCAAATGACGCATTTTGTTTTACCTGGCGGCCATACAACAGTGTCATATTGTCACGTAGCGCGTTGTGTATGCCGTCGCGCCGAACGTTTGTCAACCCTATTACATAGTGAGGAACCAACCGATCCAATGGTATTAACCTACCTAAATCGCCTTTCGGACTACCTATTTGTGCTGGCACGAAAGTTGTCATATCAATTGGGAGCAGATGAGGTGAAGTGGATTCCTGAAAAAAATTAAGATCAAATTGTATAGTTAATAAAGCGAAATTTTAAGGTTATTTTCAAACACTGAATAATTTCAATTTTAAAATAATTGACTTTTCGACAATTAATTATATTGAAAGTAATTAAAAACTTATCAACAATTAATCAAATATTACACTGAATTTCAGCTATTTGTAAACGTTCTTTAAAATATTTTAGAAATAATTGCTAATTTCCTTGACTTTCTGCTCAAAAAAATTATTTTTGCACGAAATTTAAATCCATAATTATGTATTGGACACTAGAACTAGCATCTCATTTAAGCGATGCACCTTGGCCAGCCTCTAAAGACGAATTAATTGATTACGCCATTAGGACTGGAGCACCATTAGAAGTGGTTGAAAACTTACAAGCAATTGAAGATGAAGACGATTCATACGATTCAATCGAAGAAATTTGGGCAGATTACCCAACAGACGACGATTATCTTTGGAACGAAGATGAATACTAATTCATACATTTTCAACATATTATAAATCTAAAAAGTCTCTTATGGGACTTTTTTTTGTGTTAAAGTGTTTTAAAAAACTGTAACATACCCTAATAAAAACGCCCAATGGCGTAAATTTGTAGAACTACATTTTGCGTACTTACCCACGCAATAATAAAACTTTAGTAAAAATGACTTTTTTAGACAGTGTATTAAAAGTTTTTGTTGGAGACAAAAGCAAAAAAGATATCAGCGAAATACAACCGCTGGTTAAAGAAATAAAGAAATTTGAAGCTGCTATTGAAGCACTTTCACACGATGAACTTCGTGCAAAAACGGCATACTTCAAAAATGAAATACAATCTGCACAGAAAGAACTTCGGGACAAAATTGAAAGTCTAGAAAAGCAAGCAGATGATGAGCAAGACATCAACAAAAAAGAAGATATCTATAACGAGATAGATTCCTTAAAAGACGATTGTTATGCAATTGAAAAAACAACGCTCACAAAAATTCTTCCGGAAGCCTTCGCGGTAATGAAGGAAACAGCAAAACGTTTTAAAGACAATGAGACCATAACGGTAACAGCTTCTCCTTTTGATCGTGAACTTTCTGCTGAAAAGGATTTTATAACTTTAGAAGGCGAAAAAGCAACTTACAAAAATTCTTGGGATGCAGCTGGTAAAGCCATTACTTGGGATATGGTACATTACGATGTTCAGTTAATTGGTGGTGTTGCGCTTCACGAAGGAAAAGTAGCCGAAATGCAAACAGGTGAAGGTAAAACGCTAGTTGCAACCTTGCCAATGTATCTTAATGCGTTGGCCGGTAACGGTGTTCACTTGGTTACTGTAAATGATTATCTTGCAAAAAGGGATAGTGCTTGGATGGCGCCTTTGTTTCAATTTCACGGTTTAACTGTGGATTGTATTGATAACCACAAGCCTAATTCTGCAGCCAGAAAAAAAGCTTACAATAGTGATATTACGTACGGAACAAATAACGAGTTTGGTTTCGATTATTTGCGTGATAATATGGCGCACGCTCCAACAGATCTAGTACAACGCCCACATCACTACGCAATTGTAGATGAGGTAGATAGTGTTTTAATTGATGATGCAAGAACGCCGTTAATTATTTCTGGACCCGTTCCAGAAGGCGATCGTCACGAATTTAATGAGCTTAAACCAAAAATAAACAGTATTGTTGAAGTTCAACGTAAATATCTTACAGGAGTTTTAAGCGAAGCCAAAAAGTTAATAAAAGAAGGCGACCAAAAAGAAGGTGGTTTTCAATTGTTGAGAGTGTATCGTGGTCTTCCAAAAAATAAAGCATTAATTAAATTTCTATCGGAAGAAGGTGTTAAGCAAATTCTTCAAAAGACAGAAAATACATATATGGCGGATAATAACCGCGAAATGCCAAAGATTGATGCTGAATTATACTTTGTAATTGAAGAAAAAAACAATCAAATAGAACTTACCGATAAAGGAATTCAATTTTTATCGGGCGATGATAATCCAGATTTCTTCGTAATGCCAGAAATTGGTCTCGAAATCGCCAAAATTGAAAAACAAGGTCTAACTCCTGAAAAGGAAGCTGAACTTAAAGAAGATCTTTTCCGTGAATTTGGAATCAAAAGTGAACGCATCCACACGCTTAACCAACTGCTAAAAGCCTATACTCTATTCGAAAAAGATACCGAATATGTGGTAATGGAAAATAAGGTAATGATTGTTGACGAGCAAACCGGGCGTATTATGGACGGTCGCCGTTATAGCGATGGTCTTCACCAAGCAATCGAAGCAAAAGAAGATGTAAAAATTGAAGCCGTTACACAAACGTTTGCAACTATAACCCTTCAAAATTACTTTAGAATGTACCGCAAACTTTCAGGGATGACGGGTACTGCGGTAACAGAAGCTGGAGAGTTATGGGAAATTTATAAACTGGATGTTGTTGAAATTCCAACAAACCGTCCAATTGCGCGTCACGACGTTCAAGATAAAATTTACAAAACAAAAAGAGAAAAATATAATGCTGTAATTGATGAAGTTACAGAACTTTCAAAAGCTGGCAGACCGGTTTTAATTGGTACAACTTCAGTTGAAATTTCAGAAATATTAAGTAGAACGTTAAGTATGCGTAATATTCCGCACAACGTACTTAACGCGAAAATGCACAAAAAAGAAGCAGATATTGTTGCCGATGCTGGTAAAAGTGGGATTGTAACAATCGCAACAAACATGGCAGGTCGTGGAACGGATATTAAGTTAAGCGACGAAGTTAAAAAAGCGGGTGGTCTTGCCATAATTGGTACAGAGCGACACGATAGCCGTCGTGTAGACAGACAGTTACGTGGTCGTAGTGGTCGTCAAGGAGACCCAGGAAGTTCACTTTTCTACGTTTCTTTGGAAGATAACTTAATGAGATTGTTTGGTAGTGAGCGTATTGCCAAGATGATGGATAGAATGGGTCTTAAGGAAGGCGAAGTGATACAACACAGTATGATTTCAAAATCTATTGAGCGTGCACAGAAAAAAGTTGAAGAAAATAACTTCGGAATTAGAAAGCGATTGCTGGAATATGATGATGTTATGAACGCCCAACGTGAAGTGGTTTACAAACGCCGTTATCATGCGCTATTTGGAGACAGATTACGTGTTGATATCGCAAATATGATTTACGATACGGCTGAAGTTATTGCAATTGCGAACAAAGGAGCACAAGATTATAAGAATTTTGAATTTGAATTAATTCGTTATTTTTCAATGAGTTCGCCAGTTTCGCAAACTGAATTTGAGAAAATGGGCGCTCAAGATATTGCTGGTAAAGTTTACAAAGCAGCTTTTGAGCATTACAAGGAAAAAATGGAGCGAAATGCTGAAATGGCTTTCCCTGTTATTAAAAATGTATATGAAACGCAACGTGATAAATACAAGCGAATTCTAGTACCATTTACAGATGGCGTTAAAACGTTGAATGTTGCGACAGATCTTGAAAAAGCGTATGAAAGCCAAGGAAAACAATTGGTTAACGATTTTGAAAAGAATATAACTCTAGCAATTATTGACGATTCGTGGAAAACGCATTTGCGTAAAATGGATGAGTTAAAGCAATCTGTTCAACTTGCTGTTCACGAGCAAAAAGATCCATTACTTATTTACAAATTTGAAGCTTTTGAATTATTTAAAGTGATGATTGAAAAAGTAAA
>JBBSOK010000136.1:0-6275 GCA_038259825.1 Flavobacteriales bacterium
GCCAAGGTAACATAGTTTATTATTTAGGTGGCATTGCTACCGTTTTTGAATCTGTTGGAACAGTAAAATCTGCAGTTTCAAGAAATTGAATATTTGTTATTTTAGCATCGCCAATTGGGTCGCCATAAAGTTCTTGTTCTTGGCTCCAATTGTAAAATTTCCATTGATCTGCAATTGCTACGCTGTCTACCACTGCGTAATTTGAATATACAATAGCGTGCGGATTTTCTTCAGCTTTATTTACATTACTACCAAAAGTTACAATATAGGGAGCGTAGGTTAAAAGGTTGGTTTTATTGTCTACGTACGCCCAATACCAATCTTCTGCTGTATCGCCGGTTTCACTTTCAAAAGTAAGTTTTGCGCGTGTAAAAGTATTTCCATTAATGTCGGCTTGTTCAAGATTGCTCCAATTTGTGCCAGGATCTGTTAGCTTAAACGGCATTGCAAAAAAGTAGGACCACGTAAGAACATCAAACCGTGCCATTGGTTTTTCTACATTGCTTGGGCTTGTGTAAACGTTTTCACCATCAAAAATTATGGCGCTGTTATCTTTTAATTCAATTTTTACCTTGCTAGAATTTGTTAGCATTGTAACCTTTGCATCTAAACGTTCCTTTCCTCCAAAATTTAAAAGAAGATCAAAAGAAACAGCTTTGTGCGACATAAATTTTTCCTTGTTGTGGGATTTTTCTATGCCTTTTGCAAATGCTTGTTCTATTGAAATTGCTCCATCCCCAATAACACCATCTCCTTCAACAGGAATCATTTTTTCGTTGTCGTTCTTATCTTCAGCATTCTTTCCGTTGTTACAAGCTGATAATGTAATTGCAATTAGTAAAAAGCCAATTATTTTGTTCATTCTGTTTTATTTGGTTTCTTCAAAAATACCTTTTTAATCTAAATAGTATTCTCAAAGGTTTTATAAAGTTAGTGGAAAATAAAAATGTCCGTTAACCTTACGAATAACGGACATTTAATATAAGTTAGAAATTTATTACTTAATCATCTCATAACTACGTTGGATAAAAGCAGTAAGCTCTTCACCTTTTAAAAGGTTTTTGCTAAGTTTAGCTAGATCTAACGCTTGGTTTACAAGACGTTCTTTTTTCTTTTCGGTTTTGGTTTCCATAATTTCGGTAACCAAGGCGCTGTTTGTATTAATAATTAAATTATACATTTCTGGGAAACCGCCCATACCAAACATTCCGCCGCCGCCGCCAGATTTTTGCATGTCTTTCATACGACGCATAAATTCTGGTTCGGTGATAATAAATGGACTTGCATTGCTATCCATTGCTTCCAATTGTACGTTGAATTTTTCCTTTGGCACAACCGTATCTAAAAACGTTTTTAAACTTTCTTTTTCTTCATCCGAAAGTTTTGAAATTGCGTTTTCTTCTTTTGAAATAATTGTATCAACCGGCTCGCTATCTACACGCACGAAAGAAACATCACTTTCAATAGATTCTAATTTCTGAATTAAATGGGAAATGATCGGCGAATCTAAAAGTAAAACTTCATATCCTTTTTCCTGTGCAGCTTTAATATAACTGTGTTGTTCAACTTTATCAGAAGCGTAAAGCACAACCAATTTATCATCTTTATCGGTTTGTAAAGGCTTAATCTTTTCCTTTAATTCCTCAAAAGTGAAATATTTATCATCAACCGTTGGATACAGCGCAAAATCTTTACTCTTCTCGAAGAATTTTTCTTCGCTTAACATTCCGTATTCGATTACGATTTTTATATCGTTCCATTTTTGCTCGAAAGATGCTCGGTCTTCTTTAAAAAGACTTTTGAGTTTATCGGCAACTTTTTTGGTGATGTAGCTTGAAATTTTCTTAACCGCGCCATCCGCTTGCAAATAACTTCTTGAAACATTCAACGGAATATCGGGGCTGTCAATTACACCGCGAAGCATCGTTAAAAATTCAGGAACAATTCCTTCAACATTATCCGTTACAAAAACTTGATTTTGATATAGTTGAATTTTATCCTTCTGAATATTCAAATCGTTTTTCAACTTCGGAAAATATAAAATTCCGGTTAAGTTAAATGGATAATCAACATTTAAATGAATATGAAAAAGTGGCTCCTCAAACTGCATTGGGTATAATTCCCTGTAGAAATCGGCGTAGTCTTTATCCTCTAATTCTGTTGGCATTTTTGTCCACGCAGGATTAGGATTGTTAACTATTGCATCAACCTTAATTTTTTTGTGCGGTTCTTTAGATTCCTTGCCATCTTTATCCGTAATGGTTTTTGGCTCAAAGTCTGGATCGTTAACTTCCTTTGTTCCAAATTTGATTGGAATTGGCATAAACTTGTTGTACTTGGTCAACAATTCTTTTATGCGCTCTTCCTTTAAAAACTCGGTGCTATCGTCGGCAATGTGAAGTATAATTTCGGTACCTCGCTCTGTTTTATCAGATTCTGTGATTGTATAGTTTGGGCTACCATCACATTCCCAATGAGCAGCTGGCGCATCGGTATAGGATTTTGTGATGATTTCAACTTTTTTGGCAACCATAAAAGCTGAATAAAAACCAAGACCAAAATGCCCGATAATACCGGCATCTTCACCTTTTTTGTCTTTATATTTTTCAATAAACTCTTCCGCTCCTGAAAAGGCGATTTCGTTTATATATTTTTCAACTTCTTCCTTCGTCATCCCAATACCTTGGTCAATGATGTGAAGTTGCTTGTTTTTCTTGTCTATTTTTATTTCAATCTTTGGATTGCCGTATTCAACGCTGGCCTCGCCAATATTGGTTAAATGCTTTAATTTTAGGGTTGCATCGGTAGCGTTTGAAATTAATTCGCGAAGAAAAATTTCGTGGTCGCTATATAAAAATTTCTTGATTAACGGAAAGATATTTTCGACCGATACGTTAATGGTTCCTGTGCTCATATTAATTGTTTTAAGTTATCTAATTATTCTGTGAGAAGGATAAAGCAATTAAAGTACCATAAGCGGGGATGTGACAGAGTGTCATTTTTGGGGGGCTAGATTTTGATGAAATTATATATGAAGTTCTTGAATGAAAATTTATTTATTGTCAGGAGTTATTTTAAAAATCTTTTATATATGAAGTTCTTGAATGAAAATTTATTTATTGTTAGGAGTTATTTTAAAAATCTTTAAGGTTAAATTGCTGATTGAATTGTTAATTGTTAGCGGAAAAAAATGATAATAGGATATTTTGATTTTATAATTTTAGCACTCTTGATATTTTTGAATATTAAATTCTGGAATACGGAAATTAATTGGAAAATTGGATGTTTAATGGGAATTATAATATTAGGTATTGTTCTCCCTTTTGTTTCAATTATCATTGAGTTAGAAGTTGTAAAGGCAACTAAAGGTGTTTGGATGGATAGTTTTGAAGTAGTATACACAATTTTGAGGTTTCCAACTTATTGGATAATCGGTATCATTCAAGCAATAGTTATAGGAGTTAATCTTAATTGTAAAAGAAGGGCTACAAAAAGAAATAATGAGAAAGAGAACTAATAGTCTATAGCCTATAATTAAATTTTGAAATAACATCAGAGAACAAAATCATTTTAAATAATCCTTTAAATGATTGCAAATTTTATTATTTGCGTATTCCATCAATCCTACTTTAACAAAACTTTCTGTTTAACTCCAAATCACAATCATTAAACAATAGCTATCTTTGATATCCCAAGAAATAAGGATAATCAGCACAGAATTAGTGTAAAAAGAATATAGTTATGACAGCGAAAAATGCAACAGCCAAAGTAAAAAGCATAAACAAGCAAACAGTTATCTCTGCTTACATGGATTACGTTTTGGAACACGAAACAATGCCTTTAAGCGTCTATAAGTTCTGTAAAATGAATAATATGACCGAGGCAGAATTTTATAATTTCTTCGGTTCTTTTGAAGGTTTACAAAAAGAAATCTGGAACGAATTTTACCACACAACAATTAAATTAATCGAAAAAAGTGATGGGTACTCAATGCTATCCAACAGAGATAAATTATTGACCTTTTATTACACGTTTTTTGAAATGCTAACCGCAAATAGAAGTTATGTACTATTCACTTTAAAAGCGCATCGTGAAATGATGAAGAATATGGAGCAATTAAAAGGTTTGCGCAAAAACATAAAATCTTTCGCAGGAAATTTAATTGAGATGGGTAATGAAAACAAGCAAATGAAAATTACAAAACAACCTGTTTCAATTTTTTCTGAAGGCGCTTGGTTGCAAACCCTATTTATTATGAAGTTTTGGATGGAAGATAATTCTCCACAATTTGAAAAAACCGATGTTGTAATCGAAAAGTCGGTAAGAGCCGTTTTCGATGTTTTTGAAACCACACCATTGGAAAGTATTTTAGATTTCGGCAAATTTTTGTGGAAAGAAAAAATGGCGTAATTATTTTAAATTAGGTTTCGACTTTAGTTTATACTGAGCCTGTAGAAGGGCTCAACCTGACATTCAAAAAGCATTAAAGTTAAATGAAAACAATAGATAGAATTCCAACCAGTAAAATTCAACGTGCTTCAACCTTAGTTTCAACTGGTGTAAAACTTGGTGGTAATTACCTTAAATATTACGGCGAAAAATTGGTTAATAAAGATTTAACCAAAGACAAATTGAACGAAGATAACGCAGAGGATATTTACAACGGACTTAAAACATTGAAAGGCAGTGCGCTTAAAGTAGCGCAAATGCTGAGTATGGAGAAAAATATTATGCCAAAAGCTTATACAGATAAGTTTTCCTTGTCTCAATTTCAAGTTCCGCCGTTGTCTGCGCCTTTGGTTAGAAAAACATTTAAAAGATATTTGGGCAGCTTGCCTGAAGAAGTTTTTGATACATTCAATGCAGAATCTGTTGCGGCAGCAAGTATTGGACAAGTACACAAAGCCACAAAAAATGGAAAGCAGTTGGCTGTTAAAATTCAATATCCAGGTGTGGCAGAAAGTATTGGTAGTGATTTGGCACTAGTAAAACCAATTGCTTTAAAGATGTTCAACATAAAAGCGAAAGATTCTGAAAAGTACTTTAAGGAAGTTGAAGATAAATTAATGGAAGAAACGGATTATTTGTTGGAGCTTCAACAAAGTCAGCAAATTTCCAAAGCTTGTTCGCATTTAGAAAATTTAAAATTTCCTACATATTATAAAGATCTTTCTAGCCAGCGCACTATAACAATGGATTGGATGCAAGGTGTTCAACTATCGCAATTTGCGGCTACTAATAAAAATGCTGAAATAGCCAATAAAGTTGGACAAGCTTTATGGGACTTTTATATGTATCAAATGCATATTTTACGTCAAGTGCACGCAGATCCGCATCCCGGAAATTTTATGGTTGATACTGAGAATAATTTGATAGCAATAGATTTTGGTTGCATTAAAAAAGTGCCTTCAGAATTTTATAAACCTTATTTTGAATTGGCCGTTGCAGAAAACATCAACAATCCCGAAATATTTAAATTGAAAATGATGGAGTTGGAAATTTTGAAAGAAACAGATTCTGAAAAAGAATTAGAGGTTTTCTCTGAACTTTTCCACGAAATGTTGAGTTTATTTACCAAACCATTCCAAATGGAAACATTTGATTTTTCGGATAATTTGTTTTTTGAGCAAATGTCAGACTTGGGTGCAAAGTTTTCTAAAGACACAGAAATTAGAAAGATGGATGCAAACCGAGGTTCTAAACATTTCCTATATATAAATAGAACTTTCTTTGGTTTGTACAATTTAATGCACGATTTGGGCGCAAATATTAAGGTTGAAAACTACAAAAAGTTTGTAGATTAATTGAAACTAAAAACTTTAACAAAACTTTGTTTAATCATTTGTCAAAAACTTTAAACAAAAGTTCGTATATTTGAATAATTATTGGTGGGAACATTAACTTGCTATGAAAGAGTTAATATTTTGTCCCATTAAATTGGTTAGGTTGTTTTAGAGGGGCGCATTCTTTGCGCCCTTCTTACGTTTACAAAGTATTCATTTTTCATTTCAATTTTGCAATTGTGCTTTTTATTTCATAAAAATTTTCAATCCTATAACTATATAGGTATCTTCACGTAGCTAAAAGAAAAATATGTTTTCATCAAAAATTACGGGTCTAGGTTTTTATGTACCAGAAAATGTGGTAACAAACAGTAACCTTGCCGAACGAATGGACACCAATGATGCTTGGATTGTTGAAAGAACGGGAATTGAAGAGCGGAGACACATAAAAAAAGGTGATGGTAATACCACATCAATTATGGGTGCCAAAGC
>JBBSOK010000137.1:0-6218 GCA_038259825.1 Flavobacteriales bacterium
CAGTTTTTAGCATTAAGTGGAAGAGTAAAACAAGTTCAAAAGAAATTGCAGAAGATTCTAAAAAGTTGAGAGAGTGGCTGAAATTTAAGTTGAAATTGGATACACTTGAAGTTAGATAAAATGAAAGTGTAAGCTGATAATATTATGACAAAAAAAGGCGATCTCAATGGATCGCCTTTTGTATTTAAAGCTGTTTTACTTTTAATTTTTAATAAACTTATAGCTTACATTATTATTTTCAATTTTCAGATTTACAAAGTAAACTCCAGTATTTAAAGAACCTACGTTTAAAGTATTAGCAGTTGAAATTGTATTGTTCAAAACAATTTTTCCATTTACATCTACCACTGTTATTGGCGTGCCTTCAATTCCTTTCAAAGAAAAATTTAATATATCCGTTGTTGGATTTGGGAAAACAGTAACTCCTTCTTTTTGAAAATCTGTAGTTGCTAATATTGAACTTCCTTCTTCAATAACGGTAATTGTATTGATGTCAGGATTTAAAATTTGATCTACAATGCCAGATGGCCAATGTATTTCAATCATATCCACAATTGTGCTTTCGCCAATTCCGAAATGGCCATTTAATGTGCTCATATGGCTAAAACCTTGACCAGAACGAATTTCACGAGATTGCATTCCCCAATCGCCGTAAATTTGAACTCTTGCGCCAATTCCGTTGTTGTTACTTTCAACACCTCTTAATCCTATTTTTATCCAATTATGTTCATTGCCGTTGTTATAATAAATAACACCGTCATTTGCAACATCAAGAAAGCCATCGTTGTTAAAATCTCCTATTCCGCCTTCATCAAAAGATAGATCAATACCGGTAAAAGTCATATCGCCATTGTTGATGTACAACTCCCTAGACATTTCAGAAAAAATATCTACAAATCCATCGTTATTAAAATCTGCGGCCTGGTTTTCCCAAGCGCCTAAATCGTTTGGATTTATTCCAGAAGTTGCAATTCTATCTGTATAATAGCCAGTACCGTCATTAACCATGAGTCTATTTTGAAAATCATGGTTTACAATAAATGCATCAAAATCGCCATCATTATCAAAATCTTCAAACACGGTTGACCAAGATTGAGCGTTGTCGCGCATATTTATTATTAGTGCATTTTCGGTAAAGGTACCGTCACCATTGTTTCGGTACATAGCATTATCCCTATTTGGATCGCCTGGAGCAGCTCCACCTTTACATTTTGTTAGATACATATCTTGATCGCCATCATTATCATAATCTACCCATATTGCTGCGTAGTTTCCTGGACGGTCTAATGTAGTGATCAAATTTTGATCTAGCGTCATAACGCCTTCACCATTATTTCTGTATGGATGGCTTTGATCTACATCGTGACAAACAAAAGTGTCCAAGTCGCCATCATTATCTATATCTGCCATTGTAGAACGTTGCGAAAAAATATACTGATCGTGAGAGCTGTCTAAGATATATCCAACTCCATCAGATTTGGAAAACAGAAATGAAACGCGTTGACTATTTCCTAAAACAAGGTCATTTAGGCCATTTCCATTAAGATCACCAACTGCAACGCTCCAATCTGGCGGACGTTGGATTGTCATTGCATAAAATACAGAATCAAAGCTGCCGTCGGGAAGTTGATAATCTATCCCTACTCCGGTACTGGAAACGCGAACGTAATCATCGAGAAAATCTCCGTTCATGTCTGCAGCAATTTCAGATGTATCGGCATAATTGCCAATATTATTACTTTGTGCTGTAAATGAAACTGGAAGACCTTGGGAAAATAAGGAGGAAGATGTAATAACTAAAAAGCTGTAGAGTAGAGTTTTTTTCATAAGATGGATTGTTTAAAGACGGTATGTTTTGAAGTATTTTGCTAAATTAGAAAAATAATTACACGAATACGCGATTTAAAAATAGCCTAAAATATTTGATTTACAAAAGGTTATGTAAAAAACTACTGCTCATTAATCTGAACATCCCTGATTTTCTTGAAAAGATCTGAAGAATAAACGAAGTTGGTTACGTCTTCGTGATCTGTCTTAAATATTTCGTTTTTATCCCCTTGCCAAGCTAATTTGCCATTTTTCAGAAAAACAACATTTTCACCAATTTCCATTACCGAATTCATATCATGTGTTACAACAACCGTTGTCATATCATATTCGTGGGTAATTTCTTGTATTAAATTATCGATAAGCGTTGCCGTTTTTGGATCGAGACCTGAGTTTGGTTCGTCACAAAAAAGATATTTTGGGAAATTTACAATCGCTCGTGCTATAGAAACTCTTTTTTGCATACCACCGCTTATTTCACCGGGCATTTTTTTGTTTGTATTATCAAGGTTTACACGTTTTAAAACCTCATTTACTCTATCTAAATGTTCGCTTCTTTTCTTTTTTGTGAACATTCTGAGCGGAAACATAACATTATCTTCAATATTCATAGAGTCAAAAAGTGCGCCTCCTTGAAAAAGCATTCCTATTTCTTCACGCAGTACTCTCTGTTCCTCTTCATCCATATCTTGTATGGCTTTATCTTCATAATATATACGCCCTTTTTCCGGCTTAAATAAACCTATTAAGCATTTTAATAAAACTGTTTTGCCACTTCCACTTTGGCCAATAATAAGATTTGTCTTTCCTTTTAAAAAAGTAGTTGAAATACCTTTTAATATTTCTTCTTCACCAAAACTTTTATGTACGTTATCTACCTTAATCATATTAGCTTAATAAAAGTTGTGTTAATATATAGTTAGACAAGATGATAAGAACGCTTGTCCAAACAAACGAATTTGTACTGGCCTTACCAACTTCTAAAGCGCCACCCTTCATATAAAAACCTTGCCAAGAAGGCACTGTTGCCAATATAAATGCAAATACTGAAGTTTTAAAAAATGCATAAAACAATTGGTACGGTATAAAATTATCCTGTAGTCCTGCAGCAAAGTCTGCCGAAGCAGAAAAACCTCCATAAACACCAGCAACCCATCCGCCCAAAATACCTAAAAACATAGCAATAGCTATTAAAAATGGATAAAAGGCCAATGCTACAATTTTAGGGAAAACCAAATAATTTAAAGAATTTATACCCATAACTTCTAGTGCATCTATTTGTTCCGTAACCCGCATAGAACCAATACTTGAGGTTATAAACGATCCTACTTTTCCGGCCATAATTATGGAAATGAAGGTTGGTGCAAATTCTAAAATAACTGATTGGCGCGTTGCAAAGCCAATAAGACTTTTCGGAATTAATGGATTATCCATATTCAGTGCCGTTTGTATTGCAACTACTCCTCCAACGAAAAACGAAATAAATGCAATAATGCCCAAAGAGCTCACAATTAAATCGTTTATTTCTTTAAAAATAAGATGCCTTAAAACCGAACCTTTAGTAAAACTACTAAATACACGTTTTAGCATCAGAAAGTAGGAGCCAATATCTTTAAGGTATCTCATATAAAAATTTACGAATGCTAAAGTAAAGAATTTAGAACAGTGTTTTTAATTAATTATATCTTATTCAGATAAAAGTTCTAACATTTTATCATGTATTTCTGTACTATTATATATACCATTGAAGAGATATGAGCCAGGACCTTGTGCAAAAACTGGAACCATAGTTGCAGAATGGCCGGATGTGGAAAAAGTTGGTTTGATTTTATTATAATCCCCCGTGACTGATGATAATGTAAAACCGCCTGTTTCGTGATCTGCCGTTACTATTACCAGCGTTTCGCCGTTATTTCTAGCAAAATCGAGGGCTACACCAATAGTTTTATCAAAATCTAAAAGTTCAGATATTAGGTATTCTGCATCATTGGCGTGACCTCCCCAATCTATTTGGCTTCCCTCAACAACTAGAAAAAATCCATTCTCATTTTCGGAAAGTTTTTCAATTCCTAGTTTGGTTGCGTTTGGAAGAAAATCACCACGTCCTTCGCTCATTTTTGGCATTGCGTCTGGAGCTAAAAGTATAAGTTGTTTGCCGTCGTCAACTTTTGTTGGCAATTGGTTTGTAATTATAGTGTATCCTTCAGCTGTCATTTCATCTAAAATATTCTTACCATCATTTCTTTTATTTAAGAATTTCAAACCACCGCCTGCATAAAAGTCAATACCACTTTTGGGCATAAATTCAGCAATTTGATCATATAACACACGGGATTTTACGTGTGCATAAAAACTCGCCGGCGTTGCGTGTTGTATGGATGAAGTAGATATAATACCGGTTGCATATCCTTTTTTAATTAATTTTTCAGTAATTAATGTTACTGCAATTGTATCCATACCTACACCAATAGCGCCGTTATACGTTTCAATTCCAGCTGAAAATACAGTTGCGCCTGCCGCAGAATCCGTAATCAAGTCACTTCCTGATGATGTTTTACTCAGACCAATAGTTCCAAAACGCTCAAAATTTGATTTTTCAGGATTAAAAAATTGACTTGCCGAAACTTCACTCAAACCCATACCATCACCTATTAGTAAAATGATATTTTTAGGTTTTTTAGTGTCAAAATTTGTTGCAGAAACTGTATTGTCCTGTACGTTTACCGAAATACAGGAAACTGTTAAGCTGCCGACTAAAATTGAAAAGAATATTGGAATAAAATTTTTTTTCATTTTGAATAATTGAATGTAAATTGAATTCAAAAATAAGAATTCTAAAGACTTGTAGATGTTACTTCAAGGTTAATAATTGTCTAAAACAACTTTCTTTTTATGCCTTCCCAGCGCAGTTTTCGTATAAATCTTCCTTCTTTTTCTGAAACTATAAACTGGAGTTTTTTCTTTTTCGAAATTTGAAATCCTTTTAAACAATCCATCCAATAAGGAATATTTTTTTTTCGAATTGCAAGTTTTGCGGAAGCGATTGCTGTTAGCCAAAAACCGTATCGCATTTTATAAAATGCTTCGCCCTGTTTATATCTTGCAGTTTTTGTATAAACTTTCCCTGTTGGTTTTAGGTGTTTAACGTGAAGAGACGTGTCTGTTACAACATTCCATCCGTGATATTTTGCTAAAAGTTCATCGACCGTATCCCAACCCATAGTGGTTTTTAGGCCACCAATCTGTTCAAAACATTCTTTTCTATAAGCTTTTAAAGCACCTCGAATATGATCTTTATTAGTTAAGTTTTCTAAAATCCAGTTTTCATTTTTTTCAACATAACAAAATCCTCCAACCATTCCTATTTTTGAATCGGTATTAAATATAGTTATAATTTTTTCGATATAATTCTTGGGAAATATGAGGTCTGAATCGAATTTACAGATTATGTGTGAATTTTTATCTGCAATTTTTAATCCTTCATTAAAGGCATTTATAACTTTACTTCCGGGTTGATGATTTTTTTCTGAAGCAAGAAAAACTGATTTTATATAAATGTATCTTGTTGAAAATTCATCAATAATATCTTGTGTTTTATCTGTTGAATTATCATTTACAATAATAATTTCTGAAGGTAAAATTGTTTGTTCAACTAATGATTGAAGTGTTTTTGAAATAAACGCCTCTTCATTATGCGCAGGTATTATTATCGAAATTTTCATCAAACTCTTTCTGCATAAACCAAATAATAGCGTGGTGTAATTCTTCGTAAAATAGGACGAACTCCAATTTTTTTCACTGGATTCGTAAATTTTATGCTGTCTTTAATTTTCCATCCAGCTTTTTCTAGAAGCCAATCAAATTGCCAATCTTCAAATTCATGATAGTGTCTGTCTAATTTGTCAGTTTTACTTCTGTATGCAGCCGCAAACCATAGTTGTAGTGGGATTGAGGCAACAAGTTTTTGAGCTTTACTGTTTTGGAGTACATTTAAAGGAGAAACTAGATGTTCGAAAATTTCAAAAGCTGTTAGCACATCAAAATCTTCATTTTGTACTGAGGAAGTGTCAATATCTAAATCTTCACCTTTCGTATTTGTAACGTTGTAGTTTTCTTTTTTTAAAATTTCAGAAAAAGGATTTTCAATGCCGAGATCCAGAATATTACTTGATTTCTCAATATGTTTTTTAACAAATTCAAGCGTTTTTTTATATCTTTTATTCGGAAAAGTGCCTTCGTACATTACTTCAATTCTTTTTTATTCAGAATTAATTAAACTCTATAAACAATGGCATTTATATTCATTCCGGCTCCAACACTCGCAAAAATTATTACGTCTCCTTTGTTAATTTCATGTCGCTCTAATTTATTGTTTAGCACAAGGTCGTAAA
>JBBSOK010000138.1:0-6204 GCA_038259825.1 Flavobacteriales bacterium
AATTTCTTCTTCACTTTCTTCAACTTTTAAAACGGCGTGGCGGTGGCTGAATGTTCCTCTTTCAACATCTTGACCGCTCATACGTACATCATGGCCTTCAGCTAATAATGTTCCGTAGGCGAGCAATTCGCCCATTGCCCAGTCCATTTTATTGTCTTTAAAGTACATATCGTTTCTAGCTTTTATAAGCTTTGTGATTTTACTTAAAAACTTTTTATCTTTTGGCAATTTTGTAATTACTTCGGCAATTTCAGTCAATTTCTTCAGGTCGAAAGTTGTATCGACATCTTCCATCATTTTGTCCTCTTCGGCATATTCATAGCCTTCCCATTCATCTTGCATAAATGGTGTGATGGTAGTTACATCTTCTTTTCGGGAGTTTTCTAAATTTTCCTCTAGCTTATTTTTGTATTCTTCTTCTAATTTTTTAGTGTATCCTTTTTCAATTACTCCTTCTTCTAAAAGTTTATAAGCATAAATATCGCGCGGATTTTCGTGCTTTGCAATCGCTTTATATAATTTTGGTTGGGTAAAACGTGGCTCGTCACCTTCGTTATGGCCGTATTTTCTGTAGCCTAATAAATCTATAAAAACATCGCGACCAAACTGCATTCTAAAATCTAATGCAAATTTCATTACGTGAACAACCGCTTCAACATCGTCTGCATTTACGTGGAAAATTGGCGAAAGCGTTACTTTGCCTACGTCTGTACAATACGTTGAAGAACGCGCATCTAAATAATTAGTAGTAAAACCAATTTGATTATTTACTACAATGTGTATTGTTCCACCCGTTTTATAACCATCTAATTGCGCCATTTGCACAATCTCGTAAACAATACCTTGACCTGCAATTGCAGCATCACCGTGAACAATAATTGGTAATACTTTGCTATTATCGTCTGGATAATGATCGTCTTGTTTTGCTCTTGCAATACCTTCTACAACAGCGCCAACTGTTTCAAGATGGGAGGGGTTTGGAGCAATATTCAGGTTAATTTCTTTACCAGATTCAGTTTTACGTTTGCTCGTCCAACCTAAATGATATTTTACGTCTCCATCAAAAATATCTTGGGCGTAATCTTTTCCGTCAAACTCGCTAAAAATGTCTTTTGCGCTTTTTCCAAATATATTTGTTAATGTACTTAAACGGCCACGGTGTGCCATTCCCATTACAAATTCCTTCACACCAGCTTCTGCTGCTGTTTCAATTAATGCATCAAGACCAGGAATTAAACTTTCCCCGCCTTCTAAAGAAAAACGTTTTTGGCCTACATATTTAGTGTGCAAAAAGCTTTCAAAAGAAACAGCTTCATTTAATTTTCCTAGTATATGCTTTTTTTCTTCGGTATTAAATTTTGGTTGATTGTCATTAATATTCAACCGTTTTTGAATCCATTCTATTTCTTCAGGCTTTCGGATATACATATACTCAATACCGATACTGTCACAATAAATTGTTTCAAGGTGCGCCAGTATTTCTCTTAAAGTAGATTCTTTTAAGCCTAAAATTTCAGCAGCTTTAAACTTTATATCTAAGTCATTTTCTGAAAGTCCAAAGTTTGAAAGCTCTAAACTTGGCGTGTATTTTCTACGCTCGCGTACAGGATTTGTTTTTGTAAATAAATGGCCACGAGTACGGTAACCATCAATTAACTTAATAACTTGAAATTCCTTTCTTACGTTTTCGCTTATATCACTAACACCATCTTTCAGTCCAGAATCTTGTAAAGTTCCGCTATCCAATCCAAAATCGAAACCTTGAAAGAATGCTCTCCAGCTTGGCTCGACACTATCTGGATATTTTAGATATTTATCGTAAAGCTCTGAAATTTGCGTTGGGTGAATTGCGTTTAGAAAAGAAAATTTATCCATAGTTGGTAATAACGAGTCGATTTTTTATAAAAACAGTACAAAAATACAACAAATTGGCATATTAGCCTTTACCGTTTTTATAAATTTACAGTTGGTTATATTAAATTTATCCCATGAAATTTAACGCTAAAACTACCTGCCGAAATTTAGTGCTTGTACTGTTTTTATGCCTAACACAGCATACTTTTGCACAAGAAAAAAAACCGGTTTTTTGGCAAAATGTTCGTTTTGGTGGCGCAATTGGACTGGGTTTTGGGGATGGATTTTTTAGTGGCACTATTGCACCCAGCGCAATTTACCAGTTCAACCAATATTTTTCTGCGGGAATTGGCCTTAATGCAACGTACAGTAGTTTAAAGAATGAATACAATTCCACTATTTTAGGCGGAAGCGCAATTGGTCTCTTTAATATTTTACCAGAAATACAAATTTCTACGGAATTTGAACAACTGCACGTAAGCCAAAGTTTTGAAAGAGAATTTATAACTTTGAATGGCGAGCGTTTTGACACAAATTATTGGTATCCCGCTCTATTTTTAGGTGTTGGTTACGGAAATACAAATTTTACCGTTGGTGTACGATATGATATATTGTATGACAACGACAGAAGTATTGCGGGATCGGCGTTTTCACCTTTTGTAAGGGTATTTTTTTAAAAAAAAGAGTAAGCGTTAGGCGAGGGACTCCAGAAAAAAGATGGTAGATAAATTGTAATTGATAGTTTGAAAATTATAAATAAATTTTACAAACTAATGTTGCTGAACGGAGCCGAAGCAATGCCAACTGTCACTGAAAACTGCTTACTACTTCTTCCTAAGCATTAACCAATCGCCAAATTGTTGAAGATGTTTTTTCTTTTCTTCAGAAATTTCTAAGGTTTCTAAAAATTTATTTGCCTTTACCGTGTATTTGGTTATCTCATTTTCGGTAGCTTTTGAAGCACCAGAAGTTATAAATATTTGTTTTACCGTTTCAATTTTATCCGTGCTGTCTTTTGGCGAAATACTATATAAATGCTGCAATTCTTCTTTTTGGGCTTCATCTCCAAATTCTATTGCTTTAAGGTATAGATAGGTTTTTTTATTGCTAATAATATCGCCCCCAACCTGCTTTCCGAACGTTTCAGGATTTCCAAAAACATCTAAATAATCATCTTGAAGCTGGAAAGCAATTCCCAAATTATTGCCGAAGTTGTAAATATTTTCTTGGCAAGATTTGCTAGAATCTGCAACAATAGCTCCCATTTGCATTGCCGCGCCTATTAAAACTGCCGTTTTATATTCTATCATTTTCAAATATTCGAGTAGCGTTACATCTTCCCTACTTTCAAAATCTACATCGTACTGTTGGCCTTCACAAACTTGGAGTGCCGTTGTACTAAAGAGTTTTGCCAGCTCTTGGAATTTTTTCGGCTCATATTCTTCAAAAAAACGGTAGGCAAGTATCAACATTGCGTCGCCTGACAGGATTCCTGTATTTAAATCCCACTTTTCATGTACGGTCTGCTCACCTCTCCGTAAAGGCGCATTATCCATAATATCATCGTGGATTAATGAAAAATTATGAAATAACTCAACTGCTAAACCAGCATTTAAAGCCTCTTCAGCATTTTTCCCAAAAAAATCGCATGTCATTAAAGTTAGAATGGGCCTAATTCGCTTTCCACCTAATTTCAAAATATATTTTATAGGATCATACAAACCATTAGGCTCGTTTTTGGTAACGGCGCGCTCTATATTTTGCTCAAGTAATTGGGTATATTTTTCTAAAAATTCCATTATTCAAATTTAAAACTGCTAAAGTAATGTAACCTTTTGAAAGGCTAAATTAAAACCCAAGGATTATTGTGGTTGATTGAAAAGAATTTTGAATACTAAAAATACCAATGTATTAAGTTAATGTAAATTCTATTAAACTTTGGAAACTTTTTTTGTTTTTAAAGTTTCCTTGAATTACATTTGCATCCGCTTATGAAAGAAAAAATTACAACAAAGGCAACTGATCTCTTTTTAAACCTAGGTTTTAAGAGCGTAACGATGGATGATATTGCCAATGAAATGGGAATTTCAAAAAAAACCATATACACACATTTCAAAAATAAGACAGAATTGGTAGATGATGTAATGTCTAGCCTTTTTGAAGAAATTTCGTGTGGTATTGATGAAATAAGAGAGTCTGACAAAAACCCGATTGAAGAACTTTACGAAATAAAGCGATTGGTTTTAGAACATTTAAAGGACGAAAAAAGCTCGCCACAATATCAATTACAAAAGTATTATCCGCAAGTATTTACCAAATTAAAGCATTTGCACTACAATAAAATGCAAAATTGCATGATTCAAAATCTGCAGAAAGGAATAGTGCAAGGACTTTATAGACCAAATTTAAACATTGAATTTATAGCAAGAATCTATTTTGTTGGGGTAAATGGATTAAAAGATGATGCCATTTTTCCTATCAACTTATTTCCAAGAGTTATTTTAATGGAAGATTTTTTAGAATATCATCTTCGCGGCATTACAACTAAAGAAGGCCTTTCAACTTTAAACCAATTTATAAAAACGCACCAAACCAATGAAGTTTAAATTTTCAATAATAATATTACTCTTTTGTACATCTCTAGGTTTTTCCCAAGAGCAAAAAGAGTATTCTTTTACTTTAGAAGAAGCCGTCACCTTTGCAATAGACAGCAATTACGCTAGCATAAATGCAAGGCGCGATATTGCGCAAGCTCTAAAACAAAAATGGGAAACCATTGCACAAGGTCTTCCACAAATTGATGGCAACATTAGTTATAACAACAACCTTAAACAACAAGTAACCCTAATTCCAGCTGAGTTTAGTGGTGGCGCTCCAGGTACCTTTGTACCCGTTATATTTGGCACAAAACAAAATGCATCTGCAGTTGCAACTTTAAACCAGTTAATTTTTGACGGAAGCTATTTGGTGGGTATTCAAGCATCAAAAGCTTTTCTACGTTTTTCTGAAAATAGTACCGAAAAAACAAATCTTGAAGTGCGTAAAGGAGTGATTAATGCCTACGGAAGCGTTTTACTTGCTGAAGAACTGATTGCAATTTTTGAAAAAAACAAAACGAATCTTGAAAAGAATTTATACGAAACTAGAAAGATTTTTGAAAACGGACTAACAGAAGAAGAAAGCGTAGAACAACTTGAAATAACGCTGCTTGATATTGATACTGAATTAAGAAATGCTCAACGGAGCAAGGCAATTGCGCTACAGATGTTCAATTTGGCAATTGGAATTCCAGTTGAAAATAATGTAACGCTAACTGAAAATCTAGAAAATTTAGCACAGGCAAATATTAGTTTGTCTTTATTAAACGACTCTCTAAATATTGAAAATAATGTAGATTTTAAAATTGCTGAAAATTTTAGGGAACAACGCTTCTTTGAAAATAAACTAGAGAAAAGCAAAGCATTGCCAACACTTTCGGCTTTTGTAAATTATGGCACATCCGCTTTCAGGGACGATTTCAGCTTTTTTGGTAATGAAGAATGGTTCCAATCTTCAATAGTAGGTGTTAGTTTAAATGTACCAATCTTTAGTAGTGGTAAAAGAAGTGCAGCAACCCAGCGTACAAAAATAGCATTGGACCAAGCAAAAACAGATTTAGAAAAAACTAAACAACAAATAGAATTAGACCTTACAACAGCTAGAAGCAATTACCAATTTGCTATTGATAATTATGAAAATTCTAAAAAGAATATGACGCTGGCAGAACGTATTGAAATTAAAAACCAAACAAAATTTACTGAAGGCCTTTCTACAAGTTTTGATTTAAGACAGGCACAAACCCAATTATATTCCGCACAGCAACAATACTTTCAATCAATGCTGCAGGTAATTAATGAAAAAGCAAACTTGGAAACTGTTTTGAATATTCCGCAATTAAGGGTTTCTTCGGAGGAAATTAAAGGACAATATTAAATATAAGTAAGAAAAGCTAAAATATTCAATCACATAATTGACCAATTTATATTAGAAAAATGAAAAAAATACTAACCATCGTATTCATATCAATCCTCGCAATATCTTGCGGTGGTGATAAAAACAAATCAACTGAAGATATAATTGCTTCGGGCGATGTTGAGGCAATCCAAAAGCAACGAGATGCGCTTTCTGAAAAACAAGAAGAAATCCATCAAGAAGTAAAAAAACTAGATGAAAAATTAAAGGAAATAAATCCTGAAAGAAATGTTCCGTTAATAACAACAATTACTGCAGAGTCAAAGCCGTTCGAACATTTTCTAGAGCTTCAAGGAAGCGTTCAAACTAAGCAAAATTTAGTAATAAATGCAGAAATGT
>JBBSOK010000139.1:0-6134 GCA_038259825.1 Flavobacteriales bacterium
AGAGCATCATTTTACCTAATTGACCGCCGCCAAGAATTCCTAAAGTAAAATCTGTAGAAAAATAATTTGTCATAACCACAAATGTACAATACTCTATTTAAATTATCCATTCTTGGGAGCGTATTGGTAGTTTTGTAACACATTGAACATTGTTCCGTCTTGTAGGCAATCAAAATAATTTTTCATCAATCAAAAAAACTAACTAAAAATCATCAATTATGAAAAAACATTTAAACCAACTTCGATGGAATGCATTTCTTGCAATTTCAATTATTCTTTTATCTGTTTCAACAAACATTGCTCAAAATAAGACCAAGCAGTTAGATGAATTGCTAAACAAATACACTGAATACGGCCAATTTAACGGCTCCGTTCTAGTTGCCGAAAAAGGAAAAGTTATCTATAAAAAAGGTTTTGGGATGGCTAATTTTGAGTGGGACATCCCTAATGACGTTGACACTAAACACCGTTTGGGAAGTATAACCAAACAATTTACCGCAATGTTAATTATGCAGTTGGTGGCAGAAGGTAAAGTTGAATTGAATACACCAATATCAAAATACCTGCCCGATTATCCAAAGATGAATGGAGATAAAATTACAATCCATCATTTACTTACACATACATCTGGTACTCCAAATTATACTAGCTTTCCCGGTTTTTTTGATAAATACAGCCGCAATCCTTACAAGGTAAATGAATTGGTCAAAACTTTTTCAGATTCTACCTTAACGTTTGCGCCAGGCGAGCGTTTTTCTTACAGCAACTCGGGTTACATTTTGTTAGGTGAAATAATTGAAAAGGTAAGTGGCAAAAAGTATGAGCAAATGTTGCAGGATAAGATATTCAATCCACTTAATATGAAAAACAGTGGTTACGACCATCATAATGCAATTTTGAAAAAGCGCGCAACTGGTTACAGCAAAAATGGCGTTACTGTTGAAAATTCGGATTATTTGGATATGTCAATTCCATATGCTGCGGGTTCACTATACAGTACGGTAGAAGACCTTTTTATTTGGGACCAAGCCTTGTATACTGAAAAATTACTTTCAAAGAAATATATGGATATGTTATTCGAAAAATACACTCCCGCAAATGGCGAACATTATGGTTATGGTTGGCAGTTGGGAAAAATGCAAGTTGGTACAAGTACCGAAAATATTGATTTTATCGGTCACGGTGGCGGCATCAACGGTTTTAATACGTTAATCACTCGTTTGCCTAGTGAAAATAATACCGTTATTCTGCTAAACAATACAGGCGGTGCACCTTTAAACGATATTACAGAAGCTATTTTAGGAATTGAATATGGAAAACCGTATGACTTGCCAAAACAATCATTAGCTAATGCTGTTTTGGATGAAATAACAACAAAAAATCTAAAAGCTGGAGTAGTATTTTATGAAAAAAATAAATCGTCAAAAAAGTATTCATTCAAAGAAAATGAATTTAATAGTGTGGGTTACGAGCTTTTAAGATCAGGTAAATTAGCTGAGGCAGAAGCGGTATTAAAATGGAATATCGAGTCATTTCCAAAATCTTCTAACGTTTACGATAGCTACGGCGAAGTGTTAATGAAGCAAGGAAAAAATGAATTGGCAATTGAAAATTATAAAAAATCATTGGAGCTAGATCCATCAAACCAAAATGCAATAGATATGCTAAAAAACTTGGGTATTAAAACTGATGGTTTGGTTAAAGATGTGTCAGTTTCAAATTCAATTCTAGAGAGTTATGTGGGCAAATACGAACTTTTACCAGGTTTTATTCTTACCGTTACAAAAGAAGGAAACCAACTTTCTGCTCAGGCCACGGGTCAATCGGCAGCTGGAATTTACCCAAAATCTGATACCGAATTTTACCTAAAAGTTGTAAAAGCAGAAATAAAATTCAACAAAAACAAAGAAGGTAAAGTTGAAAGTTTAACCTTGTTTCAAGCCGGGCAAGAAATGACTGGAAAAAGATTGGAATAAAAAATTAAAAAGCTTTAGAATAAAAGATTTAAACAAAGCTTACAGCATGCCAAAAACAAGTAAGCTTTGTTTTAAGAATTAGTGCTGTAATTTTAATTTTCAGCAACTAAACCGCATCTGCCTTAGATTTTGTAAATTTACACTTTCAATTTTTTATCACTTAAAATAAAAACATGACCAATATAATTTTGTTTGGCCCTCCTGGAGCAGGAAAGGGTACTCAAGCCATTTTCTTAAAACAAAAATACAGCCTAGTGCACATTAGTACGGGAGATATGTTTCGTTTAAATATTAAAAATGATACCGAACTCGGCAAATTGGCACAAAGCTACACAAGCAAAGGGCATTTGGTGCCAGATTCCGTTACAAACGATATGTTGAAAGCTGAAGTTGAAAAACACTTAAATAGCTTAGGAATTATTTTTGACGGATATCCTCGTACAGAAGATCAAGCAGATGTTTTAAGCAACTTTCTTGAGGAAAAGGCAGAAGAAGTAAATGCAATGATAGCGTTGGAAGTTGATGACGAAATTTTGGTAAAACGTTTATTGGAACGAGGCAAAGAAAGTGGCCGGCCAGATGATGCAAATGAAGAAGTGATAAGTGAGCGAATAGCAGAATACTACCGTAAAACTGATATTTTGAAGAAGTATTACCAAAAGCAAAATAAATATTATGGTGTTGATGGCGTTGGAAGTATTGGTGAAATTTCTGAAAGACTTCAAAATGTTATGAAAAATTTTGTTTCTACATTTTAAGAAATTTAATTGCTCATTTTTGTAAAATAACTTCTAATTGAAACTAAATGAGAGAATATTTAATTCAAAATATTTTCTCTAAACTTTAAACTTTTTAAATGACTGAAGGCAATTTTGTAGATTATGTAAAAGTGCACATTACCTCTGGTAAAGGAGGCCAAGGTAGTAAGCATATGCGTAGGGAAAAATATATTCCAAAAGGTGGACCGGATGGAGGCGATGGCGGTCGTGGCGGTCATGTAATCGTTAGGGCAGATGATAATTTATGGACGCTTTTTCATTTAAAATTTAAAAGACATTTTAAGGCTGAACACGGTTTGGCGGGTGGTAAAAGTACAAGTACAGGAGCAGATGGTGAAGATGTTTATATAGATGTTCCGCTAGGTACTGTTGTGCGTGACAAAGAAAGCAATGAAATATTATTTGAAGTAACCGAAAACGGTGAGGAAAAAATAGTAGCACAAGGCGGTCGTGGTGGTAAAGGAAATGCACATTTTAAAAGTGCAACCCAACAAACCCCACGTTTTGCTCAACCTGGAGAAGATGGTGCAGAAACAGATATTATTTTAGAGTTAAAAATACTTGCAGACGTAGGTTTGGTAGGATTTCCAAATGCAGGAAAATCTACTTTGTTATCCGTTATAACTGCGGCTAAACCTAAAATTGCCAATTATGAATTTACAACCTTGAAGCCAAACCTAGGTATTGTTGAATATCGCGATTTTAAAACCTTTGTTGTAGCAGATATTCCAGGAATTATTGAAGGTGCAGCCGAAGGAAAGGGCATCGGTCACCGATTTTTAAGACACATAGAACGAAATAGTACTTTACTTTTTCTTGTTCCTGCAGACGCAATGAACATTAAAGACCAATATGAAATTTTGGTAGATGAACTTAGACGTTATAATCCTGAACTTTTAGATAAAGAACGTTTGGTAGCCATAAGTAAAAGCGATATGCTCGACACCGAATTAAAGGCTGAGTTGAAAGAACAATTGGATAAAGACTTTAAGGGAATTCCCTATTTATTTATTTCATCTGTCGCCCAACAAGGGTTGACGGAGTTGAAGGATAAGTTGTGGGAGATGTTGAATTAATTTTAATTATTCGAAAATTTTATAATTTTCACTAAAAATTATAAAACAATAACCCACATAAAATTTAAGGCACTCTTTTTGCTTATTTTTATTGAAAATTAAAGTTGCTAATGAAATTTTCAATCCTAGTTATTATTTCGATTATTTTATTAAGTTGTGGCGCGACTGTCACAACGGATTTTGAGAAAGACACAAATTTTTCCATTTATAAAACCTATAACTACTTTCCCGATTTAAAAACTGGGTTAAGTGAGTTGGACGACGATCGTATAATCCTAATAACCGATAGCATTTTAAATGGTAGGGGATTTTCCAAAAGCGAAAACCCACAGTTGCTAATTAATTTTTATGCAAGCGAATTTTTAACAAATTCCCGAAACACTATAGGCATTGGTTTTGGTAGTGCTGGTGTTAATGGAGGTGTTGGCGTAAGCGGTGGTATTCCCATAGGAGGAAAATCTATAGAACAAGAATTTACAATGGATTTTGTAGATGCCGAAAAAGACAACCTTATTTGGCAAGCATTTTTAAACGGCAACTATAAGGAAAAGGCAAATCCTGATGAGAAAATTGCCTATTATGAAGAAATCATTTCAAAAATACTATCAAAATATCCGCCTGTCAATAAATAGCAATCTTCAAACTTTAAATACAAATAAATTAAAAACCTACATTAGAAAATATACTTTGAAAAAAAATTCGATAATTACACTTATTCTTTTAATAACAATCGGTTATTCAAATCTTTTGGTATCCCAAAATAGCTATGCAGATGCAGAAAGTTATTTTAAAAAAGAAAATTTTAGCAAGGCTAAGCCTATTTTTGAAAAATATTTACAGCAAAACCCAAAAGATAAAAAGACTACAGAATATCTTGGAGACATTGCCGCCTATGCCAAAAGCTGGGACAAGGCTATTGAATATTACAAAGCCTTATTGGACCAAGATGAAAATAGTGCAAACTATCATTTTAAATATGGTGGTGCTTTAGGTTTAAAGGCATTAACATTGAGCAAAGTTCGTGCTTTAAGCTATATTGGCGATATTAAAAATCATCTTGAAAAAGCCGCAAAATTAGATTCTAAACATATTGAAGCGCGTTGGGCCTTAGTTGAATATTTTATTCAACTCCCTGGAATAATTGGTGGTAGCGAAAATAAGTCCTTGGAATATGCCGAACAACTTGGTAGTATTTCGCCCGTTGATGGTTATTTGGCGAAGGGTTATATTGCAGAATACAGTAACCGTCCAAAGGATGCCGAAAAATATTATAAACATGCTATTTTAATTGGTGGTTCGCCACATACCTATGAAAAATTGACCGATTTATACGAAAAAAACAATCAGCCAAAAGAAGCGGTTGAAAATGCTTCCAAGTCTTTAAAAATTCACAAACGCAATCAGTTAAATTATCAAATCGGTAAAATTACGGCGGATTATAGTCTAGATGCCGAAACTGGTATTAAATCGTTGAACGCTTACATAAATAATTATTCAGTAAAAGATGGCGTTCCAAAAGATTGGGCTTATTACAGAATGGCACAGATTTATAAAAATGAAGGTGATAAAACAAAAGCTTTGCTTTGGATAAACAAAGCCTTAGCCGAACGTCCAAGTTTTAAAGAAGCACTTGCTGAAAAAGAAAAAATAATGGCGCTTTAAGAATTATTAATTCAGTTTGTAAATATTTTTTCTTTAAAATCGATTTTTATTCAGATAATAAAAACTTCAACGTAACTAATGAACATACATTTTATAGCAATAGGCGGTAGCGCAATGCACAATTTAGCGTTGGCATTACATAAAAAAGGCGATGTTGTAACGGGCAGTGATGATGAAATTTTTGAACCTTCAAAAAGCAGATTGCAATCAGCCGGTTTATTGCCTGAAACAGATGGATGGTTTCCCGAAAAACTTACAAATAAAATTGATTGTGTAATTCTAGGAATGCACGCTAAAGCAGATAATCCTGAACTTATAAAGGCTAAAGAGTTAGGCTTAAAAGTTTATTCATATCCAGAATTTTTATACGAAAAATCCAAAAATAAAACTCGTGTTGTAATTGGCGGAAGTCACGGAAAAACTACTATAACTTCAATGATTTTGCACGTAATGCATTATCACAACAAGCAAGTGGATTACATGGTTGGAGCTCAATTAGAAGGTTTTGATACGATGGTTCATCTTACTGAAGATAATGATTTTATGGTTTTGGAAGGAGATGAATATCTTAGTTCGCCAATAGATAGACGTCCAAAATTTCATTTATACAAGCCAAATATTGCCCTTTTAAGCGGTATTGC
>JBBSOK010000140.1:0-6116 GCA_038259825.1 Flavobacteriales bacterium
GGCTGAAGCTCGTCAAAGTGGTACTGAGAATCAAGCAATAGTATCTCAACAAGGTGATGGCAATAGCTCTTTAACTAGACAAGGCCAAAACGACGCTTCTAGCGCAAATAACACTGCTTGGATCCGTCAAGGTACTGGACAACAAGGTGAGGACAATAAGGCTGAAGCCAATCAAGATGGTGATAACAACGTTGCAAAAGTTTTACAAACTTTTGACAACAGTACATCATTAATTAACCAAACTGGAGACGATAACAAAGCATTTACAAATCAAAATGCAGGTCCAAACCAAACTGATGGTCATGCTGCAGAAATGAGTCAAACTGGTGATGATAACCAAGCTTACTCTTTCCAAGAGGGTAACGGTGCTCGTAACAATGCAATGGCAATTCAATTAGGAGATGAAAATAAATCTTACCAAACTCAATTTAATACTGGTCTTGCAGGTGGAGTTACCAATGATGCTTTAGTTGCGCAAGGAGATGGTACAATAGCAACAAATCTTTTAGCTTCAATTTGGGTTGCACAATTACAACCATTAGATGATATTGTTACTGGTTCATTTAATGGTGCTTCTGTTGGTGCAATAGCTTATCAAGATCAAGTTGGTGCTGGAAACGATGCTGAAATTCATCAATTTGGTGGTCAGCCTAACGGTGGAGATTATGCAGAGCAAAACCAATTGGGTGATAATAATGATGCTATTATGGTACAAAATGCATTTGGTAATCCAAATGGTAGTAATAACTATGGCCGTCAAGATCAAGATGGTGACAACAACCAAGCAGGTTTAGCTCAAAATGGATCTAATCATAAAGCTTACCAAGCGCAAGATGGTGATTTGAACATTGCAATGTCAACTCAAAGAGGTGAAGGTAACTTGTTAAATACTCATCAATTAGGTAATATGAACGTTGTAAATACAGCTCAAAGAGGTGTGGATAACGGTATTCTTGTAGTACAAAATGGTGGACAAAGCTATAGTGTACAACAAAACTTACCTCCAGGAACTAATGGTGGTAACAACCAAGTAAATGTTTTACAAACTACTCCTGATGGATTTGATCCAGGTATCAACTGTAGTTTTGGTGACCCAAGAACAGAAATGGGTAACTATAATACTCCAACTCTTGACATTCAAGATGTATGCCCAGGATGTTAAGAAGCGTTTAAAAACGTAACAACAATTAAATGAATATTTGGAGGGCATTTTAAAAAAATGCTCTCCATTTATTAATTTATAGCAATGGTATACAATGTAATTATTTTAATTTTAAAAAATATTCTTTATAATTTTATTATAAATTACGTATATTAACATACCTTTAAAATTATTTAAATTTGCAATTATGAAAAAATATAAAATTATTATTTTGCTAACAATAATTGCCTGTTTTCCAGCTATTGCACAGACGTATTCTGAAAATTCAGGGATTGAAGTAAAGTCTGAAAACGTAATTTTGTCTGGTGATGAAATTACTCCATTTTCATTAGCCAACTTAGGTATAGGGACTGCTCCCAATCCTAAGAATGCTACAATATCAGGAAATTCGGTTTTTGTAAGACAAGTAGGGGATTTTAATCAAACTTCAATTTCAACAAATACACAAAGCAGTGAGATTAATCTATTGCAGAACGGCAATTCAAACTTTACTAAATTGGACTATACCGCTAATACAGCCGTTGCGGATCTTATACAAAATGGAAACAATAATATTATAAATGACTTTGTTACAACGCCAACATTGGATATATCTTTAGATTTAGTTCAAGACGGCGATAATTTAACTTTTATAAGAGAGGGCGCAAATAATCTAACAAAATCTTTACAATTTAAACAGACAGAAGCTTCACCTACCTTAATTATTAGAAGTTTCAATTAAAACAGTATTATACAATTATGTTTATCAAATTACTTAAAAAACATATTGTAGTAATTCTTATATTAATTACAAGTACTTCATTTTCTCAACTTTATAATAAAGAAGTAGTAGCAAAGATTACTATTGAAGATAAGAGTGAATTCTTTACCTTTACGGCAACTGCAGAAAATTTGACACCTTCGGATAGAAACTTGAGGTATCAATTTTATGCGTATAAAACAGATGAGAATAATAACATTTCAAAATCAGGTCAAGAAAATAGATTTTATTTAAAAGCAAATGAACTTCAAGTTTTAGCAACAACAACCTTAAACTCTAATTTTGATTCAAAAATAGTCTTATTGCTTGTTATTTATGATGATGAAAAACCAATTGGGCAAGATCGTATTGAAGCAAATACTTTAGATGAACTTAAGATTTTAATAGAAGAAAGAGCAAAAATTGAAATTAATTCTTTGGATCAAACCAATGCACAAGATGGTTTTACTATAAATGGATTAGTAATAGAAAAAACATTGACCAAACCAGGTCGAGACTTTTACAAATATTTTGGATTAAAACATTACAATAGAAAAATTAAAACTGGCAAAAATATATTGGTTGAAGAAGTGCCAGGATTTAGAGCAAGAACAACGGTTATTTCTGTAAAAGTTGATGGTCAATTGGTATGGAGATTTTTTTCTCGTCCTACAAGAAAATTTTTAGAAGAAATGGCAGAAACGGCAATTAATAGGGTTATTACATATTTGCAGCGCCTTGAACAAAACGCCGAAAATTCACAGCGGTATTAAAAATTCAATAACAATATATTATGACTCTAAAAGATAAATATTTTTCCTTCACATTCATTTTATTGTTTTTAACAACAGTTGCATTCTCGCAACAATTCTCATATAAACCACTCAACCCAGCTTTTGGTGGCGATTCATTTAACTATAACTGGCTCCTTTCATCGGCTAATTCTCAAAATAAACTTACCGCACCAGGTAGCGAAAGAGCACAACAATCCGAATTAGAGCAATTTGGAGCAAATATAAACAGGCAAATTTTAAGTCAGATTTCTAGGATTTTGCTACAACAGCAGCTTGGCGGTCTTGGAAATTTAGATCAAGAGGGCACATTCACATTCGGGACATTGAATATTGAAATTTTTAATGGTTTAGAAGGACTGGTTATTAATATATTAGATACATCTACAGGCGAGCAATCGCAAGTTATTGTGCCAAATTAAAAAACGTTACATGAAAGATTTTTTCAAATTTTTAGCATTTACTTCTGTGCTTTTTTTCACTAGTTGTGGTGCTTACTTTAATCAACCAATGTATCAAGAGCCTTCCCGTACAGGCGAATTTTCTAAATCTACCAAACCATTACTTGATCTTCCCGAAGCCGCAAAAAAGGTTGAAGTTGCAGTATATAATTTTAGCGATCAAACAGGCCAATACAAAGCAGTTGAAAACGGAAGTACATTTAGCACGGCCGTAACACAAGGTGCAACCACAATTTTAATTAAGGCGCTAGAAGATTCAGGTTGGTTTGTACCTATTGAACGTGAAAACCTTCAAAATTTATCTACAGAACGTAATATAATTTCAAATACAAAAAAGGAATATATTAAAAATATAAACCCTAATGAGCCTCCACTACCTCCATTGTTATATGCAGGTTTATTATTGGAGGGTGGTATAATTTCGTACGATACAAATATTATTACGGGCGGTATTGGCGCTAGATATTTTGGTCTCGGTGGTTCTGCAAAATACAGACAGGATAGAATAACTGTGTATCTTCGGGCCGTTTCAACAAATAATGGCGAAATTTTAAAAACTATTTACGTTTCTAAAACCATACTCTCACAAGCAGTTGATGCTAATTTTTTCAGGTTCGTAAAATTTCAACGTCTTCTCGAAATTGAGACTGGGGTAACGCAAAATGAACCCGTGCAGTTAGCTGTTAAAGATGCAGTAGAAAAGGCTGTACATGATCTTATAATTGAAGGTATACAAGATGGTTATTGGAGTGCAAAAGGTATTAATGAAAACGAAAAAATTGTTGCCAATTATATTAAAGAAAAGGAAGAAGATGAGTCAACACTACTCTTCGATAGATTAAAATCTGAAAGTCCCTACAATAATACTATTAGTTTAACTAATGGTGCCTCATTATATGATGGTGATTACAGCGGGAGAAAATTGGGCTATATGTGGCGATTGGGTTATGAGCATAAGTTTACACCTCATTTACAGGCAGAAATTGCTGGTGGTTTGTTTCATTTAAAATATGTAAGAACTTCACATTACTTTGGTTATGGCGATTTGAATGCAAAATTTACAATACTTCCAAACGAAAATTTAACCCCTTACGTTTATGCTGGAGCTGGAATTGTAACAAATATTGGAGAAAATTTAGATGTTAATGGAATACCTATAGAAAGCTTTTTTCCGAAAGTGCAGATTGGTGCGGGTATTATTTATAGATTGTCCAACCGTATAGGTATTAAGTTTTATGGCGAGCAGAATATTTTATTTAATGATAAAATTGATAATTTAATTAGCGGTAAACGGAATGATTTTTACTATAATTTTGGTTTTGGATTAAATTATAATTTTAGTTTTACTAGAGGCGCAAGTAGCAACCAAAGTCTTAATTAATACCAATTTAATTTTTCATTAAAATTTAGAACAAAATAATTTTAGAATAATTTTACTTAAAATTTATTCAGAAAACAACATTTTAAAAGTAAGGTGATATGAAAAGCTTTAAAATAATTATAGCAATTTTACTTGCAAGTTTCCTTTTTAATTGCAGTGAAGATACTGTAGATTTAGAGGTTAAAGGCAGATTAACAGGTAAAGTCGTTTCAGAATTAACAGGAGAACCCTTGGCTGGGGTTAAAATAACAACAAACCCATCATCTACAACAGTAGAAACAGATTCTGCTGGTGAGTTCCTTATAACTGATATTCTAATAGATGATTATGCCGTTCAAGCTGAACTTTCAAATTATGTAACAGGTTTCGAATCTGTAACCGTTACAGAAAATAATACAAGCAATGTAGCTTTTGAACTTTCATTATCTACAGCAAATAATAGACCGCCAGATACTCCAACGTTATTAACTCCTGAAAACGAAGCAGTTGACGTGCCATTAACAGTAACTTTTGTGTGGCAATCTTCAGATCCTAATGATGATATATTAGATTACAAATTAGATTTGCGTAACGGTACTACAAACGAACGTTTAACTATTGATGTGGGTCAGGATACAACCTACACTGTTGAAAATTTACAATTAGCAACAAATTATTTTTGGCAGGTTACTGTTACAGATAATATAAATCCAGAAGTAAGTTCTGTAATTAGCGAATTTAGAACACTAACCACACCTAATAATCCGTATATTTTTGTTAAGAACATAAATGGAAATTCAGTTATATTTTCAGGTGATGATAATTCTGAAACCGGCGATCCTGAAACTGAAACAGGTATATTGCAATTAACGAGTAGTACATTTAATAGCTTTAGGCCAAGAAAAAATGTAATAGTCCAAAAAATAGCCTTTTTACGTAATGTTGCTGGTTCTGTACAATTATTTACCATGGATTATGATGGCACAAACGTACGTCAAATTACAAATAGTATTGCTGTTGCTGGTTTTAGAGCGCAAGAATTAGATTTTGTTTGGGCAAATAATGGCGCACATTTCTATTATCCTAATTTCGATAAATTATATAAAATAAATACAGATGGTAGTGGTGCTGAAAGCATCTACACAACTCCAGACGGTAGCTTCATTTCTGAAGTTTCAGTACCCAGATTTAATGATGATATTATTTTATTAAAAACCAACAATAATCAAGGGTATAATGCTCGAATTTTTACATTTAGTATAAGTGCTAATGCCGAACAGAATGTAATATTAGAAAACCAATTAGGAGCTGCAGGTGGTATAAATATTTCAGCAAATGCAAACCAAGTTCTTTATAATTATGATACTTCTGGCACCGAGAATAGTTTTTATGGGCAAACCAGTAGCCGGGTATTTTTATTCACTATTGGTGTTGATACTACAAATAACGCTCCTGAAGTTGAAACAGATGTTATCCTTGGAGAAAATGATCTTGATGTTAGTTTTTCTGCAAATGAAGGTGGCTACATACTTACACGCGTTGATTCCAATATTGGTGCAATTCCAAAAATATTTAGTGGTTTGTTCAATCAAACATCAGATGA
>JBBSOK010000141.1:0-5760 GCA_038259825.1 Flavobacteriales bacterium
TAATAATGTTACATTTTCAGGTAAATACCCGGCAATTTCTTTATTGAGCAGCAAATCATAAATTGCAGTAGCATCTCCAATTGTAACAGGTAGGTCGTCCCCAACCCCTATTAACAAAGCGTATGAATTTTTTAAGGCTGTATCATCCATTATTTTTCTATTTCAATTTGCTTAAAAAGATTGTTGATGCTTTCCGCTTGTTGTTTGGTCGTGTTAGCATCTGCATTATTCGTTAGATCCAACATTGCCGAAATCATTTTAGCTTGATTTTCATCTAGTTTATTTAAATTTAATAACCTATTGGTTAATTCTTGTGGGGATAATGTATCGGCATCTAATCCAGCTGTCTCGGATTTTAACCGTAGATAATTAATAATGTCGCTTCGAATATCTAAAACTTCTTTGTAAGGAGAGTCGTTTTGGTTTACGTATGTCTTAATGCCAACACCTGCTTTTGAAATATTTTTAGGTTTAATTTTATCGAATAATTGTTTTGTTTCTTCCAATTTCTTCTCAAAATTAATTGCTAAACCTGACGCATCCGCTTTAATACTTCCAAGCCTTTCAAAAGCATTGCTAAAATTGCGTCTAAAAATTAAAACGATGACTAACAAGGTAACTGGCCAGATTATTAAATCTATTAGCTTAATTACCATTTCAAAATTGCTGGCTTGTTGCATAATTTCTGAGTACTTAAAATTTAAACTTTATTGCCAAAAATTCATAACCTTTTCAAATTGTTTTGAATTTTTATATTCCTTGAAAAATACATCGTTATTATAACTATGTGGTTCATATTTATGACCGGAAGCTATTGATTTCAATAAATATTCATACATGATTTTGCTATCTCCAATGGCAGCATAGTATAGTGCTAAACTATAATCTATTGCACCAAATTGATACGGTTTACGTAGCTTTTCAAGATTTTGGATTATTGTTTGCGCTTCTTTTTGATTTGCCCCTTTATATTTTGAAATTGCCAAAAATGCACGAGCTTCGTAATTATTGGCGTTTTCTTTTATAAAATCAGTTAAGTAAGTTTCGGCATTTCTGTAGTTTTCGCTATAAAATTCTGCGAGCGCTTTTTCCTGTAATTTTACTTCGGGATTATCTGTTACTTTTTTAAAGTATGAATTTGCAATATCTTTTTTATTAACCATAAGATATTCAATACCTGCATATAAATCTAACTTGTCATTTAATGCTGCACTTTCTGTAAGCTCCGTTTTGTTTAAAAAACTTTTTACTTTAGCGTCGTTTCCATTTCGGATTAAAGCGGTTAAATAAGGTTTCTTAAGTATTTCATCATTATTTATATTTATTGATTTTTCTAAAAGTTGAATGGCTGTATCATAATTTTTAAGCTCTATATCTGCTAACGATTTAATATAAATTCGATTGATACATTCGTAACAGTTTTCAATATTAAGGCTGTCATTTTTTACAAGGTTATAGATACTATCTACTTCTTTAACTTTATAAACATATTGTAATCCAACAATCATAGTTGTTGAATTATTTGCAAGGTCGTACGGCGCGTATTCAAATTCCTTGTAATTTGCCTGATACACTTTTTTATTATTGCCTTTAAGGAGCGCAGCGTACAAATTGAGCAGGTTTTTCTGTCTGTCATTACGATTACTGGTTGGCTTTAATATGCCTAGTAGGGAATCTGCAATTGCATATTTTTTAGAATTATAGTAATAAGCAACCCGTAAAACTTGTGGTTCGAAGTAATTTGGGTCAAGGGAAATCGCTTTTTCAATTAATTGCAAATAATTTTCATCGTATTCCACATAATTTGATTCCAAAACCAAGCGATAGGCTTCATAATTTGGTGGGCTTTCCTGCAGCATCAGCTTCTTTTTTCCTTCCGTAGCAAAAAAACCACTTATAGCAGATTCTAGCTTTTCAATACACATAAGTGGATTAGCATCTAAACAATCTTGCGGTTTGAAAGAGTAAATGGTTTTATCTGTTTTGCCATCAGTTATTGTAGCCTGAAATACAAGTTTATCATTTTTTAGATAGTAGTTACCCGAAATTATTTTTGCGGGCTTAAGATATCTCTTAATAGTTTTATTATCTGCTTCATCTTTTGAGTTTTCATTAAAAGCGCTGTTGTATTGTTTTATAACATCTGGTGATATTACTTGCCCTAATTTGTTCTCAGTAATTCCATGCATAATCCAATCGGAAGCCATTTTGCCAATTTCATCGTATTTTGGGTTTCCAGTATTATTACCAAATTTTAAAACCGCAATTCTATCTGTTTCAGAAAATGAAACTGTGGGTGCACTTTTGATAAAATTAATATCAACTATAAAGAAGGCGGCAAATGCACAAATTGTGGTTATAAATATGGAAGAAATGATATAATATTTCTTAAAGCTTTTTTTGACTAAAGGTTTATCAGGATCTTCTTCTAAATCTTCATCGTTATCAATTAGTAATCTCTCTTTTTCTAAGGGTACAATTTTATATTTCCAAATAATAAATAAATATATTGGAAGACAAATTAAAAGTGTGATAATTAAAAAAGTAACCGATTTTTCAGGTAAACCTAAAGGTTGCCAGGTAACGGATAATACTTGAAGGATTACCCAAGAGGATACAACATAAATTGAAAGCATTTTAAACAAATCGTGTTCTCGACATTGTTTAATAAAGGTCTTAATCTGCATTTTTTTCGGTTAGGAACTACTAATTTACTTAATTTAAACATATTTTACTTTGTTATGTGTTTAATTTAAATCCATTTGAATTAAAATTTGCTTATCTTTAATGTATTATTAACCAATAAAAATTCATAATCATGGAAGACAAGAAACCAGCAGACAAAAAGCCTGCAGATGTAAAAAAGACATCCGATAAAAAGAAAGCTACTGCCAAACCTGGAAATAAAATAAAACCAGCAACTTCGTAGCTTTATTAAAACTAAAAGTCCCTTATCAATTAAGCTAAGGGACTTTTTCTTTGAAACCTGTTCTAATTTAACCAGATTGTTATTTTGATTCTGGAATTAAATCACGCGTTTTGGCCTCATAGTCTATATAGCCTTCCTTTCCTTGACTATAAAAAGTATCTTGATCCCATTCAGATAACATTTCATTTTCTCTAAAACGACCTACCAAATCTGGATTTGAAATATATAATTTTCCAAACGCAACACAATCCGCATCACCATCTTCAATTACTTTATTACCTGAATATTGATTAAATCCTGCATTAATCATTAACACGCCTTTATATTTTGGTCTATATCTTTTTGCTATTTCTGTTTCAGCATATTTTACTTCACTAACATCGGTAAAAGGTTCAGATAAGTGAATATATGCTAAGTTGTATTCTTTATCCAGCTTTTCAATAATATAATCGAATGTTGGAATTGTATCTTCTACAACTTCCATCCCAAATGTGCCGTGCAGTGATGGATTAAAACGTGCACCAATCTTTTCCTGTGGAATTATTTCTTTCATAGCATCTAAAACTTCAAAGAAAAACCTAGCTCGGTTTTCAATAGAGCCGCCATAATCGTCACTTCTTTTGTTACTGAAACTGCTAAAAAACTGATGAAACAAATAACCATTCGAAGAATGTATTTCTACACCATCAAATCCAGCTTCAACAGCATTTTTAGCAGCTTGCACAAATTCCGCTTTGGTTTCGTGAATTTCTTCAACCGTCATTTCTTTTGGTGTTTCGGTTTTTTTAAATCCATCTGGAGTATAAACCTTTTCATTCGCGTTAATTGCTGATGGCGCCAAAGGCAAATTACCATCATGAAAATCTGGATGTGAAATTCTACCTACGTGCCAAAGTTGAATAAAAATCCTTCCGCCAGCATCGTGAACTGACTTCGTAACTTTTTTCCAACCTTCAATTTGTTCTTTGTTGTGTATTCCTGCTGTATGAATATAACCCACTGCTCTTTCTGAAACTTGCGCTCCTTCAGTTATTATTAATCCAGCAGTTGCGCGTTGGGTATAATATTCAACGTGTAAATATTCTGTTGGTGCATTTTTTGCGTTTTCCGCTCGACTCCTAGTCATAGGAGCCATTATAACTCTGTTTGGTAATTCTAAATCGCCCATTTTAAGAGGCTTTAAAAGTTGTTGTTCAATTTTCATAAATATTTTTTTTTCTAATTTTAAAAATACAGCTTTAAAAAGCCAATTTCAGTTAATGAAATTTTATGAAGTTGTAATTTTATGTTAAGCTATTCGCATAAAAAAAAGCACCCAAAAAGAGCGCTTTATAATATTTGGTTTTTAATTTATTCTGTAATTTTAGAAATTGTACCATCGTAGCTTATTCCGTTTCTTTGGGAGCTCCTTACTGAGACGTCAGCATTTTTGCTTTCGTAGATGGTAATTGTTATATCATAATTTTCTGTGCCATTTTCTGCAGAAAATGAAACTCTTGTCCTATTATTTTTAGCGTCATAATTGCTTTCATAATTTTTTGCTAAGCCCTCAAATTGAATAGCATTCGTACTATTTCCAATCCCAGTTATTACTTGCCTAGTTCCATAATATGGTAAATAGGCATTTACGGAATCATTCCTTACAATTAAGTAATTGGTATTACCTATTAAACTTATTCGTCCAGCACTATTTCCTGGTCCGAGTAAATTTGAATTTGCAATTTGGTTAAGTTCATTTGTCGCCATCGGATTTGCGAAAGATGCAGAAAACTCAAAATTTCTATTGAGAATCATTTGTTGTGTTTCAGATGGATTTTGAATTGAAGTTAAGTTTACCATTTCAGTTGTGCCACAACTTATAAGAACTAGTGTGGAAATGAATAATATTATTATTGTTTTCATAGTTTTTAGTTTTATTATATAAATACAAGAATCATTCCTAATCGAATTCACTGAAAATAAATCTAAATTTCAGAAATATTTTAATTATTTATAATATTAAGATGAAAATTTAATGGCTGAAATTGCTTTTCGAAAATAATCGTTGTTTTCAAAATTATTCTGATTTTAAAATTACTCCTAAAAAACAAAACTTCGACAAGACTCAATATCTCGTCAAAGTTTTAATATTTGGAAAAACTGTTTTGAAATTCAGCAGAAATTATTCTTCTTCTTCATTTTTACTTTTGTCGTTTTGTTCTCCTCCTGGTGTCATTTCGGTTTTCTGTTGAAAACTATCCATAGCATCCGCAATTTTCTTTTTATCTGTTTCCGACATTTTATCTAAACCTTCTGCCATTTTCACATCACCATTACCTTTAGGTTTTAAATTTTCCTTTTCGATTGGATTACTGAAATTTGAGGATTTTCTATACTCATCCTGAAAATCGGCGTGATCTTTTTTATTATTTTCTGTACTCATGGCTTTTTATTTTAAGTTACCGTTAAAGGTAAATTCTGAAATTTCTTTTCTTTTTCTATTAATATCATTTTCTGGTTTTTGTAAATCTTCCGGTAAATCTGAAACTTCTCCACCGTAATATCCCACTGCTACTGCTGTTGCAACGTGATGATTATCCGGTACATTAAATTCTTTTGCTGCTTTCTTAAAATCTATTCCCGCCATTTGATGTACAGCAATATCCATACTCTGTGCTTGCAAGGATAAATTGGTCATAAAAGACCCTAAATCATGTAAGGCATGAAAATTTTCTTTTTCATCATCTTCCATGGTTTTTTTGAATATTCCAGCAATTAATACTTGGGAGTTATTAGCCCATAATTTATTGAAATCTGCCAAACAATTATAAATACGATCGTATGTGTCACTA
>JBBSOK010000142.1:0-5630 GCA_038259825.1 Flavobacteriales bacterium
AGCAGCAACAGTTGTATCAACAAAAGCAGCCGGTGTCCAAGTTTGTGCAACACCTGCAATTGTTACTAAAAAGTTTTCAAGTAATTGTTTTCCATTGGTTGTATGATACACTTCTGGATGAAATTGAATTGCATACGTATCTTCTCCTTCAATTTTATAAGCGGCGTTCAATACATCTTTTGTACTAGCAAGACGCACGCCATTTTCTGGAAGTTTGGCAATAGTATCGCTATGGCTCATCCAGACTTGTGTGCCTTCATCAATATTTTTAAAAAGCGCTTCACCCGCCTTTATCATACTCAATTTTGCACGACCGTATTCCCTAATGTTTGAAGGCTCAACACTTCCTCCATTAAAATGAGCTAAATATTGCGCGCCATAACAAACTGCTAAAAGTGGCAATTTGCCTTTTATGTTTGAAAGATCGGGATGCGCCGCGTTTTCATTTCTAACCGAAAGCGGGCTGCCAGATAATACGACAGCTTTAAAATTTTCGAGATTTTCTGGAATTTTATTATAAGGATGTATTTCACAATAAATATTAAGTTCACGGACTCTACGCGCTATAAGCTGTGTGTATTGCGAACCAAAATCTAAAATAAGGACGTTTTTTTGCATTTTCAAAAATACTTTTTTTTGTCTGGTTTTTGTTTTCTAATTAGCCAGATTTATTAACACTGTATATTTTACAAAGTTATTACGGCAAATTGAATATTTAATGGATCTAGATTTGATTTTAATTCTTCATACAATTTATCACCATATTCCAAATAAAATTCTGAAAAGTTAACCGTTCTTTCTTGCAAACTATAGCTTGGGAAAAGCTGGTCTTGAATATTTGTTAATCTGTCAAGTTGATCACTTAATTTTCTTTTTTGAGCTTTTAACAGTCGCTTTTCCAAATGGTCTAAACCATTTAATTGCTTTTTTTCCTGGGCCGCAACTGCTCCTATAAATGAAGCGTCTGTTTTTTCGGCTAAGGAATACATATCTGTAAATTGTTCTTTTAAAAGCTCGCGTTGTGGCGTAAAATCTATGTCAATTTCTGAAAGTTTCTTGGTATGTTGTTCAACTAAATCATTTTGATTTTGAAACAAATCAGCAATTGAAAGGTCTAATTTCATCAGCTTTTCCGAAAGATTTTGAGGAACCAACAATGCAGAATTTCGTAAAAGTAAAATCGGGAAAACTACTTCAACTTCTTCAAAGTAATCTTTTAATTGAAACCAATATGCCAACTCGCCGCCGCCGCCAATATAACAAAGGTTTGGTAAGGTTATTTCTTGATATAAAGGTCGAAGCAAAGCATTTGGTGAAAATCGTTCGGGATGATTTTTTAATTCAGATTTTATTTCTTCCGAAGAAAATGAAATATCGGTTTCGTTTACAAAGAATTTTCCATCTCTTTCAATAATCCGTTCGCGTACATTTTCTTTCAGATAAAAAAGATTAATTTCTCTTGGATGAACTTGTTCAGAATAGTCTAAAGCAGTTAGCTTTTTTGTGGTTTCTGATACTTTTTTGTGTGACAGATTACCAAATAATTCCTTTTCAGCATAAGGTGTAAAAGCCTTTTTTAAAACCGTGTCATTGCCATCTACTATCACCAAACCGTATTCTGAAAATAATGCATTTCCTAAATATCGGGTGGCATCTGTAAGATTATTATGTTCCAAATAACTTTCTTTGAATAAAGCAATCAGTTTTTTTGCATTATCACTTTCGCCCAACTGTTTACTGTAAACTTCTAAAACCTCTTCCAAACCTTTTGTTGAAAGCTCACCAACAGCGCCGCTACTTTCTTTGTTCCAACGCACTTTTTTCCCTTGGAAATTGAAATAGTTTATTTCTTCAAAATCGTGGTCTTCAGTCGCCATCCAATAAATCGGGACAAAATGATTTTCGGGATATTTTGAATTTAATTGTTCAGCCAAATTTATAGTTGAAAATATTTTATAAAGAAAATAAAGTGGACCCGTAAAAATGTTAAGTTGATGCCCTGTTGTAACCGTAAATGTGTTTAATTCGTTTAATTTTTCAATATTATTTTGGGTAGCTTCAGATATTTTGAAATCGTTGTATTGATTTTTAAGCTGAGCTGCCAAAACATTTCTTGATTGTTGCGAAAATGATTGTTGCTTTTCTTCAATTTGCTTTTTGAAATTTTCAAGCTTAGGAAAACGATTGTAAAAGCTAGCTAAATTTGAATCTTCAGCAAGATAATCTACCATCATTTTAGAAAAATAACCGGTATTTTTATATTCAATTCTATTTACGGACATAGTTTTTTTGATATCACTTTCAAAAATACATTTTCTAGATATGAATTACATCACGTTTTAACATTGGCTTGTTAATTTGGATAATTCAAAATGAAATAATTTTCTTGAAGCTATTCCCAATCAACAGTAAATTTCCTATTTCCATTAAAAATTTAGTTAGTTTTATGCCCCATTTTAGTTGTATTCCTATGAGATATTTTAGCATACTTTTTTTATTCATTTGCACATCAATATTTGCACAAGTAAAATCGCCCGCCGACTTTTTGGGCTACGAACTTGGTGAACAATTTACACGGCATAGCGATGTGGTTCGCTATTTTGAGCACGTTGCAGCAAATAGTAATATGGTTACCTACCAAAACTACGGCAAGACAAATGAGCGCAGACCTTTAACGTATGCGGTAGTTTCAACGCCAGAAAATATTGCAAATCTTTCAACTATAAAAGCCAATAATCGTAAAAATGCTGGTTTAGATGCAGGAAACGCTTCCATTAATCCTGAAACCGCCATTGTTTGGTTAAGTTATAATGTACACGGAAACGAAGCTAGCAGCACCGAGGCGGCAATGAATACGATTTACAAACTCATTACTGAAGATAAGGATTATTTAAGCAATACAGTTGTAATAATTGATCCGTGTGTAAATCCTGATGGACGTGATCGTTACGTAAATTGGTTTAATGAAATACACGCAACGCCTTATAATACAGACCCGCAAGCTGCCGAGCATAATGAACCTTGGCCGGGAGGAAGACCAAATCATTATCTATACGACCTTAATCGCGATTGGGCTTGGGCAACACAGGTAGAAACGCAGCAAAGGCTGGTAGTTTACAATCAATTTATGCCTCATATTCACGTAGATTTTCACGAGCAGGAAATTGATAATCCATATTATTTTGCGCCGGCAGCTGAACCATTTCACGAGATTATAACAGATTTCCAGCGGGATTTTCAAGTTGAAATTGGTAAAAACAATGCAAAATATTTTGATGAAAAAGGAAGACTGTTTTTTACCCGACAGTATTTCGATTTATTATATCCAAGTTACGGCGACACCTATCCATTATATATGGGCGCTATTGGTATGACGTATGAAAAGGCGGGTCACGGCCGTGCCGGTTTGGGTATTAAAACAGGACAGGGTTATGTGCTAACCTTAAAAGATAGACTTACAGACCACACCACAACAGGTTTAAGTACAGTTGAAATAGCCAATAAAAATGCTGGCAGATTGAATTCGGAATTCAAAAAGTTTTTTAATTCGGATAATACAAAAACGAAAAGTTTTGTAATGCAAGGCAACGAAGATAATTTGAATGCCCTCGCAAAATTATTGGACAGACACGAAATAAAATTTGCATTTACCGACGGAAAAATTAGCGGATTTAATTATACCGAAGGTAAAAATGGAAGTTTAGATGCTAAAAATGCATTGGTTGTAAGTACAAACCAACCGCGCGGAAAAATGGTAAAAGCACTTTTTGAAGCCAATACCAAACTTTCAACACCGCTAACGTATGATATAACTGCTTGGAGTTTACCGTATGCCTATGGTTTTGATGCTGTGGAAAGTTCAACTATAATTTCAGGAAATGCTTCAAAAGCTGAGAGTTTTACTAATAATATTCCAACCGCTACGGCTGTTGGTTATTTGGCGAAATGGAATAGTATGAATGATGCTACGTTTCTTTCAGATTTACTTCAAAATAATATAAGAGTTCGTTTTAGTGAGAAGGAACTTTCTTTTGAAGGGAAAAAATACGATCGTGGAAGTTTGGTAATTACCCGAAGTGATAATTTTAACAATACAGCATTTGATGCCAAATTAATTGAAATAGCCAATAAACACAATCGAAAAATAACCGCAACTGCAACCAGTTTTGCAGATAAGATTACAGATTTTGGTTCGCCAGATATTAAGTTGATAAACAAGCAAAAGATTGCGGTTTTACAAGGTGAAAAAACAAGCTCACTGAGTTATGGTTCAATTTGGTATTATTTTGAACAGGAATTGAAATATCCAATTACATCAATAAATACTGATGATTTTGGAGATTCGGATCTAAGTAAATACAATGTGCTTGTTATGCCTGATGGAAGCTATTCAAGCCTTTTGAATGAAGATGGACTAAAGAAAATAAAAGAATTTGTAAGCAATGGCGGGAAAGTAATTGCTATTGCAAATGCTATAAAGGCATTTAAGGATAAAGAAGGTTTTGGCATTATTGATAATAAAACAGATAAAGATTCAACCGATGTTGAAGTAGCTAAAAAGGATAAAGAAACATCTGAAAAAAGTGAGTTTGATGCATTTTTAGTCCCGTATGACCAACGTGAGAAAAATGATGTAAAAGATTTGTTGATTGGCAGCATTTACAAAGTGAAGTTGGACAATAGCCATCCAATGGCTTTTGGATATGATGATACTTATTATAGCTTGAAATTGGGCGCAGAAAGTTATTCCTTTTTAGAAGAAGGTTATAATGTTGGCTACATAAAAGGTGATGCCGTAAGTATGTCTGGCTTTTCTGGGGAAGATGCTAAAAAAGGGTTGTTAAATAGTATTGTATTTGCTGAAAAACCAATGGGAAAAGGCAGTATAATTTATTTTGTTGATGATGTATTGTTCCGCTCCTTTTGGCAGAATGGGAAGTTGTTGTTTGCTAATAGTTTGTTTTTTGTAAATGCGACTGCTTTTGAAATGGAATAGGTACTAGACGGTAGACGGTAGACGGTTGATGGTTGATGGTTAATGGTTGATGGTTGATGGTTGATAGTTGATAGTTGATGGAAATTTTATAAATAACCACGAATTCACTAATATATTTTATATTAATTCGTGTATTCGTGGTGTTTTTTTTATTCTGCATTTAGAAGATTAGAAAATATTACTTTGCTGAAAGAATTTCTATCTTTTGAATTTTTGGGTCTTCACTTAATAAGCGGTCTGCGTGTTCCATTAATGCTTTTGCGATGTCGCCGTTTAGGTGTGCTTCTCTGCCCTCTTCTGTTTCGAAGGTGTCGAAGATGCCGAAAGTGTTTTCATCTATTTTAAAACTGTACCAGGTTAGGGTTTTATCTTCTTTACGGGCCAAATCTACCGCGCCTTTAATAAAATCGTGTACTTCTTGTTCTTTTCCTGACTTTGCTTTTAATGTTGCCAATAGGCCTAACTTTTTCATATTATGTATTTTTTTTGTTTTCCTTAAAAGTACACGTATGAAATTGAAAAGGTGTAAAGGTTTTGTTAAGTGTTTTTTAGTGGTTGGTTATTAGTGGGTGGTGGGTTTTTGGCATTGGGGATTTGTGATTAGGGAGTGGGGGTTGGGGATTGGGGATTGGGG
>JBBSOK010000143.1:0-5569 GCA_038259825.1 Flavobacteriales bacterium
ACTTCTGAAGAAACCTGCAAACTATATTGAAACATTTCTGAAGAAGAAAGTACTGTTTTAGAACCGACAGTTTTTTTATTCCGAAGATCATCCACATCAGTTTTTGTGAGTCTTAGGCGGATGCTATTATCTTTAATTCGTATTTTCATTAGTCAATTTTTATTCGTTTTTCGCCACTATAAATATTACAAGAGGCATTTTTAAGAAATCCTATTAAAGTCATATCAAAAGAAGCAGCCGTTTCTACAGCCAAACTACTTGGCGCGCCAATTGCGCAGACCACTTTAATACCGGCCATTGCTGCTTTTTGAATCAATTCAAAACTTGCCCTACCACTTAACAATAAAATGCGATTGTGCAATTGCAGCGGGCTATTTTCAGCTTCCAAAAATGCTGTTCCAATTACTTTATCTAGCGCATTGTGCCTACCAACATCTTCTCTAAACGCAATCAATTGGCCATCTAAATTGAATAATGCTGCAGCGTGAATTCCGCCAGTAGATGCAAATGTTTCTTGAACTTTAAAAAGTTTTTCAGGTAATGTTGAAATTACTTCAACATCAATTTCAATCTTTGTTTTCTCGGGAATTACGGGACAAACTTGATGGATTGCCTCAATACTTTCCTTTCCACAAACGCCGCAGCTGCTAGTTGTATAAAAGTTGCGCTTTACCTTATCAAGATTTGCATCAAAATTTTCGTTTAAACGAATGATTATTTTATTTTCTACCGGAATAAAACTCGGCATTTCTGAAAGATTTTCGCGGGAATTTATAAGCGCTTCGGTAAATAAAAAACCAATTGCGAGTTCTTCATCATTTCCAGGTGTTCGCATTGTTACAGAAAGGGATTGTGTTTTCCGCGCGCCTTTTTTTCCGATTTCCAATTGGATTTCCAGAGGTTCTTCAATAGCGACAACATCGGTCAAGGATTGAAGTTTTTGATTTTTATTTCTAATTATATTAATTTCCTTTATCATTTTTCAATTTCAATTTTTCAATTGCATTTTAAAATTTGGATTCTAACAATTAATTTTTCTGTGGCAAATCTGAAGGATAATCTACGTCAAAAGTATCTACCGTTGTATCTGAAAGTTCAACATTTTCCATATTCTTCAATATAAATTTAGCACCATTATCACCATTTAAATTCATTAAAATTTTAAAAGAACTTTTTGGAAAAATTGCTGGAACACCAGCTTCATCTTTATAATTTGTAGCAATTATTTTAGAGTTTGATTTCTTGAACTGCTTAATTAAAGCCTGCAAATAAGTTGAATTTACAAAAGGTTGATCTGCCAAAACAATTAAAATCGCTTCAATTTCTGATGATTTTTTAGCAATAAAAGCAACTCCATTCGCAATTGAAGATCCAATTCCTTCATCCCAATTTTCATTGTAAACTTTCTCAATTCCTTCGAAACTTACAATTGATTCTATTTTTTCTGCATTTGCACCCAAAATACAAAATACATTTTCAGTCAATGTTTTTTTTGCCTGGGCAATTGTATTTCCCAGCAAAGTGGTTTTTTCAAACGGCAATATTTGCTTAATGCCGTTCATTCTTCGTGAAGCGCCAGCTGCAAGGATTAATATTGCTGTGTTTTTTTCTGTAATCATTTTTACTGAATACTTTCAAACCGCTCTCGCATGGATTTAACTTTTTTACCGCGTTTTATCGCTAAAATTTCAGAGAGAATTGAAATTGAAATTTCTTCAGGTGTAATAGCTCCAATGTCTGTACCCGCAGGACCATATAAATTATCAAAAAAGTTGAATTCAATATCTGTTTGCCTTTCAAGAATATCACTAAAAATATTTTCCCTTCGTGATGTTGAGCCCAATAAACCAATATAAAACGGATTTTTATCCTTTATTGAAAGTAAAAAATGTAAATCCCGAGCATAATTATGCGTCATTAAAACTACCGCTGTTTGCTCGTCTATACTCAACTTGGAGATTTCTTCAGGATCTAATGCAAACACCTCTTTGCAGCCTGGAAAATTTTCAATTGTTTTTGGATCTTTTTGTGAAACAATAACTGTGACATCCCAACCCAACAGAGCTGCCGCAGCACATAATTTAACCGAATCGTGTTCCGCGCCAATAATTATTAATTGTGAAATAGGATTCATTTTTTGTTCAAATTTTTGTAATGTAGATAGTTTTTCATCTTCTGAAATATCCGACTTTAATGAATAAATTTGATTTTCACCAAAACTCAAAATTGACTTTAAACCTTGTTTTTCACCTTCATTTTCAGAGAAGACAGAATGTATTTCAAAAGATTTTCTTTGTTCAATTTGATTGAAAAAGACAGCTTTTAATTCCTCAGAAATAAGAATAGGTTCAAGTAAAATATACAAAATTCCTTCGCAGCCCAAACGATATCTACCATCGTAGGTCATCATCCTTGCCTTTCCCGTTTGTAAAACAGATTTCGCTTCCAAGCCTATTGCTTTTTCAACACAGCCGCCACTTACGGCACCAGTCATTTTTCCATCTTCAGAAATTAGCATCCGTACGCCAGGTTTTCTGTACGAAGAGCCATTTAAAGCCACAACCGTTGCCAAAACAGATTTTTTGCCTTGCTTTTGGTTATTTAAAACTGCTTCAACTATTTTTTTAAGCTCGTGCGTCATTTCCCAAAATTATAAATTAGCGCATCATAATTACGATAATTGTTTCATAAAATATGTGGCAAAAATTAAAGCAAAATACGTGTTTTTATTGGTAAAATTTTAAGATGCTCAACTATTTAAAGTCAAAAAATAGTTTGATTTTTACAGCTTTATAATTGTGTTCTCTTTAAATTTACAGTAAAAATGAAAATATTACTTTACGGAATTGCGAAGGATATTGTGGGAAGCAGTTTTATTGAAGATCCTAGTTTTGAAACTGCTAAAACCGTTGCCGAACTTAGAAAAGTACTTATTTCAAAATTTCCAGAATTTGAAAAACTATCATCGCTAGCCATTGCAGTGGATGAAGAATATGCCGAAGATGATGTTTCCATTTCAAACCATAACGAAGTAGCTATAATCCCACCCGTAAGTGGAGGTTAATATGAAAAACACAATTGAAATAATAGACACCATTGATCCGTCAAGTATCTATAAATCCTTAAGCCATCCTGAAAGCGGTGGAATTTGTGTTTTTATTGGTAGCGTTAGGAACAATACCAAAAATAAAAAGGTAAATTCACTTTTTTTTGAAGCGTACCAAGCTATGGCAATAAAAGAAATGAATAAAATTGCTGATGAAGCCAATAAGAAATGGAAATTAAACCGACTTATTATGCAGCATGCAGTTGGCGATAAAGCTGTTGAAGAACCAGTTGTTTTAGTTGGGGCTTCTTCTGCCCATCGTGATGATTGCTTTGAAGCTTGTAGATTTTTAATAGATACTTTAAAAGAAAAAGTGCCAATTTGGAAAAAGGAATTTTTTGAAGGCAGCAATGAAGTATGGGTGACACCACACCCGTAAATAAATTAATAATAGATCACTTAGGAAGATATATGCTGATAGATAACCATCAACGAGAAGTTAATTACCTACGGCTGGCAGTTACAGATAGGTGCAATTTGCGCTGTAATTACTGTATGCCCGAAAACGGAATAAATTTTGCTAAAAAAAGCACATTATTAACTGTTGACGAATTATTTACATTAAGCAAAACCTTGGTAGACCAAGGCATAACAAAGATTAGAATTACGGGAGGCGAACCTTTTGTACGCAAAGATTTAATGATTTTGTTACGAAAGTTGGCAGCTTTACCAAAATTAGAAGACATAAGTATTACAACGAATGCTACCCTAATTGGTGAACATATTCAAGAACTTAAAGAACTGGGAATTAAAAACATAAATGTAAGTTTAGATTCTATTTCTGAAGAAACATTTAATAGAATAACCCGAAGAAATCAATTTGAAACAGTTTACAACAACATAATAAACTTAATTCAGGAAGGGTTTAATGTTAAGGTAAATTTCATTGCCCTTAACGACCAAAATACGCAAGATATTATTCCAATTATAGAACAGCTTACCAAACATTATCCGGTTTCTGTTCGGTTTCTGGAAGAAATGCCTTTTAATGGCGGAAGCAAAAACTTTCAGACCATTAAGTGGAATCATAAAGTTATTTATGATCATATTGCTTCAGAATATGATAACATAACTAAAGTTGTTTCAGAAAAAACCTCTACTTCGGTGAACTATAAAATTGAAGGTTTTAAAGGAAATTTCGGTATAATTCCTTCCTTTACACGAAATTTTTGTGGCACTTGCAACCGTTTGCGAATTACAGCCACGGGCGATGTAATTACGTGTTTGTATGCAAGCGTAAACAGAAATATTAGGAAGATTCTCCGTTCAGAAAATTCTGAAGAGAATATTAAATCGGCTATTTTGGCTGCTGTTGGAAGCAGGGCGAAAGACGGTTTTGAAGCCGAAGCAAATAATGAAAATTATTACGAAAACTCAATGACAAGCATAGGTGGCTAAACAACTTTCACATATCAACAAAGAAGGAAATGCTGAAATGGTAGACGTTTCTGATAAAAAAATAACCTCGCGAAGTGCAACGGCAACAGGTAAGATACAATTTCCAGTTGCTGTTTTTAATCAACTGCAACAGGATCAATTTTTAAGTAAAAAAGGTAGTATTACACAAACCGCAATTATTGCTGGCATTCAAGCTGCAAAGAAAACATCAGATCTTATTCCACTTTGTCATCCGCTGCGCTTATCTAAAATAAATATCGAGATCCAACCTGGCAAAAATTCTTTGGAAATTGAATGTACGGTAAAATGTAATGAAAGAACTGGCGTCGAAATGGAAGCTCTAACGGGCGTTTCGGTTGCTGCGTTAACTATTTATGATATGGTAAAAGCGTTGAGCCACGAATTAATCATTTCAGAAATTAAACTGAAGAAAAAAACTGGAGGCAAAAGTGATTATGAGAGCTAAACTAAATGCACTAGTACTTGCCGGCGGCAAAAGCACCCGGATGGGAACCGACAAAGGCGCAATTGAATATCAAGGAAAACCACATCGCGAATACTTATATCAACTTTTACAGGAGTTATGTGATGATGTTTATTTGAGCATTCGTTCCGAGCAAAAAGAAGATTTATCTAATAATTTTAAAACGATAATTGATAAAAACGATTTTAAAGGTCCAATGAATGGGATGATGAGCGCGCATCAACAATTTCCAGATGTTGCCTGGCTTGTTGTTGCTACAGATTTACCTTTAGTTGATAAAAATTCAATAGAAAATTTAATTGAAAACCGTAACCCCAATAAAGTTGCAACTGCCTACGCAACGCACGAATCTAGACTACCAGAACCTGTTTTTGCTATTTGGGAACCTCGCGCATTTACAAAAGCCTTAGGGTATTTGAAGGATGGTCTTAAAACCTGTCCCAGAAAATTTTTAATAAATAACGAGACGCAATTAATTTTTCCTACAAACGATGAGGTGTTAATAAATGCAAATACCAAGGAAGATTATAATTTTGCTTTAGAAAAGCTGAAAGAAAAATGAATGTTGACCGCTACATTAG
>JBBSOK010000144.1:0-5439 GCA_038259825.1 Flavobacteriales bacterium
TGTCCAGTACCTTGACGGATCCAAGCAGTGTTATTTGCGCTAGAAGCGTCGTTTTGGCCTTGTCTAGTTAAAGAGCTATTGCCATCACCTTGTTGAGATACTATTGCTTGATTCTCAGTACCACTTTGACGAGCTTCAGCCATATTCGCAACACCACTTAAAGGGCCTACGCTACCAGTTTGGCTTATTCTAATTTGGTTATCTCCTGTTCCAGTTCCATCATCTTGGTATGTTGATGCAGAGTTAGAAGTACCAGCTTGAAAAACCAACACTTTGTTCTCATTACCATTTTGTGTAGACTGACCTGAATTTGCGCCCGGTCCTGAAAGTGGTAAAGGAGCGATCACTTCAGCCATAGCTGGAGTTCCTGGAGTTTGTGCGTAAAGCATACCTCCGAAAATTAGTGCCGAAGCACAAAAAATTACTTTTTTCATAATGTTAAAGATTTAAAGTTAATATTTGGTTAATAAAATTCATTTTAAAAAGAAACTGTGAGTTAGCACATTGTTTCAATTATTTTCAGTAAAAAGCCCGCGGAGCTTTAAATTGGGGATATTAAAAATGTAAATAATTTGCATATTCCTATCCTCAATATTATAATAGATAAATAATATATTTTAAATTTTTTCTCCTAAGAGATTTTTTGGGGAAAATTTTAATTCGACTTATTGTTGAATCAAAATATATAAATGGGGAAAGTAATTAATAACTGGGGAAGTGAGTGAAGCTGTATTTAGCAACATTGCTTTTAATTACTGAAGCAAATATGTAACAATTTTTCCATCTAAAAAAATGATTTATAGAAGTTGGGGTAAATACCCCTAACGTATTGTAGGAATTATCTGATAGTTACTGTCCATTTTTTGGATGAACGAAACAATGATTCCGATGAAATACCAAATATTAACAAAAACCAAAGAAATGTTAATTTTTTGTTAAAAAAATGATCTTGTGCTTATCTCTGAAATCAAGTCAGTTCTGTTAATATTCTGAAAATTAAAAATTAAAGACAAGCGGTATTTAAGAGCTTGATTGTTAATTAAATATGCCGTTTATAGGTTTTGCACCTTAACAATCGAACATGCCACTTGTATATTTAAATCTAGAGTATCGTTCTTAAAGACCACTATTCTTTGATCTTTAAAAGTCAATCATTATTATAACTTCCTACGTGAGTAGGGCATTTTTTGAATGTTTTCTTGCTTTGCTCCATTTGTAGGATCAGAAAAAGTTTGTTCAATTCAGTTTTTAGTAATCAATTAATGATTTATGATTTCAGTAAAATAAATAGTTGCTAAAAGACTGGCTGAAATTAAAGAAGTTGTTCACAATAAAAACAAACTACTTTTTTGTCCAAAAATTTAAGCCATAAAAAAAAGGGACAACTTATTTTGTGTCCCTTTTTAAATGATAAGAATAACAATATTATCGTGTAAATAACAATTCTCTATATTTTGCTAATGGCCAAAGCTCATCATCTACCAATAGTTCCAATTTATCACAGTGGTATCTAATTACATCAAAATATGGCTTTACTTCTTCACAATATAAATCGGCGCGCTTGTCTGCGTGCTCAACTTTATTTGCTTTCTTTCTAGCATCAATCATTTGGGTAATTCCACTATTGATTTTTGAGATATGTTCTGAAATTTCTTCAATTAAACTCATTTGTTCACTAGAATGTTTTTTGAAATCCTTGCCATAGATATCTTTTAAACCTTGTACATTCTTAATTAGAACATTTTGATATTTAATTGCAGTAGGTATAACGTGGTTTCTTGCGATATCACCTAATATACGTCCTTCTATTTGTATGCGAAGAGAATATTCTTCAATCTCAATTTCATAACGGGCTTCAACTTCAATTTTACTCATAATTCCTAAATCTTCGTAAAGTGAAATTGCTTTTTTAGAAATCTTCGCTTTTAGAGCGTTTGGAGTAGTTTTATGATTGCTCAATCCTCTTTTAATAGCTTCTTTTTCCCAAGCATCTCCATATCCATCACCTTCAAAACGTATTCTTTTCGAGTCCTTTATATACTCACGCAAAACATTGAAAATGGCATCATCTTTCTTCATTTTCTTCTCTTTAATAAGAGAGTCAACTTTTTTCTTGAAGTCTATTAACTGCTTGGCAACAATTGCATTTAAAACTGTCATCGGGTTTGCACAGTTTGCTGTGCTACCAACGGCGCGCAATTCAAATTTATTTCCTGTAAAGGCAAAAGCTGACGTTCGGTTTCTATCTGTATTATCAAGTAAAATTTCAGGAATTTTACCAACTACATTTAGTTTTAAATCAGTTTTTTCTTGAGGGGAAAGTTTACCGTTAGTAACTTTTTCTAGCTCATCTAAAACTTGTGTAAGTTGTGAGCCTATGAAAGCGCTTATAATTGCTGGTGGGGCTTCGTTTGCTCCCAATCTATGATCATTACTTGCACTTGCAATTGATGCCCTTATTAATTCCTCATTATCATTAACAGCTTTTAATGTGTTAATAAAGAAAGTAAGAAATTGTAAATTCTTCATTGGCGTACTTCCAGGACTTAACAAATTTGTTCCTGTATTTGTTGCCAAAGACCAGTTGTTATGCTTACCACTACCGTTAACTCCTGCAAATGGTTTTTCGTGGAAAAGAACCTTGAAATTATGCTTTTCAGCAATTTTATCCATCACATCCATTAAGAGGCTATTGTGGTCTACCGCTAAATTTGCTTCTTCAAAAATTGGTGCTAGTTCAAATTGGTTTGGTGCAACTTCATTATGTCTTGTTTTAACCGGGATACCTAAGTACATGCATTCTGTTTCTAAATCTCGCATATAGTTAAGTATACGAGAAGGTATTGATCCAAAATAATGATCATCCAATTGTTGTCCTTTTGCTGAAGAATGTCCTAGCAGTGTTCTGCCTGCCATTTTAAGGTCTGGTCTAGCAGCTAATAATGCTTTATCAACTAAAAAATATTCCTGCTCCCAACCTAATGTAGCAGTTACTTTAGTTACGTTTTTATCAAAATATTTAACAACGTCTGTCGCAGCTTGATCTATAGACTGCAATGCGCGTAGTAATGGAGTTTTAAAATCTAGTGCTTCTCCTGTATAAGATACAAAAACGGTAGGAATGCATAGTGTTGTACCAAATATAAATGCTGGAGATGTTGGATCCCAAGCAGTGTAACCACGAGCTTCAAAAGTATTACGGATTCCACCATTTGGAAAACTTGAAGCATCTGGTTCTTGCTGTACCAATTGGCCACCACCAAATTTTTCGATAGCTTGTCCGTTTTCAACTGTTTCAAAAAATGCGTCATGCTTTTCAGCCGTAGCACCTGTTAAGGGTTGGAACCAATGCGTGTAATGGGTTGCACCTTTTGAAATTGCCCATTCCTTCATTCCGGTAGAAATATGATCTGCTACATTTCTATCAATTTTGGAACCTTTTTCTGTAGCATCTTTCACGCTGTTATATGAATCTTTTGTAAGATACTGTCGCATTGCCGCTTCATTAAAAACGTTTTTGCCAAATATTTCTGATCTTCGGACTGGTTCGTTAACCTCAACCGGTTTTCTTTTAAAGGTTTCTTTTAATGCGTGAAATCTAAGCGTTGCCATGTTTTTGCCTGTTTGATTATTGAATTAATTATGAGATAGATTTCAACCTTACCTTGAAATCCAGGCAAAAATATAATTATTTTTACATACACCCCTATTATTATAGGGTCAATTGTGACAATTTAAGATTTTTTTATTAACAACCCCCTAATAATTAATTAGAAGTTTACTTTAAAGCTTATTGTGAAGGTATTTTCAGAGTATTAAAAAAATGTATTTGTAAATTAGATTAAATAATTTTAATTATAAAAATTAAGGATTTCTATAAAAATTGGTGACTTTGAATTGATCGTCAAATTTATCCAATGAAAGTAAGACTGACGAAGAGAATGTAAGCAGCAACAATAATGAGGCCTTTTATTCTGCCGATTTCCATTTTTTTAGGTAGAAACGCGAAGGGCAATAAAACGAGTGAAAATCCAATCATCCAAAAAATATCATTGGTAAGAACTTCTTCAGATTGTACAACTATTGGTTTAATAACAGCTGTGAGCCCTAGTACAGATGCAATGTTAAAGATGTTGCTACCTATTAAATTACCTAAAGAGATTGCTTTCTCCTTTTTCAAAGCTGCAATTACCGAAGCAGCCAATTCCGGAATACTTGTGCCAACTGCAATCATCGTTACAGCGATAACGCGTTCACTAATACCAGCTTGGATTGCAAGTGTTTTTGCACCGTTAACTAACAATTCACTACCAAAATATAACGCTACGCCTCCAATAATCAACCAAAAAATAATCTTGAAATTGCTAGTTTTTGAAAGACCATCATCTATGCTATCATCAACAGGGCCTGTCTTTCTTTGGTTTCGTGCTCTTCGGATAAGGAAAAACAGATATACAAATAATGCCAATAAAAGTCCAATACCTTCAAATTGAGTAATGTTATTGCCATAATTCAGAATAAAATAGAGCGCAACAGAAAGCAAAAGCATTACTGGCCAATTGAATCTATAAAAATCCCTATCTATTGCCAAGGGCGAAATAATTGCCGTAATTCCTAAAACCAAACCTATGTTGGCAATATTGCTGCCTATTACATTTCCCAGAGCAATATCGGAAGAGCCTGAAAGAGCTGCTTGCAAGCTTACCAACAATTCTGGCGCAGATGTTGCAAATGAAACAACAGTTAGACCAATTACCATTTTGGATAAATGCAACTTAAAAGATAGTGCTACTGAAGAGCGAACTAAAAACTCACCTCCTACAACCAATAAAATTAAACCTATAAAAATGTAAAGTACGCTCATAATAATGTAGTGTTTTGCGAAGATACCAATCTCATATATATTACTAAAAACATTTGTATTCTAGATCATAGATAAAAAATCAGGAAAAATTGAAAAAGAAATTTGTAGTTATATAACTGTATTTTTAGTTGTTTAACTATAAAAATAGTTGTAGGTTTGTTTTAAAAAATTAAAACTATGACATCCCTAACAAATAAAGAAGAAGAAATTATGCAGGCCATTTGGTCTTTGAAATCTGCTTTTGTAAAAGAAATTGTTGAAAAGTTAGAAGGCAAAAACCATTATAATACCGTTAGTACTATTGTAAGAAATTTGGAAGATAAAAAGTTTGTTAGTTATAAAGCATTCGGGAAAACACACCAATATTACCCATTAATTAGTAAAGAAGAATACACTAAACAGTTTATGAACAGTGCAATGAAACTATATTTTAATAATAATTATAAAAATATGGTCTCATTTTTTGCAAAGGAAGAAAAAATAAGTGCAACTGAACTCCGGGAAATTTTGGAATTAATTGAAAAACCTTCATAATATGGAAAATCTAATTTTAATTATAAAGTCTGCATCTTTAA
>JBBSOK010000145.1:0-5423 GCA_038259825.1 Flavobacteriales bacterium
GGCATTACATTTTTATCTACAGGAAGTATAAAATTAAGCGCAGAAAAAATACCTTTTTTAATTTCACCGGTATAACCCGTTCCTCCAATTAAAGCTATTTTTTTTGTAAAATTCAATATTGCAAAGTTGTGCTGGCGCGTTCCGTCTATTTCTGGATCTGCCATAAATCCTGGTGCGTTTATAACCAACCATTCAGGATCGAAGTTTGTTAGTTCTTGTTCCGTAGGCCTTAAAAACATATTTAGAGCAAACATGTTGCTCCAAGGCATTTCGTTAATTACCCTAATATTTAATCTATAACGCGGGTCTGCACAGGCATAACTATCACGAACGTAAATTTTTTGTCCGGATAAATAATCTACCACTTTATCGTAAAGCGAATTAAACATATCCGTAGGAAAAGGGATGTTTATATTACCCCACCAAACGTTATCTCTGGTAATATCATCTTTTACAATAAATCGGTCTTTTGGCGATCTTCCAGTAAATTCGCCAGTATTGATAGCTAATGCGCCGGTTGAAGATTCGGTTCCTAAATTATGGTTTAAAGTGTCTTGATGAAGTTGTTCCGAAGAAAGTTGGTATTTTACTTCTGCATTTTTGATTCCATATTGTTCTAACGAAATCGTTTTCGTAGATTGATTGTGATCGCTCATACTTATTTTTAATTGTTATTACACAAAAGTAAGAAATCTATTAGAGACAATTTTAAAATCACCTATAATAATATCGATTTTAACGAGAGCACAAATAAAATATATCTTAATAAATTTAACGTAATGTATACATTCCAAAGGCTAAGCGCATCCAACCAAATATTAACAGAAGCCCTCCAATTGGTGTTAAAACGCCAATTATTCCTGCATCAAAAGAAAAAAGTTGGTCCAATGCTAAAATGTATAATGAACCTGAAAATAGCAACAATCCAAAAATAAAAAACATAAAAACCCACTTACGCACATTGGGTGTAATAGCATTAGCAAAACCTATAACCAATAAAGCTAAAACGTGAAACATTTGGTAACGTACGCCTGTTTCAAAAATAGAAACAGCTCTTTCATCCACTACATTTTTCAGTCCGTGAGCCCCAAAAGCTCCCAACGCAATTGTAATTGCACTTAAAACACAGGCGGTAACCACAATTTTTTTATCGTATTTAACCATTGATTAAATCTATATTTTAGTAATTTCGTTTTCTTGAAGTAAACTTTTTCAAATTTACAAAATTCCTCTCTATGCGTAATATTTTAATTATAGGTGCCGGTCGTTCAGCAAGTAGTTTAATACGTTATCTTCTGGATAAAAGCGACGAAGAAGAAATCTTTTTGACAATTGGGGATTTATCATTGGCATCTGCTCAAAAAAATGCAGGAGATCATCCAAACGCTCGTGGAATAATGCTTGATGTTTTTAATGATGTGCAACGAAAAAAAGCAGTTGATGCTAGTGATTTGGTTATTTCCATGCTACCCGCAAAATACCATATTGAAGTAGCGAAGGATTGTATTGAGTTTGGAAAGCATTTGGTTACAGCATCATACATAAGTGATCAAATGTCCTCATTAAACCATAAAGCAAAAGCAAAAGGACTTGTTTTTATGAACGAGATTGGCTTGGATCCTGGCGTAGACCATATGAGCGCAATGCGGATTATGGATAGAATCCGGGATAAAGGTGGAAAAATGATATTGTTCGAAAGCTTTTGTGGCGGCCTCATAGCGCCTGAAAGCGATAATAATCTTTGGAATTATAAATTTACATGGAATCCAAGAAATGTTGTTTTAGCAGGGCAAGGTGGTGCTGCTGAATTTGTTCAAGAAGGAAAATTTAAATACATACCTTATCATAGATTATTTAGAAGAACAGAATTTATTAGCATAGAAGGGTATGGCAAATTTGAGGTGTATGCAAACCGAAATTCATTAAAGTATCAATCTATTTACGGGCTTGACAACGTTTTAACTTTGTATAGAGGAACCATTCGCCGGGTTGGTTTTAGTAAAGCTTGGAATATGTTTGTACAATTAGGTATGACCGACGATGAATACACAATTCCAGATTCAGAGAATTTAAGCTATCGTGATTTTATAAACCTCTTTGTTCCATATTCTCCTAGCGATACTGTTGAATTAAAATTAAGACACGCCTTGCGGGTTGACCAAGATGATTTAATGTGGGATAAATTAATTGAGTTAGATATTTTTAATCCGGATAAAAAAATTGGAATTAAAGATGCAACTCCAGCAATGGCACTCCAAAAAATCTTAGAAGATAAATGGACACTGAGTAGTGATGACAAGGATATGATCGTTATGTACCACAAATTTGGCTACGAGCTTGACGGCAAAAAATACCAAATTGATAGTGATATGGTTTGCTTAGGCGAAGATAGTACACATACAGCTATGGCTTTAACCGTAGGACTTCCAGTTGCAATTGCAGCTTTAAAAATATTAAACGAAGAAATTACCACGCCAGGAGTACAACTGCCAATAAGTCCTGAAGTATACAACCCAATATTAGATGAATTAGAAAATTACGGCATTCATTTTAAAGAACATGAGGTTCCTTATTTGGGATACAATCCAGATAATCTTCATTAAAAAATGTTACCACTAACATTTATAATATTTTTTAAATAGTTGGAGTTAAATCTTAAAGTTCGCTTTAAGATATTTAATTTATGAACTTTGAATTCAATGAAAATAAAAAATCCCGCTCTTAGCGGGATTTTTTATTTCAAATTTTGTTTTCAAATTACCTTCTTAAAAAGATACTTATAAAGTAAAGCAACGTAGCTAAAGATCCCAAAGCAGCCACAACATACGTTCTTGCCGCCCATTTTAAAGAGTCTTTTGCGCCAGCGTGTTCTTCCTGCGTAAGCATATTGCTACTTTCTAACCAAGCCAATGCTCTATTACTTGCATCATACTCTACAGGTAGTGTTATAAAGCTGAATAACGTTCCAACGCCAAATAAAATAATACCAATTAATAAAATGGTTGGCCCAATATAATTTAATGCCATTAAAGCAAAACCTGCAAAAATTACCCATTGCGAAAATTTTGAAGCTACACTTACCATTGGTACCAAGGTGCTTCTCATTTTTAACCAGCTGTAAGCCGTTGCGTGTTGCACAGCGTGACCACATTCGTGCGCTGCAACAGCTGCTGCTGCTGCATTGCGTTGCATATAGACAGTTTCACTTAAATTTACTGTTTTGTTTGCTGGATTGTAATGGTCTGTTAATTGTCCCGGCACCGAAATGACCTTTACGTCGGTAATATTATTATCAGCCAACATTTTTTCGGCTATCTCTTTCCCACTCATCCCATTTGCTAAGTGAATTTTTGAGTATTCTTTAAATTTCCTTTTCAACATCCAGCCAACATACCAGCTAAACAAGAAGATAAGACCTGCAATTACATAATATCCCATTAACATATTTCTAGATTTTTAATTTTCTCTTATCATTTTTGAAGAACTTACTTCAAAAGTGAATAGAGCATTTGTTCATTTTTAGTTATAAATATAGCAAAAAGTGTGCAAATTTTTTACCCAACAATATTTACAATTTTGCCCGGCACAATTATAACCTTTTTCGGTGTGCGTCCCTCTAAATACTGAATAGTTTTTTCGTTTGACATTACGGCAGATTCAATTTCTTCTTTTGAAAAATCCAACGAAAGTTCTAACGTAAACTTCATTTTACCATTAAATGAAATTGGATATTCTTTGCTGCTTTCAACCAAATACTTTTCTTCAAACTTCGGAAAAGGTGCAGTACTAATACTTTCTGAATGACCCAGTTTATTCCATAGCTCTTCCGCAATATGTGGCGCGTACGGTGAAAGTAAAATTGCTAATGGTTCTAAAATTTCTTTTGAATTACATTTTGAAGCAGTCAATTCATTTACAGCAATCATAAAAGATGAAACTGAAGTATTAAAACTGAAATTCTCAATATCTTCTTTTACTTTTTTGATAGTTTTATGAAGCGTTTTCAAACTATCTTTTGAAGCCGAATTTTCTGAAACTTGAAAAGTTTCATTTTCACCCGAATGATACAATTTCCAAAGTTTTTTAAGAAAATTATGAACGCCAGTAATACCGGCAGTATTCCAAGGTTTTGCTTGTTCCAACGGACCGAGAAACATTTCATATAACCGCAACGTATCTGCACCATACTGTTCACAAATATCATCAGGATTTAATACGTTGTATTTGCTTTTGGACATTTTTTCTACCTCGCGGGAGACTTTAAAAATGCCATTTTCTTCTGTAACAAATTCAGCATTTTTGAATTCTGATCGCCAATTTCTAAAACCATCTATATCTAGTTCATCCGATGCATTTACTAAAGACACATCCACATAGATTGGAGTTAATTGAATGGTTTTAATATCAATACTCGTTTGATATTTTGATAAAGCGAAGGTAATTGATGGATTGATTTTTTTGGCTAAATCTAACAACTCGTGTTGAGTTAATTTTAGATGAAAGAAATCATTTCTATAATTTACATTAAAGAAAGTTGTCTCAATATTTTCAAGCGTGTAATAATTTGAATCTCCATCATTTTCATTCCCTTCTGAAAGAGATTCAGGCTCCATATTGAAATCTAACCTATATACAAAGGCACTAGTCCCCAAAATCATTCCTTGGTTTATCAGCTTTTTAAAAGGTTCTTCAACTGGAACCAAACCGCGGTCGTGCATAAATTTTACCCAAAAACGGCTATACAATAAATGACCCGTTGCGTGTTCGCTTCCTCCTATATATAAGTCAACATTTTGCCAATAATCCATTGCTTCTTTGGAGGCAAAAACTTCATCACGTTTGTTGTCTTTTTCAGAAAAACCTGGTTCCATGTATCTAAAGAAATACCAAGAACTTCCTGCCCAACCTGGCATTGTGTTTAATTCAAGTGGGTAAACACCATTGTCTTCGACTGCGCTCAGACTGACATTGGGTACTACTTTTTTACTTTTTTCATCCCAAGCCCAATCGTCTGCTCTTCCTAACGGCGGTTCGCCTTCTTCGGTTGGAAGATATTTTTCTACTTCAGGTAAACGTAAAGGCAAACATTCCGTTGGAATAGTTTGTGGCATTCCATCTTTATAATAAATTGGAAATGGCTCCCCCCAATAGCGCTGTCTGCTAAAAACGGCATCGCGTAATCGGTAATTTATTTTGCCTATGCCAATTCCTTTTTCTTCCATTGCCGCAATAACTTTTTCAGTTGCTTCAGCATAGGTTAAGTTATTTAAAAAATCGCTATTTATAATAATCGTTTTGTCTTTATCCGAATAGGCTTCAACAGAAATATCTGCATCTTTAAATATATTCGGAATTGGCAAATCAAAATGTTTTGCAAAATCATAGTCACGTTGATCGCCACAGGGAACGCTCATAACCGCGCC
>JBBSOK010000146.1:0-5332 GCA_038259825.1 Flavobacteriales bacterium
GTCTGTAATATTAGAATTATCCAAAGTATACTGGTAGATTCCATTATCGCCAACGGCAATTAATAAATTTCCTTGAACAATTACATCAAAAGCGACCCTATTTATGCTGTGTACTAAAGTCATTTCCTCTGGATTTCTAATATCGAAAATTTTTATCTCGTCATCACAAAGGATAAGATAATTTTCAAAAATTCCCATACCTTTTGGTGCAATTAAATTACGCTGGCTCAATAAAACAGGGTTTGTAACTGTAGTAATATCATAAACCATAAGCTCATTAATATTATTGCCACAGTTTGTACCACCCCAAATAGTCACAAATGCAGTAGTATCATTGGCAACAACAGGGTCACAAGCCGTAAAATGTTGAACATCTGCCAAGTAATTTGGTGTTTCTGGGTTGGCAACACTGTAAATAAACATCCCGTTCCTTGAACCTATATATAAGTAATTTTTATAGTTGAAAAGGGTTTCAATCCTAAAACCAATAGGGACTTGGTTAACTAAAACAGGATTAGAAACTTCTGCAATATTGAAAACATTCAGTCCAGATTCATCCACGGCATATAAATAGTCATTTAATATTGCGAAGCGCGCTAAAGAGCCTCCTTGACCGTTTTGGTTGGTCGCTATGTCAGAATTATTATTTTCTCCATCTTGACTGCAGCCGAAAATGAAACCAATTAATAATATTGTTAGTATAAATTTTTTCATAGCTTTTTAGTTTCTTATAATCCAATTAACAACTACCTGATTTTCATTTGTTTGTGTATCTATAAATCCATCTGGAGAGGTTAATGGAGGAAATACATTACGGATTCGCTTCGTTACTTCTGGATTGCCATTAAGTGGATTAAACCGTACCGCAACCAAATCTGTTGCTTGATTTATATAGTATATATCATTTTTAATGGAAAGATCTGTAGATCCTGGGGCATTTAAAAAACTTAGATTATTTGGGCTTGAAGGATTTTGATTGTTGTAAACGTGAAAACCTTTTAACACATCATTTATAAACAAAAATTGTCCGATTACATAAATCTTGCCAGCTGTTTCAACCGAAGATGGATCGGCAACTGTTATACTTGCTTCAAAATCCTCGCGGGACATATAAACAGGCTCGTAAGCACTTTGAAAAGGTTCTATGATATCATCCCCAATATCGTCATTACAATCGCCATACCAGCAACAGCCTTGTAAAGTTAACACTGCCAAAATTAACAGCGTAAAAGTTTTTAGTTTTTTCATAATTCTAGACAGTAATAATTTAACACAAGTTTACGCAAATTATTTGTCTGAAATATATAACAGTAGTTTTTAAGTGATTATTTTACTTTTTACAGATACTATTTATTGTTTTTCTTAAATAGTCAAAGAAGTAATAATCTGTGTTTTTGAATGTAGCGTTTTATGAACGGGACATTTATCGGCAATTTCCAAAAGCTTTTTTGTTTGGATTTCATCAAGTTGTCCTTCAAATGAAATTTTTCTTTTAAATGTGTCAATTTTTGCAATTTCATTTCCGCAATTCTCACAATCTACAGCATGTTCTTTACTGTAAGTCACAACAACTTCAACATTTTTGACATCCCATTTTTTTCGCTTTGCATACATTTGAATAGTCATTGCCGTACAAGCAGCCAGACCACCGCCAATTAAATCGTACGGTGTTGGGCCAAAATCATTCCCGCCGAAACTTTCAGGCTCATCGGCAATAGAAAAATGCCTACCCATTTGCATTTTTGTAGTGAAACCATCTATTGCATTCAAACTGGCGCTAACCTTTTTGCTGTTTGATTTATTTTCAACAATTTCAATATTCAAATATTTGGTTACCCAAGCTGCAATAACATTTCCAACATAAATTGAATCTTTTTTATCCGTCAATAAATGATTAGCTCCGTCTAAAGAGACAAAACTTTTAGGATGTGTTGCGGCTATGTAAATTTCTTCGGCATTTTTTATTGAAACAGTTGTGTCCTGCGGCGAATGCATAATTAAAAGAGCTTTTTTAAATCTCTTTACAACTTCTTTTAAAGGTTGTTTTTCTAAATCATCAAGAAATTGCTTTTTAATGGTAAAATTTCTTCCCACCAAATTTACCGATGCTTCACCTTGCGTTACTATTTCATTCAAATCTTTTTGCAAGCTATTTTTAACGTGCGAAGGATCACTTGGAGAATTTATGGTAACAACTGCTTTTATGTTTTCCAGTTTTTCGGCAGCCATTATTACCGCTGCTCCTCCTAAACTATGGCCTATAAGTAATGAAGGTGCGGAATAATGTTCCTCAAGATATTTAGAAGCCGAAATTAAGTCTGATACATTTCCGGAAAAATTTGTGTTTTCAAAATCACCTTCGCTTTCTCCCAAACCCGTAAAATCAAAACGAAGTACTGCAAAACCGGATTTTGTTAAAGCCCGACTTATGTTAGTAACCGCTAAAAGATTTTTTGTACATGTAAAACAATGTGCAAAAATTACAAAATTGTGCGGTTTTTGATCATTAGGCATTTCTAACCTTCCCGCCAAATTTTGGTTTTCACTATTTTTAAAATTTATTTTGTGTAAATTCATTTTTTAATTTTAGACAAAAGTTGCAGGCACTGCAACTTTTAATTTAGATGTTTTAATTTTTGCATTGATTTCGGTGAATTTTCCCTCATACTCACCATCTATTTGAAAATCTACCAGTTTCTTCGTTTTTATTTTAGCAGTATCGGTTACAATTATATCAGCAAACTCTTCGTTTGGTTTTGCATTTTCCCGCAATGTTTTAAAAATTTCAATAAAATCTAGACTTTTAAAAACTATAATTTCAAATTTACCATCATTAATTTTCCCATTGGGATTTATTTTTGCGCCAGTGCCAAAAGTATTTGCATTTGCTATGGCAAGTAAAATTCCTGTTTTATTAAAAGTTTCACCGTTTGCTTCAATCGTAAATTCATAAGGCGATTCACTTTGAAAAATAGTAGGTATGCTTTGTATAAAATACCCGAACTTTCCACGTAAACTACTATTTTCATAATTTTTTATAAGCTCTGCATTAATCCCTAAATCTGCAATGTGTAGGCAGGTTTGTCCATTTATTTCGAGCATATCCATTTCAATAATATTGTTGGATAAAGCGGTTTCCAATTGTTGCCCTATGGATTCTGAAAGTTTAAAATTTACCGCTAAACCGTTTGCAGAACCTGCAGGAAGAATGCCCAAGACAATATCCAAACCTTCCATAGCTTGCGCAACTAATTTTATTGTACCATCACCTCCAGCAACTAATACTCTGTCAATTTTTTTAGTTGAAAGAATATCCTTTATTAACTTTAAATCATTATTTCCAGAAGTTTTAAAAATATCCAAATGAAAGTGATACGATTTTGAAGAATTTTGGACAGCGCTTATTATATCGTCTTTGTCACTATCTCCCGAAATTGGATTTACAATTAACAGTATTTTTTTTTCTGAATTCATTATGGTAGATTATGCCTAAAAATACTTAATTTACCTTTGGCAATTGTTAACAAACTCTCAATTAGTGAAGCTGGATTTAAAATTATATAGAGGTTATGTAAATGATAACGAATTAGTTGTTTTTGGACACGTTTTTAAATCGTGGGCGCCAGATAAATATAAGCTAGACAGGCGCGGTATTAGGCATGCAGTTGCCGTAATCCATATGTTTAGAATTAAGCCCTTGCCGAATGTCGAAGTAGAATTAACCTTTGGGAATTTGATAGTAAGGACAAAAACATTGGACGATGGCTATTTCAGATTTACAGTTCCATATACAGCGCCTTTAAATAGCGGTTGGCACCCATATCAAGTATCTATTAAAACTGAAAAATCCGGTAATTTTGGTATCGTTGAAACTGCCGAGCTCCTAAAACCTTTTGAAAGTAAATTGGGCATAATTACAGATATTGATGATACTTTCTTGGTAAGCCACAGCAATAATTTTTTCAAAAAAATATATGTTTTATTACTTCGGAATTTAAACAAAAGAAAAATTTTTGATGATGTTGCAAAACATTACGAAGCTTTAAGTTTTGCTGGCCAAAATAATGTGACTTCTTCTAATTCATTTTTCTATGTTTCTAGTAGTGAATGGAATTTGTATGAATTTATCGAAAGTTTTTCTGAAAAACATAATTTGCCGAAAGCTGTTATAAAATTGAAAAAAATTAAAACAGGCATTTCGGACTTTCTTTTTACAGGAAGAGGAAGCCACGATCATAAATTTGAAAAGATAAAAGACATCATTTCCTTTTACCCAACTTTGGAATACGTTTTATTAGGTGACGATACACAAAAAGATCCTTACATTTATGAAAGGGTTTGCAAGATATTTCCTAAAAATATAAAAGCTGTTTACATTCGTAAAACCTCAAAAAATCGAAAGCAAAAAGTCTCGGATGTTCTCAAAAATATTGAATCTATGGGAACCGCAACTTGTTATTGCGGCAACAGTGCAGACGCCATTGCACACTCCAAAAAAATTGGAATTATAAATTAATATTTTAAACTAAAATTTTCAATTTCTTTGAATGGAGAAATATCTATATTCTGCATTTTAGCTTTATATTCTGTCCAATCCTTATCGAAAAATAGATTTGTTTCGATTAATGCTTCTTTCAATTGATTTTCAGCATTTAAAATTAATGTGTCTTCAGTTTGCGTTAATCCAGTTGGCCTGCTATCTGCATAACCACTGGCAGTATAAATACGGTTCATAACCGTAACTTCAGGATTTCTTGTAATGCCTTGGCGCTTGTCTTCCTTGCCAATATAAAAAGCAATTGTAGAATCTATCTTTTTGGTAATAGTTTCACCCAACTTCATTTCAACTTTATATTTATCTTTTAATGAGCTATTTTTCTTTTCAGCATCTTTCATATTTTTATTGAATTCTTCAACCGTTCTTTTGCTTTCAACTAATTGTTCAACAGCATCTGCCGCAATTTGAGTAAGTTTTTCCAATTTTTTCAAAGCCGTATAATTTTCTTCAATTGCCTTTTGTGAAACGGGCAGGCGAGGGTCACTTTCAACCGAAATAGTAGTTTCACTTTTCAAAACTTCAAAACTTATTTCAGCCCTATAATTTTTAGGTTTTACGGTTACGCCTCCTGGTTCATTTTTACGTTCGCGTAAATTTCTACTTGGCCTGTCTGATCCCGACTCGTCCAAATTCCATTTCCAAGTGTAAATTCCACTGCTATCTGGGATTTTTCGTTTCAAGGTTCTAATAATTTTGTCGCCATCATAAATTTTTAGATATAAGCTGTCTTTGCTTTTTCCTTTTTCGGATTCTTCAATTTTTTCAGTCTCTTCA
>JBBSOK010000147.1:0-5077 GCA_038259825.1 Flavobacteriales bacterium
AATTTGTGGAAAATGAATGGATTGTATTTGTAAACGGCGGCAGAATACCAACCGAATTACGAACAATTGAATGGGCAAAACAAGCTGCAGCATTGGGCGCAGGAGAAATTTTGTTAACATCAATGAACAATGATGGCACCAAAAATGGCTTTGCAATCAACATTACAGAAACAGTAAGTAACAACATAAATATTCCTGTAATCGCTTCTGGTGGCGCGGGCTCAAAAGAGGATTATCTCGCTTTATTTAAAACAAATATAAGCGCAGGTTTGGCGGCAAGTATTTTTCATTATGGGGAAATAACTATTCCAGATTTAAAAGAATTTCTTCTTCAAAATAATATTTCAATTAGAAAAACATACAATGAAAATAGATTTTAAAAAAGGCGATGGCTTGGTTCCGGTAATTATTCAACACGAAAATACACTTCAAGTTTTGATGTTGGGTTATATGAACGAGGAAGCTTTTGATAAGACCAAAACTGAAAATAGAGTAACTTTTTATAGCCGAAGCAAAAATAGACTTTGGACAAAAGGCGAAGAATCTGGCAATTTTTTAGATGTAAAATCAATTGAAATAGATTGCGATAACGATACCATTTTGGTTAAAGCAATTCCGCACGGACCAACTTGCCACACGGGTTCTACAACGTGTTTTAATAAAGAAACAGCAAAAGGGTTTTTGTATGAATTGGAGCAAACAATCCATCAAAGAATAGATGAAGATGATGTAAAATCGTATACTAATAAACTCTATAAAAGTGGCATAAATAAAGTAGTGCAAAAAGTAGGTGAGGAGGCTGTAGAGTTGGTTATCGAAGCAAAAGACAATAACGCCAATTTATTTAAAAACGAAGCCGCAGATTTGCTCTATCACTATTTAATTTTGTTGAAAGCAAAGGGTTTTACCTTGCAGGAAATTGAAGGTGTTTTGAAAGATAGAAATACTAAAAATTAAAGTTAACGCTTTAAAGTAAAATGATTTCTATACTCACTTCCATCAGTGAAATAGGCTACAAACCAATAATCTGAAGAGGCTAAAAGTTTTCCGTTAAAAGTTCCATCCCAACCGCGGGAAGTTGGGTTCAAGGTTTTAATAAGAACACTATATCTATCAAAAATTTCGATATTTTTAATTTGAATGTCTTCAGAATTTAACCCTAAGATTTGCCAATAATCATGAAAACCATCATCATTTGGTGTAAAGAACTTCGGAAAATCTAAAACAAAAATCCGCTGTGATGCAATTCCACAGCCTTTTAAATCTTTCACATAAATAAAGTGTACTCCACCGCGAACATTTTCAAAAATTGGGCTTTCCTGATAAGCGCCGTTTTCATCATCCAATGCAAAAACATAATCGCCAATCCCAATCGGTGTTATTATAATATTTTGATTGCCATAATTGCCAGTAATTTCATAGGTGAAAGTTGCCAATTCAGAAGCGGAAACAGTAATCGTATTTGTTATGCTGCAATTATGATTTATTCCATTTGCTTGCGTGGTTTGGGTGATGGTAACTGTATAATTTTCGGCTGAATTTATTTCAATTGTAGGTGTAATTTCTCCGGTAGACCATAAATAAGTATAATCATTTGGATTGCCCAAAACGCCCGAAACTATTGTAATTGTTTCTGGAAACCTGTCCAAACAATATGTATAATCAATCGCTTCACCCAATTGTGGTGTTGGTATAACGGTTAATTCTAAAGTTGAAATCCCAAGGCAACCTTCATCACCAGAAATTCGAATAAATAAAATTTGAAAATTACTTTCAGTATTTGTAAAATTAGTTGGTAAAATATTTTCAACCGAAATAGCATCTTCATATTCTTCAAAATATTGAATAGTAAAATTGCCGCCTAAATCTGTATTTATTGCTGAAGTTGCGTCAGTTAAATCAAAATTTGCAAATTCATTGTTTTCTGAATTACTGCATTCAACCAAATAATATGGAGGTAATGTATTTGTAGTAGTTTTCAACGTAATAGTTGCAATTGAAGTACAACCAAATTCTGATGAAATCCTAGCATAAACTACTTCATCAGCACTAATATTTGTGTAGTCCACCGGATTAGGAATTGGATTAGTACCGTTTTGTGCATCATTCAGATTTGTATAAAAACCGACGCTTCTCAATGATGAATCTCCGATTGTAATGTTTGGTATTGCGTCATTTAAATTAAATACAGCAATTCCATTTGCCATTGGCTCGCATTGGAAAAAATCTACGTTTTGAACAATTGGGTTGGTAGAATACTCAATTAAAACAGCATCTGTGGCAATACAACCGCCACCGAAATCTAAAGCGACCGAATATTCTCCAGCAGTGCTAACGGTAATTTGAGGTCCAGTTTCAGCAGGCAATAAAACGCCATCTTGAAACCAAATAAAGCTTAAGGGAGTGTTTGTAGTTGGCGTTGCATCTAAAACCAAGGTTTCAGTATCACAAAGCGGATTTTCGGTTCTGAAACTTCTATCGGGCCCAAGATTTGCTGAAATATTAAAACTATTGGCTTCAATAAAAACGGCAGAATCGAACCGATAATTCTGCTCATCTGCAATTACCAATTTAATGTGATATGCCTGATTTGGAATAACAGAAGTTTGAGCTGTTAAAACTTTAGTTTGTCCGTTAAAATTAATTGGCACGTTTGCTCCATTATAACCTTCAAAGAAACCTTCGTTAATTGGAGGGCAAGAACCTGCAATTCCAGAGTGAACAGTGGTTACCAATACTGGTGTGTTTGTTCCAGGAACTAAAGCTATATTTTCGTATGTTCCGCCAATTGGCTTAATTAAAAAAGCAAAAGCATCACTGTAAAGGCAGGTATTTGGAGAGCCTTCCTGATATTCTTCAGAAGCGAATAAATATCGAAAGCTAATATTATCTGCATTCGTCGTGAAATCGAATTCAATTACGGTTGCATTTGTTGTATTATTTATGCCCAATGCAGTTTCCAAATCTTGGTCGCCAGTCCAACCTGGCGCATCGTCATCGCTAAGATTTGTGTTTGGTCCAGGCACGTTTCGTAGTTTTCCGGTGCTCATTACAATTCCGCTTGAAAACGGAAAGGCACTTCCGTTGGCATCAAAATAGCCGAAACTTTTTTCAGTTCCGCCGAAAATGCCACTTGCGGTATTTGTTACTTGAATATTTTGTATGCAGCCGCTATTAATTAAAAAATCTTCTACCAATTGTTGTGATGAGTATGTAACTGCATCTACCTGAATGTTTTGACCAAGGACATTATTCCACGTGAAAAGAAAAACGAGGGCTAAAATATAATTAAGTCTAAACAAAAATAAATTCTTTAAGCGCTACAAAATTATTCAAAATACGTTATAAAATCAGCATAACTCTACCTGAAAATAAGTGATTCAGAAAAAAAATAAATTCAAAAGAAACTAAAAAAACGTCATTCAAAATATTCATCGCAACCAATATCTTCTATTTAAAATTTCAAGTCTATTATATTGTGTCTAAAAATCAATTTCCTACCTTTGCAACTCAAAAAAATAAGACAAAATGCAAGACGGAATTTACGCAAAAATAACCACTGAAAAGGGTGAGGTTTTAATTAAATTAACCCACGACAAAACACCGGGAACGGTTGGAAACTTTGTTTCACTGGCTGAAGGAAATTTAGATAATAAAGCAAAAGCGCAAGGCACACCATATTATAATGGACTTAAATTTCACCGTGTAATTCCAGATTTTATGGTGCAAGGTGGTGATCCAAACGGAACAGGTTCTGGCGGGCCAGGTTACAAGTTTGAAGATGAATTTCATCAAGATTTGCGCCACGATACTCCAGGTGTGCTTTCTATGGCAAATTCCGGCCCTGGAACCAATGGCAGCCAATTTTTTATAACACATATTGCAACGCCTTGGTTAGATAATAAACATACCGTGTTTGGAAATGTGGTTGAAGGACAAGATGTTGTAGATACTATTGCACAAGGCGATACCATCATAAAAGTTGAAATTGTAAGAGAAGGCGAAGATGCAAAAAAGTGGAACAGTGTTGAAGCTTTCAGAAAATTTACTGGCGAAAGAGATAAAAGAGAAGCAGATGCAAAGAAAAAAGCGGAAGCTGAATTAAAGAAAGTATCTGAAGGTTTTGATAGAACTGAGAGCGGTTTACTTTATAAAATCATTCAAAAAGGCGACGGGAAAAAAGCTGAAAAAGGTAAAACTGTTTCTGTACACTATAAAGGTGCTTTAATTGATGGTACCGAATTTGATTCTAGCTATAAAAGAAAAGAACCTATTGATTTTCCTTTGGGAATGGGTAACGTAATTGAAGGTTGGGATGAAGGTATAGCATTGTTGCAAGTTGGTGACAAGGCACGTTTTGTAATTCCATCAGATTTGGCATATGGCAGTCAAGGTGCTGGAGGTGTAATTCCGCCAAACGCAACCTTGATTTTTGATGTTGAGTTAATGGATGTGCGCTAATCCAATAATTTGAAAACAAGATTGAAACATTTATTATCCTATGTGTTTAATGAATGTTTCAATTTTTTAAAAACTTACCTAATTCTAAATCTTATTAAAGATGAATAATGAAAATCAAAAATATCCAATTGGAAAATTTAATCCACCTGCCGAAATTTCTAAAGAAGATTTAACTGAAGCGATTGAAATTTTGAGACTATTCCCAGAGCAATTAAAATTAATTGTTAATAATCTTAATGAAGAAGAATTAGGAAAAACGTATCGTGAAGGTAGCTGGACAATAAGACAATTGGTTCATCATATTGCTGATAGTCATAACCACGCATATTTCAGATTTCGTTGGGCGTTAACTGAAGAAAACCCTACAATTAAAGCCTACGACGAAAATTCTTGGTCTGAGATGTATGACAATGTAAATGCACCTATCGCTTGGTCAATAATGCATATTGAGGCAATACATCATAAAATGGTTATAATTTTGAAAGCGTTGACTGAAAAAGAATGGGAGCGCACCTATATTCATAATATTTCAAAAGAAGAAAAGACACTTAAAACAATTGCTTTAATGTACGCTTGGCATAGTATGCATCATTTTATGCATATCAAAAATGCATTG
>JBBSOK010000148.1:0-5022 GCA_038259825.1 Flavobacteriales bacterium
TAATTCCTATAATATGGAATACCAAAAACGAATCTGAAATAAAAATAAAACTAGCGAAGTGAAAAATTATATAATTTTATTATCGGCATTCTTATTATTGTTAAGTTGTAAGGAAAACATTGGGAATAAAGATGTAGCGGAAGTTTCAAAAGAAGAAATCCCATTTGTTTGGGAAGGAGCAAATCTATATTTTTTATTGACAGACCGTTTTAATAATGGCGATAAAACCAATGATAATAATTTTGATAGGACTGAAGAAGCGGAAAAATTGCGCGGTTTTGAAGGAGGAGATATTAAAGGAATTATCCAAAAAATTGAAGAAGGATATTTTACTGATTTAGGCATTAATGCAATTTGGTTATCGCCAATTGTAGAACAAATTCATGGCGGAACAGATGAAGGAACTGGCTTAACGTATGCATTTCACGGCTATTGGACAAAAGATTGGACAAGTTTAGATCCTAATTTTGGCACTAAAGAAGATTTAAAAAATTTGGTTAAAATTGCCCATAAAAACGGAATTCGAATAGTTCTAGATGCCGTTATAAATCACACAGGACCTGTTACGGAAAAAGATCCAGTTTGGCCAGAAGAATGGATAAGAACAACACCACAATGTGATTATCAAACGTACGAAACAACAATTACTTGCACTTTGGTAAAAAACTTGCCAGACATTAAAACCGAAAGTAATGAGAACGTAGAATTGCCACCACAACTAGTTAAAAAATGGAAAGCTGAAGGTAGATACGATGAAGAAGTTGCCGAATTAGATGCATATTTTAAAAGAACCGACAATCCGCGCGCACCTCGATTTTATATTATTAAATGGCTAACCGATTATATTCGGGATTATGGAATTGACGGCTATCGAGTTGACACGGTAAAACATGCCGAAGAATCTGTTTGGCAAGAACTTAAATCCGAATGCGAAATTGCTTTTTCAGATTGGAAACAGAATAATCCTGATAACGTTTTAGATAACAACGATTTCTATTTGGTAGGCGAAGTATACAATTATGCAATTTCTGCGGGAAAAGCATTTGATTTAGGAGGGAAAAAAATCAATTATTTTGATAAAGCCTTCAATAGTCTTATCAATTTTGAATTTAAGTGGAATGTGGCGCAAATGCAGATCGACTCATTATTCACTAAATATTCAAACACATTAAATTCAGAATTAAATGGATATGGGGTCTTGAATTATTTGTCTTCCCACGACGACGGTCAACCTTTTGATGCAAAGCGCGAAAAATCTTTTGAAGCTGCTACAAAACTTTTATTGACCTCAGGAACATCCCAAATATATTATGGAGATGAGACTGCAAGACCCTTATTAATTGAAGGAACGGTTGGCGATGCGACACTTCGGTCTTTTATGAATTGGGATGAAATTAAAAATAATGCAGATACCAAAGCAACTTTAGCACATTGGCAGAAATTAGGACAATTCAGAAAGAACCATCCGTCAGTTGGCGCTGGTGTTCATAAAATGATTTCAGAATCGCCATATGTATTTTCGAGAAGTTTTTCAAAAAACGAATTTAAAGATGAAGTGGTTATTTCAATAGGTTTGGAAAAAGGTATTAAAGAGCTTGACGTTTCAACAATTTTTAAAAATGGAGATGCTTTGCATGATGCGTATTCAAATCAAAATTTTACCGTTAAAGATGGTAAAGTTACCGTCGATTCTGAATATGATATTGTTCTATTGGAATTGAAAAAATAAATAAAACTACTATTAATACACTAATAATTAAATTACCAATTAATGAAAAATTTGATCCTACTATTATTTGCAATTGCCTTCTTAGCAGCTTGTAAAAATGATAAAAAAGAAATAACGACTTCAGGTGAAGCAGTTTCAAATGACAGCCTTACACCAGTAAGCGATGCAATGTTGGAAAATGCGATAATTTACGAAGCAAATATTCGTCAATATTCACCAGAAGGTACTTTTAATGCATTTACAAAAGACATCCCAGAACTTAAAAAGTTGAATGTAAAAGTAATCTGGTTAATGCCAATATTTCCTATTTCTGAAACAAAAAGAAAAGCAACAGGAGGTGAATTTGCTAGCGAAATAAAAGACGAAGCAACCCGAGAAAGAATGTTGGGAAGTTATTATGCCGTAACTGATTTTACAAAGGTAAATCCGGAATTCGGCACAATGGAAGATCTGCGAAAATTGGTTGATACAGCCCACGAAAATGGAATGTATGTGATATTAGATTGGGTTCCAAACCACACAGGTTGGGATCACGTTTGGATAAAAAGTAACCCAGAGTACTACACCAAAAATGCAAAAGGCGAGATTACAGATCCGTTAAATGAGGACGGAACACCCGTTGGTTGGGCAGATGTTGCAGATTTAAATTACGATAATATGGAACTGCAAGCAGAAATGATTGAAGATATGAAATATTGGATAACCAAAGAAAATATTGACGGTTTTAGATGTGACATGGCAGGAATGGTACCTATCCAATTTTGGGAAAGCGCAATACCAAAACTTCGTGCCGAAAAACCAATTTTTATGTTAGCCGAAGCGTGGGAGCCAACCTTGTTAAAAGATAATTTATTTGACATGGCTTATGCTTGGGACGGCCACCATTTAAAGAATGATATTGCCCAAGGTAAAAAAAATGTAAAGGATTGGGATATCTACATGACAAAACGCGATAGCTTGTATGAAGAGAATGATATACTAATGAATTTTATAACCAATCACGATGAAAATAGTTGGAATGGTACTGTAAAGGAAAGATTGGCAGATGCAAGTGAAGCAATGTTAGCACTTTCATACTTAACGCCTGGAATGCCGTTAATCTATAGCGGACAAGAATACGATATGAACCATAGATTATTGTTTTTTGAAAAAGATACCATTCCAAAAACAAAGAAAACTGTTTGGCCTTTACTTGAAAAATTAGGCACGCTAAAAACAACTAATACAGCTTTGAATGGTGGCAAAGAGGCTGCAAAATATATTAGATTAAAAGCTTCAAAGGAAAATGAAGTTTTAGCGTTTAGTAGAAATAAAGGCGATAACGAAGTAGTTTATATCGCTAACCTGAGTAAAAATCCGATTAAATTTACCTTAAATGTTGCAGGAGATTATAAAGATGTTATCTCAGGGAATACTTTTAGTTTAAAGGAAAATCAGGAAATCGAATTTACACCTTGGCAGTATTTGGTTTTGGAGAAATAAATTACTAATTATTCATATTAAAAACGGCACAGGGAAATTTAATCTTTGTGCTTTTTTTGTTTATTGTAATAACCTAAATTTGAATTTCAACCAAAATAGTTAGTGAAAAAATTAAGTAGCTTTTTTCAGATTTTAATACTGTTAGTTTGTCTTTCAAGTTATTCTCAATCATCTTTTGAACAGGACGTTATAGAGCCACTAACTAAGGATGCCCTATATACTGAAAAGGTTTTTCTACATATAAATAAAAGAAATTATACCAGTGCAGATGCAATCTGGTTTAAAGCTTATGTTGTTAAAAATGATAATAAACCCTCCAAGAAAACTACACGATTACGCGTTGAACTTTTAGATACAGAAGGCGAAATTATTTTAAGTAAAAATATTTTCATTTTTAATGGTGCCGGTAAAGGACAGTTTGAGTTAAATTCCACATTGGCGCCGGGAAAATATTTCATTAGGGCATATACTAATTATATGCTCAATTTCCAGAATGATTTTGTATTCACACAGGAAATTCAAATCTCGGGAGGAAAAATTTCGTCAAAGAAAGAAAGCAATAAATATGATGTGCAAATATTTCCTGAAAGTGGAAATTTATTAGAGAACAGTAGAAACATAATTGCCGTAAAAGCAACTTTGAATGGAAAAGGAATTGATTATGTAGGTGAAATAGTTACTAGTGAAAACCAAATAGTTTCAACATTTAAAAGTGAGCATATTGGTTTATCAAAAACTTCATTCAATTATGAAATAGGAAAAACGTACAAAGCAAAGTTTAAATTTCAAGATACTTTAATAACAATTCAATTTCCAAGGGCTTTAAGCAAAGGTGTTATTTTGGAGGTTGATAATTCAAATTCCGATTCATTAATAGTGGAAGTAAAAACGAATAACCTAACGCTAAATGATTCTTTATCGCGGTATAGATTGCTTTTTCATCAACGTAATAATATAATTGGATTTACGGAATTTTCTGATTTTGATAAAGCAAGTAAAAAATTAATTTTTGATAAATCTACATTTTTTGAAGGTGTAAATACAGCTACCCTTTTTCAAAATAACATACCAATTGCAGAAAGGAAGTTTTTTGTAGCAAAAGAAGAAAATACTACTTCTGCAACAATCGAAAAAGTTGATATTCAATCAGATTCTATTCAACTTAAAGTTGGATTACAAGGTAATAGTAAAATTAAAAATGGAAATTTAAGTATTTCAGTTCTTAAGATTATTAATAAAGAATTTGTTGTAAATCAAGATATTAAAATTGCTTTTCTGTTATCGCCTTATGTAAAAGGATTTATTGAAAAACCTTCTTATTATTTTAATTCAAAGAATACAAATAGATTAGAGCATTTAGATTTGTTATTGTTAACACAAGGTTGGTCTCGATATAGTTTAGAGGAGATGATTAACAACCTAAACCCAAGAGCTACTTTTAATTTTGAAGTTGGTTTTGAACTTTCAGGTAAAATAAATCCGCGAATTTTATTCAACGAGCTGGCTTTAATTTCAAATAAAAATATAATTATCGATAAAGTTTTTCTGAATGGCAAAAAGGATTTTCAATTTAAAAATTTGCTGATTTATAAACAGGATACTTTAAAAATTTCTTTTTTGAAACCATTAAATGAAATTGCTAAAACGGAAGGTTTTGTGATAAATCCATTAAAAAAATCCGCGATTCCGAATTTTGAAAAGCCCGAAAATAATTTCATTTCTGAAGAAGAAATAGTGCGAAATTCTGAATATAATAATTGGCTTGAAGGAACCTCGACACTACTAAAAGAAGTTTCAGTAAGTGGAAAGAA
>JBBSOK010000149.1:0-5005 GCA_038259825.1 Flavobacteriales bacterium
GATAAAACGGCAATGTTTTCTGGCCATAGCGGTGTTGGAAAAAGCACGTTGGTTAATGCACTTCAAAAAGGATTGAATCTAAAGACAGCCATAATAAGCGAACAGCACAAGCAAGGACAGCACACAACAACTTTTGCTGAAATGTATGATTTGGACTTTGGCGCCCGAATTATAGACACACCAGGGATTAAAGGTTTCGGCGTGGTTGAAATTGATAAAGAAGAATTAGGTAATTATTTTCCAGAATTCTTCGAGATAAAAAATGAATGCAAATTCAACAATTGCTTGCACGTAGAAGAGCCACAATGTGCTATTAAGGATGCTTTGGAAGAAGAAAAAATAGCTTGGTCCCGTTATAAAAGTTATCTTCAAATTTTAGAGGGCGAAGAAGAACATTTTAGAAGAGATACGTATGAAGAAAAATAAACTGATAAATTGATTTTTCAGCGACACATACTTCATTTATTAATAATCCAAATATTTAATGCGAACGGTAATTCAGCGAGTTAAAAGTGCATCTGTTACAATAGAGGGTAATATTACTTCATCAATTGAAAACGGATTGCTCATCTTGTTGGGTATTGAAGATTCTGATAATCATGAAGATATTGACTGGTTGTCAAGAAAAATTGCAAACCTTCGCATTTTTGAAGATGCTAATGGTAATATGAATTTATCTTTACTCGATGTTTCCGGTGACATATTACTTGTTAGCCAATTTACACTTCACGCACTTACAAGAAAAGGAAACAGGCCTTCCTTTATAAAGGCAGCAAAACCTGAAATTGCCATTCCACTATATGAAAAATGTATAGAAAAATTTTCTTCTGAAATTGGCAAGAAGATTGAAACTGGTACGTTTGGAGCGATGATGGAAATCCAACTTATAAACGATGGTCCAGTTACAATTATCATCGATTCTAAAAACAGAGAATAATTTACTTAACTTTTCTTTAACAAATAAACTTTTTAGTTATATTGCCAAAAAAAGTTTGAGCTATGGCCAAGTGCTTATTATTCGCCCTGTTATTTATATCTTCAAATATATTCGCACAGGAAAAATATACAATTCTTAACATACCAGCAGATTTAAAAGAAGGCGTTAACAGCGTTCTTTTAAATGAATTAGTAGAAAGGGATGTTACCAATATTCAAAAAATGAAAACATCTAAAACACGTGTTGTAGCTGTTTTAAATGAAAAAGGAAACAATTCCGTAGATGCATATGAAGTTTATGATAGTGGAACAACAATACAAAATGTTGAAGCTTATGTTTATGACAGTTTTGGCAGGGAATTAGAACACTATAAAAAGAAAGATTTTAAAGACCGCGCGCGGGCTGATGGCGTTAGTATGTACACCGATGACCGTGTGCTATTTTTGGATTATACACCTACTACATATCCTTATATAATAGTCTACACAAGCGAAACGATTAATGGCGATACGGCTTTTGTAGCACCTTGGAGGCCAATAAATAATTATTATCAATCCACGAAAAAGAGTGTTTCTATTTTAAAATTTGATCCGCAGAACAAACCGAGATATAAGTCTTACAATGTTGATGGTTATGAGATTAGTATAGACGAAACAGAAAACACGATTGTTTGCAGCGCTACCAATATGGAAGCTATTAAATATGAAAATTATAGTGCGGACTTTCAATTTATTGCGCCCAATGTTCGTTTTGCCTTGGATAATTTTTACTTAAAAGGAAATCCGGGTTCAGGTAAAGACTGGCAACAATTTGGGAGTTGGATGAATAATTCACTACTTCAAAATGTAAGCGAACTTCCATCTGGCACAGTAAATAAAATTAAGAATATCACGGCAAATGAAACAACTAATGAAGGTAAAGCCAGAAAAGTATATCAATTTGTACAAGATAAAGTTAGATATATAAGCGTTCAAATTGGAATAGGAGGTTGGAAACCAATGCTTGCCAGTGATGTAGATAAGCTTTCTTATGGAGATTGTAAAGCATTAACCAATTATACAAAAGCTTTATTGGAAGTTGCCGGAGTACCTTCCTACTACACTATAATTTCTGCTGGAGATGATGAAAAAGATATAACCGCAAACTTTACAGCAATGCAAGGTAACCACGCTATTTTAGGCGTGCCTGAAGGCGATGAAATGATCTGGTTAGAATGTACTTCCCAAGATGCACCGTTTGGCTATATGGGCACATTTACAAGTGATAGAGACGCCTTGATAGTGACTGAAGAAGGCGGAAAAATAGTACATACCAAAAAATATCCAACAGAGGAAAATACCATACACACAACGGCTACTATTTCACTTTCCCGAAATGGAGATGCCGCGGCAAAACTTGTAACTACATCAAAAGGATTGGAGTATGATGATATTTATACTATTAACAAACAAAAAAATGATGTGGTTGAAAGATATTATAAAAATAAATGGGGCTATATAAATGGTGTTAATATCCAAAAAGTAGATTTTGAAAATAATAGAGAAGAAATTTCCTTTACCGAAAATCTTCATTTAGATCTTCCAAGCTATGCAAACAAAGTAAATGACGGACTTATTGTTTGCCCTAATGTTTTTAGTTTGGACCAAGAAATCCCGCCACGCATTACAAATCGGAAACAAGATATGTATATATCTAAAGGTTTTGTACATTCTGATGTAATTACAATAATCTTACCTGATAATTTCAAGCTGGACCAATTGCCGGAAAATGCTTCTGTAAAAAGTAAATTCGGAAAGTATACCATCACCTTTGAAAAAATTGAAGAAAACAAATTGCAATATAACAGAGAACTTCAAATTGATAAAGGTACTTTTCCGCCAGACGATTATGAAAAATACCGCGATTTTAAAAGACAAATTGCAAGACTAGACAAAACTAAAATTTTAATTCAACCATCTAATTAACTATCATAGTATGAAATCAAAAATAGTATTATTAACCTTTTTCTGCGCTTGTTTTTTTCAAGTAGCAACAGCACAAGATTTTCGATTTGGTAAAGTTTCAAAAGAAGAAATTTTAGAAACAGAGAACAAGATAGATCCTACAGCTAATGCGGCAATATTATATAGAGAAATTGAAACGTCGTTCGATTATAACACTGCGGATGGTTTTTACATGACCACTGATGTTTTTGAAAGAATAAAAATCTATAATAAAGAAGGATTTACGTGGGCAACTAATGAAGTTGACCGTTATTTAAGCTCAACCGGAAAGGAAGATGAAGTAAAAGGTTTAAAAGCATACACATACTATTTGGGATCCAACGATAAAGTTGAAGAAGTAAAATTGCAGAATGATGGAATTTTTGAAATTGAGAATAATAAATATGTTCATCAAACAAAATTTACAATGCCAGATTTACGTGAAGGTTGTGTAATTGAATTTAAATACACTATACAATCTCCTTTTATTGGTAATATAGAAGAATTTAGGTTTCAGGAAACCATACCTGTAAACAAAGTGAAGGTAAAGTTTTCAGCACCAGAATATTTTAATTTTCAGACACACCAGAGAGGTTGGATACCTTATAGAATTGATAGAAACAAAAAAGAACGAACTATAGATTTAGGAAGATCTGTAAACCTATCAGTAGGCTTAACGGATAGAGGTACGCGCAGCGGTACAACATCTAACGGTAATGCAACTTTTGAAGAGAATATTTATACCATAGAATTAACAGATGTTCCTCCCTTGAAAGTAGAAGCTTTTGCAGGAAATATTAATAATTATGCAACAACAATAAAATTTGAACTTTCCTATACAGATTTTCCTGGCTCAACTATAGATACGTATTCAACAACTTGGGAAGCAGTTTCAAAAACAACGTATGATAGTTTTGATGATGAGTTAAGCAGAACGGGATATTTTGAAGATGATTTGGCAACAGCAACAAAAGGCGCTTCAACTCCAGAAGAAAAGGTTATCGCTATTTACAATTTTGTCAAAAATAAAATGAATTGGAACGGCAACGGTAGTTTTTACAGTGAAGAAGGCGTTAAAGATGCCTATAAAAAAGGTGCTGGGAATGCTGCAGATATTAACTTAATGCTAATTGGGATGTTGCGCAAGGCAGGTTTAAATGCAAATCCCGTTATACTTAGTACAAAAGCACACGGCATTCCATTGTTTCCTACCCGAAATGGTTTCAATTATGTTGTTGCGGCAGTAGAGCGGCCAAATGAAGTAATATTATTGGACGCAACTAATAAAAATGCCGATATGGGTATTTTAAATCCACAGCTAATTAATTGGCAGGGTAGGCTAATCCGTAAAGATCGCAGTTCTAATTGGGTGCCGCTTTCGCCAAATGCACCTGCTACGCAAAGTACAATGGTAAATATTGAATTAAAAGATGATTTTTCAATTTCGGGTAAAGTTCAAAACAGGTCTACTGGCCATTATGCTTGGGATTTACGTGAAAAATATAAAAATACAAATGAAGAGTCAGCTAGAAAAGCTTTGGAAAAAGACAAGCCACAAACTGAATTGTCTGAAATAAAATTCGAAAACCTAAACGAAACTGAACAACACGTTTCACTCTCCTACAACTTCGAAGCTTTTGATATGGCCGAAGATATAAGTGGAAAGATATATTTTACACCGATGGCTTTTTTATGCGAAAAAGAAAATCCATTTAAGCTAGATAATCGTTCATATCCTGTAGACTTTAGTTATGCTCGAAAAGACAGATATATAATTAATATAGATGTACCGGAAGGTTATAAAGTTGAATCATTACCCGAAGATGCAGGACTTACCTTGGGCGAACGTTCGGCAAGTTTTAGGTACGCAATTAAGCAAATGGGCAACAAGCTCCAACTCTCCGTAGAGCTTTCATTAAATGAAGCTTTTGTTTCAGCAGAAGAATATAGCAATCTTAAAAAATTCTATCAAATGGTGGTAGATAAAGAAAATGAAAAGGTAGTTTTGGTGAAAGGATAAATTTCACATATATTTTTTTATTATGAATTTAGAAAACGCCCAAAAAGAAGTAGATATCTGGATAAA
>JBBSOK010000150.1:0-4961 GCA_038259825.1 Flavobacteriales bacterium
CTTTTGAAACTAAATCCTTCAATTTCTTTTTACTGAAATTCGAAACTCCAATATGTCGGGCAAGTCGTGAATTTTTTGCTTCTTCCATCTGCTTCCACGTTTCTATAATTGGCGCTTCTTCGGGCGTTAAATAGTCTTCAGTTTTTTTTGGTTGTCCAACACCATTTTTAAAGGCAACTGGCCAATGTATTAAATATAAATCAAGGTAATCTAATTTTAATTTTTTAAGGGAATCTTGCAGCGCAGGAATCACAAAACCTTCTTGATGGCTATCGTTCCATAACTTTGAAGTAATAAATACTTCTTCACGATTTATCTTTCCTTCAGCAAAAACTTCTGCCAAAGCTTCTCCAATATCCGCCTCATTCCCGTAAGCAGCTGCGGTATCAATATGTCTATAACCAGCGTACAACGCTTCTTTAACGGCATTTTTTACTTCATTTCCTTTTGCTTTCCACGTTCCAAGACCAATGGCTTGCATTTTATCTTTATTTTCAAATTGTAATGTTTTCATTGTTTTTATTTTGAATGAAAGTACAAAAGTTCATTCCGCACAAAAAAAAGATTGCTGTATTTAGCTTTTATTTAACCAAGTAAAAACAAATTTGAAATCAAATAAACTAAATTTACTACCGACTACCGACTACCGACTACCGACTACCGACTACCGACTACCGACTACCGACTACCGACTCACTTCCTAGGATGAAAAGTATTGATAACTTCCGTTAAATGTCGTTTATCTATATGTGTGTAAATTTCTGTAGTGGTAATACTTTCGTGCCCTAACATTTGTTGGATTGCTCTTAAATCGGCTCCATTCTCTAATAAATGTGTAGCAAATGAATGCCGAAACGTGTGGGGGCTAATAGTCTTTTTAATATTTGCTAATACTGCCAATTCCTTAATAATCGTAAAAATCATCGCTCGGGTTAGACCTTTTCCTCGTCGGTTTAAGAAAATGGTATCTTTTGCCAACGGATTAATTTCTTGATATTTTCTAATTTCATTTCTATACAACTCGATAAATTTTATTGTTGTATCTCCAATTGGCACGAACCGTTGTTTATCTCCTTTTCCGGTTACACGAATAAATCCTTCTTCAAAAAATAAATCTGAAATTTTCAAAGTCGTTAATTCAGATACTCGAAGTCCACATCCATACAACGTTTCTAAAATTGCTCGATTTCGTTCGCCTTGAGGATGGCTTAAATCTATAGCATTTATTAAAGAATCTATTTCTTCAACTGAAAGGGTATCCGGTAACTTTCTGCCAGTTTTAGGACTTTCAATTAATTCCAACGGATTTGTAAGTCTGTATTCTTCAAAAATTAAATAGTTGAAAAAACCTCTTAATCCAGAAATTATTCGACTTTGTGAACGCGGGTTTACTTTTTTGGCCACGTCATAAATAAATTGCTGAATGGTTTCTTCTGAAATTTTTTGAGGTGAAATATTTATTTCCGAAGTATCAAGCCACTTTTCAAGTTTTTTTAGATCCAAAGAATAATTTATAATGCTGTTATGTGAAAGACCACGCTCAATACGTAGATAATTTTGGTAGTCTTTAATTGCCTGTTGCCAGTTCATACAGCTTACTTTCTTTAAAATGTGAAATTAGCGAAACAATACCAATATCGAAAAATCATATTTATAGATTTAAGTCGTTATAATAAAAACCCTAAAACTAATAATATGAAAAATGTCACTTTGAGTTTAGTTCTATTCTTATTTTCAATCGCTTCCTTTTCTCAAGAATTAGACTTTGGTATAAAAGCAGGCGCAAACTTTGCAAATATTTCAGATGTAACAGACTCATCTACAAAAACCGGATTCCAAGCTGGTATTTTTGCCGGTATAAAATTTACAGAGAATCTTGCTATTCAAGCAGATTTACTTTATTCGCAACAAGGAACTAAATTTGATGCTGGTGAGTTTGATCTTTCGTATGTTAATGTTCCGGTTGTTTTAAAGGTATATTTAATACAAGGATTAAACCTGCAAGCTGGCCCACAATTTGGTTATGTAGTGGAAGATAAAATATCTTTTAGAGTATTTGATACTATAGTAAATACCGATTCTGAAAAAGTTGATGTTTCAGGTATAGTTGGCGCGGGTTATGATTTTCCTTTTGGAATTAGAATAGATGCCCGATATAATTTTGGTTTAACTGATGTAGTAAAAGATTCAAACTCTAAGAATAGCGTGGCATCTATAGCAATTGGATACTCATTTCTATAATTTTTTATAATTCTAAATTAGCAAAGCCACTACTTAAATGGTGGCTTTTTTTTGTTTAAAACTTTGTTCAAAAGTTAAATTTTTTATATTTGATATTGAATACATTTTATAACTAACCATTAAATCAAATTAATTATGAAAAAATTATTACTATTTGTTACGATTCTATCTCTCACTTTCGCTTCAACGAATGCTCAAGAATTTAGGATTGGGGCTAAGGGAGGCGCCAACTTTGCAAGCTTAATCGGCGATGATGCCGATGGTTCGAAAACGCTTACCAACTTTCACATTGGAGCTGTCGCCAAAATTGGAATATCTGAATTATTTTCATTACAACCAGAACTTGTATATTCAAATCAAGGATCAAAAGGTGAAGGTAGCGATTCAGGAAAGTTAAAGTTAGGATATATAAATTTACCAATTATGGCAGATTTTATGGTTGCTGAAGGTTTAAGTTTGCAGGCAGGACCGCAAGTTGGATTTAACATAAGTTCAAAAGTTGAAAATGGAGATGGTGATGAATTTGATCTTGATAATGTAAATACATTAGACATTTCTTTAGGAATTGGCGCCCAATATGTTTTGCCTATAAATTTATTTTTTCAAGCACGTTACAATGTAGGTTTATCAAATGTTATTGAAGATTTTGATGATGGAATAAATTCCGCATCAACAGACGCAAAGAACTCGGTAATTAGTGTATCTGTAGGGTATTTTTTTAATTAAAATAGTATAACGACTATACTTTGAAGAGCAAAAGCTTTTTCTTTTGCTCTTCTTTTTTTAAAAAAATCTGGAAATTACTTAGAAAAAGCAACTTTATTGAGTAATCATAATAACTCGTAAAATGAAAAATTTAATATTTATAATTTCAACTTTACTTTTGTTTGTAGGGAATTCTTTTTGCCAAGAAATTAGATATGGTATAAAAGGAGGCTTAAACCTTTCCTCAATAAATGGTGATTTTCGAGATAATGCAAAGTCCGTAGTTGGCTACCATTTTGGAGGTATTTTAGAATTGTCAATTTTAGACAAATTTGGAATTCAACCTGAAATTCTCTATTCTCGTGAAGGTGGTGAAATAGATAGTAGACCAACCGATGGATTTTTAGTTGAAACAAAAATAGCATACTTAAAAGTGCCTGTAATGGCGAAATATTATTTTATTGATCGGCTAAGCGCTATGGCTGGACCACAATTTGCATATTTGCTTACAGCTAAAAATGATGTTACTCCTTCATTTTTTGAACCTGGCCCTCAAGCTATTCAGATAGACATTAGAGATAGGTTAAATTCTTTCGAAATTGGCTTGTCTGTTGGGGCAGAATATAGACTGCCAATAGGTCTTTTTGCTCAATTGCGTTATAATGTGGGTTTGGCTAACATTAACGACAATTCTGACAATGGAACTTTAGAGCTAGACCCAAATAATAAGAATAACGTTTTCCAAGCATCTATAGGATTTGCTTTTTAGTATAACTATAGTAAAAATAAATATTATATATTTCGGTGCCTTCAAATTTTCTATATTTGAATTATGAAAATAATAATCATAAACGGACCAAACCTTAACCTCCTTGGGCGACGCGAAACCAACATTTACGGCGAGCAAACTTTCAACGATTTTTTTAAAGGATTACAAAAGAAATATCCAAATATTGAACTTGAACAATTTCAAAGTAATATTGAAGGGGAATTGATAGATAAAATCCAAAAATGTGGTTTTACTTATGATGGTATCGTTTTAAATGCTGCCGCTTATACTCATACATCAGTTGGCATAGGGGATGCGGTTAAGGCAATTAAAACACCAGTAGTTGAAGTACATATTTCAAATACATTCGCCAGAGAAGAATTTAGGCATAATTCTCACATTGCTCCAAATGCAAAAGGCATAATCCTAGGTTTTGGATTACAGAGTTATGAATTGGCTATACAAAGTTTTGTATAGTCGGTAGTAATTTAAGAATCCCTAACATCTCACGTACAAATCCTTTTATAAAAAATAAAAAGCTCCATTTGGAGCTTTTCTAATTTAAAATTTTGAGTTTTTTGTCTTAAGTCCTACGTCAAATAGTCTCAAGTCAAAAATTTATAAGTGAATTACTTCTCCGTAAGCATCTGCGACTGCTTCCATCACAGCTTCGCTCATTGTTGGGTGCGGATGTATTGTTTTTAAAACTTCGTGTCCTGTTGTTTCAAGCTTTCTACCTAAAACAGCTTCAGCAATCATATCTGTTACGCCAGCGCCAATCATATGGCAACCTAGCCATTCGCCGTATTTGGCATCGAAAATCACTTTTACAAAACCATCTTTTGTGCCGGCAGCACTTGCTTTTCCACTTGCTGAAAATGGAAATTTACCAACTTTAATATCGTAACCAGCATCTTTAGCTTGCTTTTCAGTCATTCCAACACTCGCAATTTCTGGCGTTGCGTAAGTACATCCCGGTATATTACCGTAATCGATCGCTTCAACGTGAAGACCTTTAATTTTTTCTACACACGTAATACCTTCAGCTGAAGCAACGTGGGCTAGGGCAGGACCTGCAGTAATATCACCAATTGCATAATAACCAGGAATATTGGTTTGGTACCAATCATTCACCATCACTTTACCTTTATCGGTTGCAATACCAACTTCTTCTAGGCCAATATTTTCAATATTTGTTGCAATACCAACTGCTGATAGAACTACTTCTGCTTCAATTGTTTCTTCA
>JBBSOK010000151.1:0-4764 GCA_038259825.1 Flavobacteriales bacterium
AGTAATTACAAATGAAGATAGAAATAAAATCCAACTTTATAATTGGGGACTGATCCCGTTCTGGGCAAAAGATGATAAAATTAAAAAAGCAACTTTAAACGCCCGTATAGAAACTGCTGCAGAAAAACCGTCCTACAGAAACGCGGTAGTTAACAGATGTCTTGTAATTGCAGATGGCTACTATGAATGGGAATGGTTGGATGCGAAAGGAAAAGAAAAACAAAAATATTTTATTAAGCCAAAAGAGCAAGAAATATTTGCTTTTGCTGGTATATACTCAAAATGGAAAAATCCAAACAGCAACAATGAAATAGAAACCTATTCCATAATAACCACAGATGCAAACGAACTTATGGCTAAAATTCATAACAATAAAAAAAGAATGCCGGTTGTTTTAGAAAAAGATGATTGGCAACGCTATTTGCTTGGAGAAGAATTAAAGAATTTTGCATTACCGTATTCAGTAGATTTGGAAGCTGTTGAAGTTTAAATGAATGTAGGTTTTAAAGCTAGAATATTTAGTTGATTAGTTTTAAACTTTCAGTTGATTAAATAAAATTATTGAAATATTTCTTTGACCTCAGAGTAAATTCTATCAAAATTATCTTTTAAATCTTTAGGGGTAAATTCAAATTCTGCTGAAGGTGTTGCTCTTTGAATTTTTAATAATTTGAATTGTACTCGCTTATCCTTTCCGTCAGCATACGTAATAAATTCGCCAGGCTTTAACCGAAAAAAAACATCGGCCCTAATTTTTGGGATGTCCTTCTCCCCTGTCGTTATTCGCGTATCGAAACTTAAACCGCTTCCTCTACTTATACTTTTGGTTGGATCCTTAATAATTTCAAAAAACCTTTCATAATACTTCGCCGTGTCCGGATCGTTTACTTTCCCGAAGAATTGATATGAAAGGTTGCTAAGAATTGCTTTGCTCGCCTTCTCGCCGTACATAATATCGTTTTGAATTTTATCCTGCATTACATAGATAGTTGCAATATTATAGCTTCTTAAAGTTGCAGGTATTCGATGCATATTCAATAATCTAATGGTTGGCGCTTCTTCCATCATTAGAAATGAAGGAAGCGAATTTCTCACGCTCATCTGCTTTGTAATTGTATGAATGATTGTTGCAATTATCGGCGAATATGCCGTTTCATATTTTGGATTGTTAACAATAGAAACAACTGCCGGGTTTGAAGAGTTGTTTATGTCCAGTGGCACTTCATCGGCACATAAAGTCATAAATATCCGTTGCGTGCTTATCCTTTTTAAAGCATTGGCCAAAGTGCTTTTTACAGCTGCGGTCTGTCTATCTGAATCCTTACCACTAATAAACGCATCTGCCATTGCTCTTGATGTCGTATTTGAACTTAAAAAAGCAACAAGGCTTTCCGTATCAAGAAATTGATAAATTGCGATTAGATGCGGTAAGGTGCAGTATTGTGGATAGGAAGTCTTTAATTTCCAAATTAATCCTCCGATTAAACCTTCAGCGGCATCATTGAAAAATTTGGAAGAACCCGAAGTCCCAGATTCTTTTTGTTCCAATAAGTTTTCAAGTAAAACTCTAGAAATTTCGTTCACGCTTTGTTCATCTTCAAGATAGCGCGGTGCAATCGGATTTACACGATGGATTATTCTATCGAATGAAATAACTTTAAATGGCACTTCTGGATTTGTAAACAATGGAAATGCAATTTCGGTTAATTCAAAATCCTTGTAATCGTGAATGACACCACAAAAATTATGCTTGCTAAAGTGCTTCAGAAACCCATATACAACGCTCTCCGTTTTTCCACTTCCGGCAGAACCTATTATGGAAGCGCCACGTTTAATATTGGCAATTGTAAAATTTCCGCTAGTTGTTTTAAAATTGACTTTGTATTTGTTTTTAATTGTTAAGGCTTCATCAGTTTTATGTAGGAAGATATACAAAATCGTGTTCATTACTATTAGTGGGCATAAAACATAAAGAAGGTTTTCAAATAATTCAAATTTGTTGAAAATGAAAATTTCTAATGCTGAAGTAATAAACAAATTTATTCCGAAGGCATATCTGCTAGTGCGATGCAGTAACCAAAAGCAAATTCCTGAAGAAATTACCAGAATGATTATTTTATGACTTTGGTCTAATATCATAACTCATTAATTAAATACCTATAGAACTGGATTTTATTGCAATGTCAATTCCTCTCCTAAGCCTATTAAAAATTTTTAACGCAATCTGTGCCTGATTTATCGGAATACTTGGCATTATCGGAATTCCTTGCTGACTCATTAATTTAAAAGCCATTGCCTTTTCGGTAGTTGGAAGTTTTAAAAGTGCAGCAAAATAGATATTTGGATTCTTGATAAAATCTTTACGAGCATTATAGGTCTCGGCAAAGTTCCTTTGATAGCCAAAATTCTTGTCAAAAGTCTTTTCCGCTTTCGTAAAAAATCCATCTCTGTCAAATCCTCGTTTTACCGTTTTACCATTTAATTCAACATCGGATGCTTTGTATTTACTTCCTGGTGACAAGCTGAATTTATTGGAAGCATCCTTTCGACTTACAATAATATGGATATGACTTTGGTTTCCGTCCTTTAGCAATCCCTGCACAATTCGTTTCCCATTTTGTTTGTGGGGAGCCTGAATTTCCAATTTTTCAATTTCCTTTTCAAGTTGTTTTACATTACCACTTGAATAGCCCTCTTTAATGTTATTAATCTCATTCCTTAATTTTAGGATTTTTGTAGCATACGGTTGGTTTTCTTTTACCTGAAAGTCCGTTCCTTTAAAAGTTCGTTGATGTTCAATTTTTGCATAGTATTTTATGTCGTCCACGTTTATTGGTCGTCCATTGATTTCACGATTAAATGAGGCAACATAATCTTTCATAAACTCACGGGTATATTTTTGCAAATCCGTACTATGGTTCTGCAACCTTTTCAGTTCGTATTTTGAAGGACTTACGGTAATAGAATAAAATCGTGGTTCGTGCTTTTCAAGTTTTGCGGTATTTCCATCAATTTCATGAACAACTTCCTCCGCCGAAATCCCGTCATCGTATTGGTTGAAAAAATGCTCCATATCTTGCTGCTCCAATTCTTGGTTTTCTTTCTCCAGATACCCAACAAAATCCACAGAACTTTTGGAATAATTGCCTCCCATTTTTTGGGGTGTAATTGTAATGTACATAGTTTTATATTTTAGAGCTGGTTGTTTTGATTTTCCTTTTCTTGAAATCGAACTTGTTTCATTTCTTCCACAAATTTCTTCTCCAAAATCAACGGTTTGTTTTTAGGTTCTTCGTTTAGAAAAAGAGATTCCAACATTGCCACGGTTGGTTTTGTCTGGTTCTTTTCGACATCTTTTATAATCGCTATAACGGAATTTATACGTTTCTTTAAATTGGCTTCGATCGTCCTTCCGGTCGGGCCCAATTTTTCTTTTGGAGAAATCTCATTATATAAAAAAAAATCGAGCATCGTCGCCATCGTTTCGGTGTGCGATTTGAAGTGCGTTTTGGAAAATTCCTGAAACCGTTTTGCTGTTTCCCGCTTGAATCTGATTGTAATGAATGTGTCCATTTTCTTTCGCTTTTTTGTGCATTTGACGTAAATCCATCCCTATTTACAGTCCTTTCAAGGGAATTTGACGCAAATCGAAGAAATCAATATAATCCATTAATTTTCAAATATTTGAAAATCAATGTATTATAAACTAAAAGGAATGTGTAACGCGGCTCTGCCCGTTACCCTCTTGCTATTCCTTTTCGTCCAGCTCGCTGGACAAAAAAAAATACCATTACACATAAAATGTAATGGCTTTTTTCAAATTTAAATTCCAACCTTTATTTTTTAAGATTTGGAATATGACATTGTAGATTTATTATTACTAAATCACACTTAATTTTGTGAATAATGAAATTAATTAATAATAAAGACCTCTGAAATCTCAAAGGTCTTTGTGGTAATATTTGGCTTATTTTAGATATTGAAAACATAGTTATAGCTATACATATTTCGCATCGCTTCTTCTTCAATCATCTTTTCAAAATTTGTGTTGTTTTCATCTGAATATCTTTTAATATCCTCGCCAAATTTTTCTTGAACTTCTACTCTTGAACTTTCCAAAAGTCGTTCTTTTGCATCTTCGTTTAAGTCCGTATAATTAAGATAAATCATAATATTTCTATTTAGATTTCTTAATACTCGCTTGGTAACATTAGTGTATCATTTACAAAAAATAACCGCAATTCATCCAATGGAAAATCCGTTGCCCGATAGCCGTGCTTTTCTAAAATGTTATTGTTTCCGTCCGTATAAATAATTTCTGCTTCGTAACCTGTGAAATCTTGTTTATCCTCGGACAATCTTTTAAAGTCGATTGTAATAAATTCGCTCCTGTCCATCAGACTTTTTGCGATTACGGAAGTATCTGTAATAAGCCAAAAACAATCTGCAACTTCAGAAAGGTATTTCAGTCCGTCCGTAAAACGTGTTCTCAATAATGGGATTTGATAGAACAATTCCGTACCGTGAAAATGTTGTAATCCCTCTTTAATTTCGTTAACTTGTGCTATCATTTTAATTTATTTGTTAGGTTAATAATGAAAAAGAGGGCGTAACTTTCGACTGAGACGCCCTCTTTAATTTTTACGCTATTATGAAGCGTTTCCGTTATCTTTAGTTCCAAGTAAGAGGATTTCATCAGCTACCACTTCGGTAACATATCTTTTCTCACCGCTTTCGGTTTCATAAGAACGTGAATTCAATTTG
>JBBSOK010000152.1:0-4503 GCA_038259825.1 Flavobacteriales bacterium
ACCTAACAGTCTTACAAGATTCTGAATTAAATATTGAAGCAACGGCTATTTCAAATAAACAGATTTACCTTTTCAACCGTAAAAAGAATGTAGTTATCACTTTCGAATACGAAGCTTTAATACGATTTATAAAAGGTGAAACTCCTTTTCCAGAACCACAAACAATGGAGTTTTCCCTGCCGAAGATTAATGGTATTGAAGCAGGGTTTTCAGGAGCGACAGTTTTAAAAGGAGGAGATAAAATTATATTTACAGCATCGGTTGAAAACACAGATAATGCCTACGACGATGGCGAAATATTGGGCAGCTTTGTTGGACTAATCGATATTGGAAAGAATAAAATATCTAACGCTGTCACTTTTTGCCAAATACCAAATAACGATGCAAATCTAAAAGTTGAATCCGTAACAGTGACTGAAGAAATTTCAAACGGAAATACCAAAGTTGTATTTATTACGGATGATGATAAAGGAAATTCGATACTAATTAAAAGTATGTTGTCGTATTAAAAATTTGACTTGGTGATTTAAATAGTAAAATAGAACTCTTATTTTAATTGTTACATTTTTCTCAGGCGCGGTTTCTTTAAATAGTCCCTAATATTCAACAGTAAAGATAGTATTAGCGAAAGTGCGAAGCCTAAACCCGTCCATAAATCGGCAGTTTTGCTGGAAACTATTATTCCAGTTAGCCGTTTTACCAAATATTGAATGTAGGAGTTAAATTCTGGCTCGCTACCTAATTTTCGAAGAACATCCCAATGCCAATCGGTAACGGGACAATAGCCGAAACCATACCAAATACCTAGCACACCCCACGAAAGTCCCGTGAGTATTAGAAGCGCAAGATTATATTTGCGCGTTTTCTTAAATATCCATCCCAACACATTAAATAAAATAATCACAGCATGAAAAACAACAAAGAAAATGTCGGCGATTTGGTAGAATATCATTGGGTCTGTTTTTCTAGTTTTTCCATTCTATTTTGAATATTTTAAAATACAAGGTTTTCAAATATATTCAATATTGAAATTTAGCCACTTTATCTATTATAAAATAGTGCGCTCTTTTTGTATCTTACAATGGATTTAAAAAAATTGAAGTTATGAAAAAAGTTACATTTCTATTTATACTATTAATCGCTCTTCACGCAAATGCACAAATTTCATTCTTAGGTAAAATTGATAATTCTCCTGTAGCAAACAGATTAGTTGTCACGCCAATAACAGCAAGCATTGCCTACCAAGGTTATGATGAAACACAAGCCTATTTCGGGCAAGGCGAGTATGAAATATTTTTAGATAATACTAATGGAATTCTAGACAAACCAATCATTATTCTGGATGGATTCGATCCAGGCGACTCCCGAAATATCGATGGTCTTTATAATAGCTTATCTTTTGGAGGTGAAAATCTTGCCGACATTCTTAGAGACGAAGGTTTTGATATTGTAATCTTAAACGCCCCACAATATACAACCGATGGAAAAGATATTGATGGCGGTGCAGATTATATACAGCGCAATGCAATGGTTTTGGTAGAGCTTATTAATTTTATAAATACTGATAAAATTGGTGAAGAGCAATTGGTAATTCTTGGGCCAAGTATGGGCGGATTAATTGCTCGCTACGGTTTAACGTATATGGAAAGTAATGCACTTGACGCCGACACCAGACTCTACATAAGTTTTGATGCACCACACAGAGGCGCAAACGTGCCAATTAGCCTCCAATATCTTATTAATTATTTGGCGCAACAAACTGGCGATCCAGATGCGCAAGCGGTTTTAGACCAATTATTGGACTCACCAGCCGCAAAGGAAATGTTGTACGACCATCTTTACGCACATTTACTAACAGACTCCACATTTGAGCAAGATCCAACAAAATTATTACCAGATGGTGCACCAAACTTTAGAGATGCCTTTCAAGCAGAATTAGATGCACTTGGCTTTCCGCAACAAACTCGAAATGTGGCAATGGTAAATGGCAGTGGTTTGGGTACTGCAATTGGCAGCCCAGGAGTTTTGGTAGTAGATACAACCTTAGATTTAGGTAGTGGCGCAACCGCAAATGTTAACCTTCATTTTACGCCACCAGCTTCACAAAATATTAATGTTACAAGTTTTGATAGTTTTTTTGTAGGAATTCCTATTGGTAGTTTTGATGCAAATAGTCAATCTTTTGATTTTACGGACGGCATTGATGCTGCACCTGGAGGAATTTCTCAAATTTCAAATGCCGTTGGCGATGGTAGCGGAAATCCAATAATTCAAGATTTTGTAGATGCCTTACAACAAGACGATTTTAGTTTTATTCCGCTGATTAGTTCGTTGGCAATTGAAGGTGAAAATAATTGGTTTGCTACTCCAAATTTAGATAATTCGCCGTTTGCCGCTAGTTTTATTCCAGATGTAAATGAGCCGCACGTAAGCGTTACCAATGCAAGCGCGCAGTTTGCTTTAGCTGAAATTAGAAACGGAGTTTTGGGAACTTCAGATTTATCTGTCATTGAAAAATATACACTTGTTACCAATCCAGTAAAAGATATTATTAAAATTCAAGCTAAAAACAACAGTATAAATAGCAATCTTAAAATAAAGATTATTTCAATAACGGGTCAAACTGTGTATTCAAAAAATATTGAAAATGTAAGTCAGCAATTTTCTTTGAACACGCAATTACAAACCGGAACTTATTTTGTAAGAATTACGGATGCTGATGGCGACCACATTCTTCGCCTTATGGTTGATTAATTAACTTTCGGAACTAAAGCATTTTAGAGTAATGGAATTGCAGTTTTAAATTGAATTGAATTTTTAAATGAACTCCTCAACGTTTGATGTTGTAATTATCGGCGCAGGCCCAGCGGGTTGTGTTTGTGCGCTTCAATTAGCTTCAACAAAATTAAAAATTGCTTTAATTGACAAGGAAACATTTCCACGAGATAAAATTTGCGGAGATGCATTAAGTGCCGATGTTATTAATCAACTAGGTAAAATAAATACTGAATTACTTTCAAAATTTAAAGTTGAAAGCTTTAAAAAAGCTTCAAATGGCGTTAGATTCTTTTCACCAAATGGAAAATCGCTGGATGTAGATTTTAATACAGAAGAAAAAACGTCAACTAAAAATGGAAAGTCTGCATCTGGCTATATTGTAAAGAGAATTGATTTCGACAATTTTCTATTTGAAGAGGTAAAGAAATGCAAAAGCATTACAATTTTTCAAAATACAAGAGTTATTGATGTTTCGGTTGAAGAAGATTTAGTTTTAATTAAAACAAAAGAATCAATTTTTGAAGCAAAATTTGTGGTTGGCGCAGATGGTGCAAATTCAATTATTAACCGAAAACTTACAAATAACAAGCTTGAAAAAAACCACCATTGTGCTGGATTAAGACAATACTTTGAAAACGTAACCGGTTTTCACGAACAGAACCATATTGAACTTCATTTTTACAAAGAATTATCGCCAGGTTATTTTTGGATTTTTCCATTACCCAACAATCAAGCAAACGTAGGCCTAGGAATGCTTAGCAGCGAAGTGAGCAAGCAAAATTTGAATTTAAAAGAAATGCTGAATGAAATTATTGCAACACATCCAAATATTAGAAATAGATTTATAAATTCGAAACCTTTAGAAACTATCCAAGGTTTTGGTTTGCCAATTGGCTCAAAGAAAAAACAACTCTCAGGAAATCGTTTTTTACTTTTGGGCGATGCTGCAAATTTAATTGATCCTTTTACAGGTGAAGGTATTGGTAACGCCATAAGAAGTGGCAGAATAGCTGCAAAACATATTATATACTCTTTTAAGAAAAACGATTGTAGCAAACAATTCAATAAACAATACGACGTTGAAATATATAATAAAATGTGGAATGAATTGCGTTTGGGACGTTCGCTTCAAAATATGCTTAAATATCCAAAACTTTTTAATTTCGTAGTCAAAAAAGCAAATAAAAATGAATCGTTACGTACCTTGTTAACTTCAATGTTAACCAATGTAGACTTAAAAAAAGAATTGGTAAAGCCCCGTTTTTACTTTAAATTAATTTTCAATTAAATTACAACATTCAATATTCTAATAATTTGAAAGCAGCTTCATTAAAAGAAATTAAAACAGAACTTAAGCAAGAATCTCCTGAGAAATTAGTGGAGTTGGTTTTACGGCTTTCAAGATTCAAAAAAGAAAATAAAGAGCTGCTCACCTATTTATTATTTGAATCTTCCTATGAGGCTGGGTTTATTGAAAGTATAAAAGCCAATATAGATTCACAGTTTGAAACTATAAACACCAAGAATTATTATTGGGTTAAAAAAGGTGTTCGGAAAATTTTAAAGGAAACAATAAAGTTTATTAGATATTCCCAAAATAAGGAAACTGAAGTAGAATTACTATTGTATTTTTGTGAAAAGCTGAAAGAATTAAATCCACCGATAAAGCGGAACACTACACTTAGTAATCTATACGTAAGACAATTAGATTATATAAAACGAAAA
>JBBSOK010000153.1:0-4472 GCA_038259825.1 Flavobacteriales bacterium
ACCTACTAAAAAACAAATAGTTGAAAACTTTAGGACAACTGAAAATGCCAATAATCTAATTATTTTTGTTCACGGGTTTTCGGGAGTAGCAGAATCTACTTTTGGTTCAATTCCTTCTTTATTGATGAAGAAAGAAAAATTGGACGGTTGGGACATGGTTCCACTTGGATATGCTGAAAATGTAAACCCAGAAATGGGTCATAATGTTTGGGCTTCCACAACGGATATTCGGATTATTTCCAGTTATTTGGCAACTTCAATTAAGCATAATTATAATAAATATAAGCGTATAGCAATTGTTGCCCACAGTTTGGGTGGCATAGTTGTACAACAAGCAATTGTTAGTTTACGTGATGAGGAACTACAAAAAATAAGTCACGTATTATTATTTGGAACACCAAGCGCTGGTATTGCTGAAAACGTATTGGCGGAACTTAAACAAGAAAATCTAAAGGAATTAAGCGAGAAAAGCGATTATATCCAAAATTTAAGAATTAATTGGAATAAAAGATTTAATGATGGATATCCGTTTTCATTTAAAGCTGTAGCAGCTACAAAGGATAATTTCGTGCCAATATCTTCAAGTTTAGAGCCATTTAAGAAAGAATATCAGGCCGTTGTAGAAGGTGATCATTTTAGTATGGTTTCAATAGAAAATGAAGAGAGTGATACATTTTCGTTAATCATCAACAGTTTAACCAACAATAAATTTCACTCACAATTTTCTTCTTCAGAAGAGATAAATATTGCCTTAGGAAATTATGATGATGTAATTAAAACCCTTCTCCCAAAAGTTGAAGCCTTAGATCCCAAAGGTTTAGAGCAACTTGTTTTTGCTTTAGAGGGCGCGGATAGGGCAGTAGAGGCATTAAAAATTATAGAGAACAATAGTTTAGCTCAGGAAAATTCTAATTTAATGGGCATTATTGGAGGACGTTTTAAACGTAATTATTTGAAAACGTTCAACAAAAGTGATGGAGAAAATTCCTTCAACTATTACAATAAAGGCCTTGAAATAGCCAGGAAAAAAAATGACAACCGGCAGATTTATTATTTGGCTATCAATCTTGCATTCTTAAGTATAGTTTGCAAAAATGATATGGAAATGATGACGCAATATGCAGAGGAAACCTTAACTTCTGTGGAAAAAGATCCATTTAACAGTCTATGGAAATTAGCAACTTTAGGAGAAGCAAATTTGTATTTGGGTAATTTTGAGGAATCTAAAAAGTACTATTCGGAAGCTGCAAAAATGAGCGGTATTCGCGAAAAAATATCAATTTATACAAACGCTTTTAATGCGTATACTTGTTTAATAAATACCGATAGTGAAGAGGATAATTTTATTAAATTCTTGAAAACCAATTTTTTATCGTAAATTAAACTGAATTTATGTTGAAATTCCTTCAAAATATAATACCTGATTTAGAATTTGAAAAGGCGGTAAAAAAGCCGATTCCTATACAATGTGTTCAAATTAATGAGCCTTTTGAAGTTGAAACTATGGAAGGAATAATGAAAGGAAAAGCAGGAGATTGGCTAATGATAGGCATTAGAGGCGAAAAATATGCTTGTGATAAAGAAATTTTTGAAGAAACCTACAATCTCTGTGACTAAATAAATCTTGCAATCCCCAAAAATATGGCAAAACCAAAAATTAAACCCTATTTAAAATGGATTCAGACAAAATTATATTCTTCAGTTACTCTCGGGATGATTCAGAATTTGTACTTAATCTTGCCAAAAATCTTCGTAAGGCAGGCGCCACAATTTGGTTAGATCAACTTGATATAAGCCCAGGAATGCGCTGGGATAGTTCAATTGAAAAAGCTTTGTCCAGCTCAAAAACGTTATTAGTTGTATTATCTGTTTCATCGGTAAAATCCAACAATGTTATGGATGAAGTATCGTATGCTTTAGAAGAACACAAAAATGTAGTCCCGGTACTTTTAGAAGCTTGCGACATTCCGTTTAGATTAAGAAGATTACAATATGCCGACTTTTCGGGCGATTATAAAGTTGGAATCGCGACACTTATAAAAGCGCTAAATTTAGAAAATAACATTGCAGTTAAATTAGTAGATGTATCTACCGAAAACCCAGCAGAAACTAAGCAGATAAAACAAATTATAGATGCTGAGGAAAGAAAAAATATAGAGCCAGAAATAATACCTGAAGTCCAGAATAATCACGATACTAAGACAAAAACAGTAATAACAGATTCTGATGAAACTAAGCCAGATAAAAAGCGGAAAAATTTACTATATGGATCTATTCTAGTTGGCTTAGTAACCATAATTGCGTTGGCCTCATTTTTTTTCAATACTTCAAACAATAGCCAAGAGAATGAAATTGAAAGTGGGGCAGCAGCAACAGATTCAATTTTAAACGAGCATGAATATGATATTGATGCAATTGCCACTTTTGAAGAAGATGCCGAAAATATTGAAGCAAATACAAAAACTATTGATGTGGTAGAAGAAAAAAAACCAATCAGTTCAACGAAAAAGATTGAAGAAGGCAAACAAACCATTTCAAAAAATAATGAAACTACAGGCTTAGTAACAGCAGAAAATGTACGACGTGTAAATTATGTTGGTGGTTGTTTTGAACAAATATCTGCAACAAAATGGGTAGAATTATCATCGGAAAATAATAGTAAATTCACTTTTACTGAATTAAATAGAGATGAATTTAGTGTATACTTAATTGATAATGAAAGAGATTTGACAATAAAAATAGATTTACACCAAAAACAGATTTACTTAGATTTTGAGAATGCCGACGGCGGCAGCCTATTATACTATATAACAGCCTCTATAAAATAGAAAGCAAGAAAATCTACTTTAGACTCATAAACACTTTATAAAATTAAAATGTCTGTAAAGATCTTTATTACACTGCTTTTTTTATGATTGAAAAATTTTCACCCTTTTCAATGCGCTTCACAAAATAAAGAATTGGCAAAGCAACACCCGCCGAAATTGAAAATCCGATAAATAGCGGTAGGGTAGAAGTAGCAACAAATCTTCCAATAAGTGCACTAATTGGTATTGCAATAAATAAGGCTATAAAACCTGTTATTGCAGCGGTAACTCCAGCAATATGGCCTAAAGAATCCATTGCCAAAGCTCGTAAATTTCCAAATAGAAATCCAATAAAGAAAAATTGAATCCCAAAAAATAGAACTAAAATTTCTATCGGCGGATTTTCGCCAGAATTGAAAAGAATAACATACGTAACTGAAGCAATAAAAAACGCAAAGAGTGCAACTGTAACTAGCTTACGCATCCCGAAGCGTAAAACAAATGTTCCATTAACAAAAGTGGCAGCACCAATAGTTAAAGCAAGACCCGCGAAAATAAAAGGAAACTCGTCTTCCAAGTTATATTGATTTTCAAATATTTGTTGAGAAGCACTTAGGTAAACCATAAATGAGCCAGACACCAATCCCCAAATAAGCGTATAGCCCATTGTAATTTTATGCTGAAAAACCTCTCGAAAACCTGCTTTTATATTTTTAACTTTGAAAGCTTTGCGCTTTTTAGGTAATAGTGTTTCTTCCTGCCTAAAATAAAACCAAATTGAAACAAGAACAGCAATAAGTAATTGTACATAAAATATTCCCTGCCATTCGTATTGATCCATAATAAATTTACCCAGAACAGGCGCCACAACTGGCACTAGAATAAAAATAACAGAAACAAAAGACATAATTCTTGCCATATAATCGCCTTCGTATATATCTCGTATTATGGCGGTTGATATTGTTCTAGGTGCAGATAACCCGATACCTTGTAAAGCGCGACCAATAATCATAACTTCTAAACTTTGGGCTAAAACACAGATTATACTTGCAACTGCAAAAATTCCGAAACCTATATAAACCATTGGCTTTCTCCCTTTGGCATCGGATAATGGACCGAATAAAAGTGGCCCGATAGCAAGACCAATAAAAATTGAAAGAATTATAAATTGATTATCAACTTTTTGAGCAGTATGTATTGTTTTTCCAATAATATTTAAAGCAGGCAAAACTGCATCTATCGCAACCGCAACAACTGCCATAAGCGAAGCCATTAGCGCAATAAATTCAAATTGTGTGCGGTTGCTTTTTTTCATTTTGCAAAAGTATCGTTTCCAATTTGGGGATTGTACGATTTTCTTAAGCTTAGTTGGTCAATTAGGAAAAGATTAACTTTACAATATTAATGTTGAATATTGAATTAGTAGATGTCATTTAAGGTGGAATATTATTTAGATTATTCATTTTTATTTACACATTATTATTTTAGGCTAATAAGATAAATCTTGGTTTTGATAATTTAAATTAATTATGTTTAAACCCTGGTTTTAAGCTTTCAAAAAAAATATAAAATATGTATAGAAAATTACACAATCAGTTGTTTACCATATTGTTTTTATTAATTGGTGGGCAAATTTTAAATGCTCAAACATCTTTGGAAATAAAT
>JBBSOK010000154.1:0-4378 GCA_038259825.1 Flavobacteriales bacterium
AAGTAGTTTTTAACTTGGTAAATTTTCTTCAAACTCCTCAATGCCAATTGCATTAGCTACATCAAACTCGCCAATTTTTGTTCGGCGCAATGCTGAAAGATGCGCGCCGTTATTTAACGCAATACCAAAATCGTGTGCAAGCGAGCGTATGTAGGTGCCTTTGCTACAAACAACTCTAAAGTCCACGTTTGGAAGTTTTATGTCTGTAATTTTAAAAGTTGAAATTGTAATTGTTCGGGTTGGTATTTCTACTTCTTCTCCGGCGCGTGCATATTCATAAAGCCTTTTCCCTTCCTTTTTTAAAGCTGAAAAAACAGGTGGTTTTTGCTGAATTTCACCAATAAATTGTTTTGTAGCTTCGTGTATTTTTTCAGAAGTTATTTCTGATATATCAAACTTTTGGTCTATATCGGTTTCAAGGTCGTAACTTGGTGTTGTTGCACCCAAAGTAATTGTGCCGGTATATTCTTTTATTTGCGCTTGGTAGGAATCTATTTGCTTAGTAAATTTTCCTGTACAAATTATTAAAAGCCCTGTAGCCAAAGGATCTAATGTGCCTGCGTGTCCAACTTTTATTTTTTTGATGTTGTATGATTTTCGAATAAGCCATCTAAGTTTATTTACAACTTGAAAACTGGTCCAATTTAATGGTTTGTCTATTAGAAGTATTTGGCCATTTTGGTAATCTTCTGCCGTCATTATAGGTAAAAACTTGCGATTATTGCAGCAAAACCAATTACCACACAATAGATTGAAAAATAACGAAGCTTACTTTTCTTGACGATTGCAATCATCCAAGTACAAGCAATTAATCCGCAGATAAAGGCGGCAATGAAGCCAGCTCCCATAACGCCGAGATGTGAGTTTTGCATAGAAATTTCACCACTCAAAAGGTCTTTTGCAATTTTTCCGAAAATTAATGGAACGACCATTAAAAATGAAAATCTTGCCGCACGGGTTTTATCATTTCCCAATAAAACCGATGTTGAAATTGTAGCTCCACTGCGTGAAATTCCGGGTAACATTGCAATTGCTTGTGCAATTCCAATAATTATGGAGTCTTTAAATGTAACTGGTTTTCCTGTATTTTTTGAACGGTCTGCAAGCCATAAAAGTATAGCTGTTAGTATGAGCATGGTACCAACAAAAGCAATGCTTCCGCCGAAAAATGATTCCAATTGTTCTTCAAAAAGCAAACCGATTATTACTGCAGGGATCATTGAAAGAATAATTTTCAAGGCGAATTGCGTTTCTTCATTCCATTGAAATTTTAGAATACCGCCAATAATCTGTATTATATCTTTTCTGAAAACTACAAGTGTACTTAACGCTGTAGCAAAATGAAGTATAACGGTAAAAAGCAAACTTTCTTCGGGAACAGAAGTATCTCCTAAAATTGCTTTACCAATTTCAAGATGGCCGCTCGATGAAACTGGCAAAAATTCAGTAAAACCTTGGATGATACCAAGAATAATGGCGTCTAAATAATCCATTAAATTTCTTCTTCCTTATTTGTCTTATTCGGATTTACCAAAATTGCGTACACTTCAATCCCAAAACCAATCAAAATTAATGCTGGCGCTAATCTTATGCGTCTCCAACTATAAATGTCTGGGTTAAAAACATTTGGATCGTCGCTGCCGCCGCCAGTCATTAGTATAAAACCTAACGCAATAAAAGCAACACCAATAAGCATAAACATATAATTTTTACGCTCAAAAATAAAATTTGGCTTTAAGTTCTCTTTTCGTTTTTGTTCTCCCATTTTTTTGGATTCAAAATTTAATATTCAAGATTCAAAATTTTTAAAAGAAAATGTAAAAATGTTGAATTATTATTTTGCTAGTCTACCATCTAATAATACAAATCGTCCGTTCGTAAATTCAAAAATCGTTGTGTTGCAAAAAAAGTGCTTAACCAAGTAATAACGACACCCATTAAAAATATAAATACGAACAAAACAACAAGCATCAACTCGTCACTCAATAATTGTAATTGAGGGAAGTTTTGGTTTAAATAATATAAAACTATCGCCATCCCAATCATTGCCAAAACAGCTCCAATTATACCTAATCTCACGCTGCTCCAAACAAATGGTTTACGTATAAACCGTTTTGTAGCACCAACCATTTGCATTGTTTTTATTGTAAATCGTTTTGCGTAAATAGATAATCGTATGCTACTATTAATAAGTAATACAGCAATAAAAGTGAAAATGCCACTAATAACCAATACCCAAAAACTGATTCGTTTTACGTTTTCGGTAAGTTTTGCAATTAAAGGTTTGTCGTAAACAACATCATCAACAAAGTCTTTGCTTAAAAGTTCTGTAGTAATTTCGTCAACCTTTTCTGGGGTTACGTAATCTGCCATTAGGTAAACATCAATGCTATTTTGCAGTGGATTGTCACCCAAGTATTCAAGAAAATTTTCTCCAAGTGTGGCACTTTGTTCTTCGGCAGCTTGTTCTTTTGAAACAAATGTGGCTTCTTTAGTATATTCTGCTAAAGCTAAACTTTGTTTTAATTGTGTAATTTCAACTTCTTTGGCTGTGTCTTTTAAGAAAATTGTTATGGCAATTTGCTCCTTAAAATAATCGGCAACTTTTTTTGAATTAAGCACCAACATCCCTAACATTCCCAATAAAAACAACACAAGCGAAACAGAAAGTACTACCGAAAAGTAAGAGGAAATTAACCTGCGCTTTTGATATTTATCAAATTTGGATGCCATAAAAAATTCTAGATTTACGCGGTAAAAATACAAAGGATTTTAAACCTACTACTAAACAACGCATAAAGTTTTAATTTTCGTGTCCGTAATTATATTATTCACCAAATTTATGTTTCATTTTTTAATAGTTTTTCTATAATTAACTTGGCTTTACTACAATAACTGTAAATTTGCTTTTTTTCAGAAACATATTAAAATGAGCAAATATCACTTCAACGAAATAGAAGATAAGTGGCAAAAATTTTGGGCAGAAAACCAAACTTTTAAGGCCGACAATAATAGCGAAAAGTCAAAATATTACGTTTTGGATATGTTTCCCTATCCTTCCGGCGCGGGTTTGCACGTTGGGCATCCTCTCGGTTATATTGCTAGTGATATTTATGCGCGCTACAAACGCCATCAAGGTTTTAACGTTTTACATCCGCAAGGTTACGATTCGTTTGGACTTCCGGCGGAACAGTACGCAATCCAAACAGGACAACATCCTGCAAATACAACTCGTATAAATATTGAAGGATGTTTAGATGAAACTGGAAAAATTCTTGTTCAATATGTCAATTTAGACGGAAGTATTAAAAATGAAGCATTAGTTGATAAGGGTTTATCAGTAAATATTAAAGATGAAAATTATCAAAATAATATTATTAAAGGTTATCGAAGACAGCTAGATAAAATCGGCTTTTCATTTGATTGGAGCAGAGAAGTGCGCACTAGTAATCCCGAATATTATAAATGGACGCAGTGGATTTTCCTTCAGCTTTTTGAAAGTTGGTATGATAAAAATATAGATAAAGCCCGTTCAATTGAAGACTTAAAAACGTTTTTCACTTCTGAAGGAAACAAAAATATAAATGCAGCAGCAGATGAAGAAATTGAAGCTTTTTCTGCTGAAGAATGGAAAAACTTTTCTGAAGTAAAAAAACAGGAAATTCTGTTGAAATACAGATTAACCTTTTTAGCCGAAACCGAAGTAAATTGGTGTCCGCAGTTAGGTACCGTTTTGGCGAATGACGAAATAGTAAATGGTGTTTCTGAGCGTGGTGGTTATCCCGTTGTGCGTAAAAAAATGAAACAATGGAGTATGCGAATTTCTGCATACGCACAACGTTTGTTAGATGGTTTGCAAGATATAGATTGGCCACAACCGTTGAAAGATTCGCAGACCAATTGGATTGGCAGAAGTAAAGGTGCTACTGTTCAATTCAAGATTCAAGATTCGAGTTTTAAGATTCCTGTATTTACAACGAGAGCAGACACAATATTCGGCGTTAGTTTTATGACCTTGGCGCCAGAGCATGATTTAGTTTCAAAAATCACAACTGCTGAACAAAAAGAGGCTGTCCAAAATTATATTGAAGCAACCGCAAAACGCAGTGAGCGCGAGCGCATGGCAGACGTAAAAACCATTAGTGGTGTTTTCACGGGCGCGTATGCAGAGCATCCTTTTAGTGGAAAACAAATCCCAATTTGGATAGGCGATTACGTTTTGGCTGGCTACGGAACTGGCGCGGTTATGAGCGTTCCCTGTGGCGATCAACGTGACTATGATTTTGCAAAACATTTTGATTTGCCAATTCCGAATATATTTAAAGATGCAGATATTTCTGTTGAAGCCTATTCGGATAAAGACAAAACGATTATTATA
>JBBSOK010000155.1:0-4351 GCA_038259825.1 Flavobacteriales bacterium
ATCACGCAAATTTGCCAGTAATTACTTTTAAGATATAGAGTAGGAATTCGAAAAAACCATAAAGATTTTCAAAACACTTTCAATTAATTTAGATAATTGAAAGCAGAAAACATTTTATTTGAGTTTTACTTAAATTAAATGGAACATCTTTTTACAAAGAAAGCGCATTTACTTTTTAAGATTTAACTATTTATAATTTACCTAGTGATTTATTAGAGACCTTAAGATTTTCTGTTTCTGATGATAAGAAAAGATTTGAAATGACAGTTAAAATCTATTCAAAAACTTTTTTCTGTTTGGAATCAAAACTTTTGCTTTGTAGTGCATAACCCCTTACAAACGCTTTTATTTCTTGGTTGTTTGTATTGGAGTAATTTCTAATTATATAGTTTACATCTTCAGCCAAATTATTACAATAACCTAATTTTTTTGGAGAACTTTCTTGAATGCTTAATCTAATACAGCGTATTTCAATATTGTTTGGATCCATTTTTATAGCATATTCTATCCAACTAACGCCTTCCGTAAAATATATTTTTTTTTCTTTATCCGAGTTTTCAAACTTAGACATCATAGCTGTTATAGCACCTTTATAGGCCACTAAAGTTTTATGGTCTTTCTTGGTTATAGGTTTTAATTCTTCAAATAATTTTAAGGTTAATTCTTTATTATCTGATGCCTGAGAATAATTTTTTCTAATGGTTGAAATATCAGGAACGGAGGCAATAAATAAAAAAGCCATTATGCTAAGTACTAATATTTTCATTATACTTGATTATTTGTTTTAAGACGCTCAATTTTAGTGCCAATTTAGCATTATACATTGCCCTCTTCGAAATTTTTACTTTGTCATTGGAAACTATTATTAAACATAAAGAAGAATACAATATAAATTGAAAATCCTAAGTGTTAATTATTTATAATGTTCTAATAACGAAAATTATATGAAAGAAACGCTGATATTACTTTTGAAGAAAAGGTAATCCTATTAAATATCTTAAAAAATAGGACTTAGACCACATCCATAAAAAAAAACCCAACCATTTTAAGATTGGGATTTTTTATCTTGTTGTCCCACAAGGACTCGAACCTTGAATGACGGTACCAAAAACCGGAGTGTTACCATTACACCATGGGACAATACGCGTAAGCGGATGCAAATTTAAGAGAATCTTTTACATTTGCAAACTATTTTATTTAAAATATACATTGTTTAAATAGTTTTCTATCAGCTTGAAATATGAACAAATGTAATTCGTTATACGTTTTAGCATCGTAAAAATAGTTAATTATCCTTAAATTCGCAGTCTTAAAACAAAACCCTATGCCAACTTTCAGTTTTAAAAAATGGAATAATATTACCGGATGGTTCGTATTTGCCGTTGCCTTATTAACATATTGGCTTACAGTAGAGCCTACAGCAAGCTTTTGGGATGCAGGAGAATACATTACAACAGCCAGTAATCTTGAAGTTGGACATCCACCGGGAGCGCCTCTGTATCAAATTTTGGGAGCGTTTTTCTCAATTTTTGCAATAGACCCAAGCCATATTGCCCTTACAATAAATTTTATGTCCGTTTTTGCTAGTGCATTTACCATCTTATTTATGTTTTGGTCTATGACAATATTGTTAACGGATATTGTAATCAAAAAACACGAATTAAATAATAGTAATAGTATTGCAATTTTAGGTAGCGCAGCAGTTGGAGCACTGGCCTTTACGTTTACGGATAGTTTTTGGTTTAACGCCGTTGAAGCTGAAGTCTATGCAATGGCAGCCCTATTTATGGCGGTTTTGTTTTATTGTGGCCTGCGTTGGCAGCGAGATATGTTTTTACCACGTGGAGACAAATGGGTAATATTAATTGCATTTATTATTGGTCTTTCATTTGGAGTCCACTTTTTGGGTCTTTTAACAATCCCTGCAATTGGTTTTTTATATTTCTTCAAAAATTACGAACGCATTACAATCAAGAATTTCATTATTGCAAATTTTGTAACCGTTGCAATATTAATTTTCATATTCATTCTACTTCTTCCTTGGACTATGAAGTTTTTCAGCGGGGCAGAAATTTTCTTTGTAAACTCGATTGGGCTTCCATTTAATTCAGGAACCATCATTGCTGGTTTACTCTTTATAGGTTTATTTATTTATGGGATTAGATATACGCGCCGTAAACACTTTGCAAAGTTGAATACAATATTACTTTGTGTATTGTTCATATTTATTGGCTTTTCAAGCTGGTTAATGTTACCGATTAGAGCAAATGCAGGTACTGTTATAAATGAAAACAATCCAAATAATGCGCGGGAGCTTCTTGCATATTATAATAGAGAACAATACCCGCAAACGCACCTGTTTTATGGTCCACTTTTTACCGAAAGTTATGTAGGATTAGATCCTGATAATCCGTACAAGGATGATAAACCTAACTATGAAAAAGACGAAATAGCAGGCAAATATGTTATAGTAAACAATTACAAAAATGCTGGTCAAAACACAGATGACGCGCAAAAAGCATTTTTGCCAAGAATGTGGAGCACCGAAAATGCTGTAAATTATCTCCAATTTACAGATGGATTAGATTTTACAATCAAATCCGATTATTTAGGAGAACAACAACTAGTAACAGAGGTAAATAAATTCAAACAAGCCTACAATCAAGGAATGGTTGATAGTAAAGATTTTGACAGATTCTTGAAAGATTTTGGACAATATCTAGATGTTCAAAAACCAACATTTTTTCAAAATATGAAATTTATGTTCGAGTTTCAATTTGGATACATGTATTGGCGCTATTTTATGTGGAATTTTACAGGAAGGCAAGACGATATTCAAGGAACATATACAAATCTCCATGGCAACTGGCTTAGCGGCATTAACTTTATTGATAAAATAAGGCTCGGTTCTCAAGAAAATTTACCGAGTGATGCTTTAAATAATAAAGGTAGAAACACCTATTACTTCCTTCCACTAATAATAGGTATTCTAGGATTGGTCTTTCACTTTAAAAGCGATAAAAAGAGTTTTTGGGTCTTACTGGCATTCTTTCTTTTTACAGGACTGGCATTAAAAATATATTTGAACGAACGCCCATTTGAACCTCGCGAGCGGGATTATGCGCTAGTTGGATCATTCTATGTTTTTGCAATGTGGATAGGTTTTGGCGTATACGCGCTTTACGATATGGCACGGGAATACATTAGTCCAAAAATTGCAGGTCCAGTAATTATTGCCATTTGTACACTGGCAGCACCCGTTATAATGGCAACCCAAAATTGGGATGACCACGACCGTAGTGACCGCTATACAGCACAGTCTATGGGTAAAATGTATTTGGATAGTTGTGATCCCAATGCAATAATTTTTACCATTGGTGATAACGATACTTTCGCACTTTGGTACGCCCAAAATATTGAAGGCTACAGGCAAGACATTCGTATTATAAATACAAGTTTATTTAATACAGATTGGTATATAGATGATATGAAGAAAAAGGCGTTTACGAGCGATCCAATACCTTCACAACTTACACATGAAAAATATCGCTTTGGAACGCGAGATTTTGTTGTATATCAAAAAACCACTCAAGACACAATCGACATCAAAACATGGATGAATTTTGTGGCCGACGACAGTCCTGCTACAAAAATGATGTTACAAAGTGATCAAGAAGTAAATACATTCCCTTCACAAATAATAAGAATTCCAGTTGATAAAGAAGCTGTTTTAAGAAATGGAATAGTAGCACAAAAGGATGCAGATTTAATTGTACCTTATATAGATATTGATATTAAGAGTAACATTATTTATAAAAATAGACTTTTAATGCTTGATATAATTGCGAATAATAATTGGGAAAGACCTATTTATTTTAGCGGTGGCAGCTTTGGTGATGACGATTATTTATGGATGAAGGATTATCTTCAATTAGAAGGTGTTGTTTATAAATTAGTGCCTATTCGAACTAAAATAGATAAGAAGAATCCATTTGATATGGGCCGAATAGATCCGGACAAAATGTATGATATCGTTATGAAATACAATTGGGGTAATAGCGGCAGCCCAGATATTTATCACGATACAGAAACACGCCGAAACGGAATTACATATAGAAGCAACCTTGCAAGATTGGCAGAAGCGCTTATCAATGAAGGAAAAGAAGATAAAGCTCTAAAGGTTCTAGATTTGGCAATGGAAAAAATGCCCGTTGAATATTTTGAATATTATTCCCTACTTGAACCTTTTGTTGCTGGTTATTATGAATTGGACCAAACTGAAAAAGCTCGAAAAGTATACGAAGAAACTTCAAAAATGTACAAGGAACATTTACAGTACTTCAACAATTTG
>JBBSOK010000156.1:0-4223 GCA_038259825.1 Flavobacteriales bacterium
AAATATATTTAAAATAACATTCAATCAAGATTTTTCTGAAGTAATACGAAACTGTGCAAAAATCAATCGTACAGACCAAGACGGCACTTGGATAACCAATGAAATGGAAGAGGCATATATAAATCTGCATAAACAAGACCATGCAATATCTGTTGAAGTTTGGCAAAATGAAAAGTTGGTTGGAGGCTTGTATGGTATAGATTTAAAGGAAAAGAAGATTTTCTGTGGTGAAAGTATGTTCGCAAGAGTTAGTAATGCCAGTAAAGTGGGCCTTTATTTTATGGTTGAATATTTAAAAAAGAAAGATTATAAATTTATAGATTGCCAAGTTTATACAGATCATCTTGCGAGTTTAGGAGCAAAAGAAATTGAGAGAAATCTATTTTTACAATATTTGAATAGTTAATTCTCAGTCGCTTAAGCAGAATCATTAAATAAATAATTACTTTTAATGTTTTCCAAAAATATATTTATATGAAAAAAATTTACAAATACCTTTCATTCGTTTTAATACTTTCTGTTTTCAGTAATTCAATCTCTCAAAACAGGGAAGTTCTTCCAAAAAACCTTACAAGTAATGAAAATGCATTAATTGAAAACTTTCAATTTCGTTCTTCAATTTTAACAGATCCACCAACCACATCAGTTAGGACAGCAGCAGAGTGGGAAGAGGTTGAATATTTACTGATTACTTGGGAGCCTGCATATAAAGGTATTTTACGTCAAATTGTTGCTGCAGGTGTTAATGAATGTAAAGTTGTAATTACAACACAAACACCAGCCTCAGTTACTACTTATCTTACACAAGGCGGCGTAGATATGACAAACGTAAGCTTTTTGGATGTAGATTGGGATAGTATTTGGATTAGGGATTATGCTGGCAATACAATTTATGAAAATGAAGTTGGAGATCGTGCATTAACCGATTGGATATACAATAGACCAAGACCAAATGATGATGTAATGCCAACAGCCCACGCAACAATGGCAGGCATTCCACTTTATACTACAAACTCTGGAATTTATGATTTGGTAAATACAGGTGGAAATTATATGAGCGACGGTCTTGGAAACGCCTTTGCTTCAAGACTAATATTGGAAGAAAACAGACCCGGAAATCCCTATGGAGTTTCAGCAAAAACCGAAAACCAAATAGATGCAATTATGCAATTTTATATGGGCATAAACAATTATATAAAAATGGAAGTGCTGCCATATGACGATATTCATCACATTGATATGCATATGAAATTGTTAGATGAACAAACACTTTTAGTTAGCGAATATCCTGAAGGAGTTGCAGATGGTCCTCAAATTGAAGAAAATATTCAGTATATTCTAGATAATTTTCAATCTCCGTTTGGGGAACCATATCAAATTAAAAGATTGGCAGCGCCACCAAGCACTACAGGAAGTTATCCAGATACAAATGGTTGGTACAGAACATACACAAATGCAGTTTTTGTGAATAAAACAATCATGGTTCCAACGTACAGACCAGAGACTGATGGTCCGGCTTTGTCGTATTGGCAAGAACTTATGCCGGGTTATAATATAGTTGGGATAGATGTTGATAATAATAACGAACCTTTAATTGCCGCTTTGGGTGCAATACATTGCATAACGCATACCATCGGTGTTGCAGATCCACTATTAATTATACACCAGCCAATAGCTACGGCAGCTTCTGGACAAAATGTGCAAATAGATGCAATGATCAAACATCGTAGCGGTATTTCAGCAGCAAAAGTATTTTGGAGAGAAAAGGATGCAACAGATTATTTTGAAGCTATAATGAATAATTCTGCAGAAAATAACTGGTCTGTAACTATAACAATACCGAACAGTCAAGATATTGAATATTATATTGAAGCGGAAGCAAATTCTGGAAAGGTACTAGCACGGCCAATAGTTGCGCCACAAGGATATTGGACTATCAAGAACGATTTACTTTTAACCCAAGAGTTTGCGGTTAACACTATTTCAAACCCTTTCCCAAATCCGACAACAGGCGCTGTTTCTTTTAAATTGAAGAATATCCAAGGCGTTATAAATGTTGAAATTCATAATCTTTTAGGCCAAAGATTATATGGAGGAAATATTGAAAATGGAAATGGTATAATAACCTTGGATCTTAATCCCAATTGGAGAGGGACTTTGTTCGTTACGCTAGAAGGGGAATTTGGCAAGGTTACTAAAAAAGTAATTAAAATATAATTTTTAGTATTTGAATCCAGCTAATTAAAAGCAATTCTAATATTTAGATACTTTTTAGCGATTAAAAAAGCATTTAGTCTATATTTGTAGGGTAATCCCCAATAATATCCCCTAATGATTAAATGTTTTGTAGTGCTATGCTTTGCCATTTTTAGCGGCATTTTTTCCAAAACTATCGCCCAAGAAAAACCTATTGTAAAAAAACACGAAATTGACATTGTAAAAGTTTACGAACGTGTTGTTGCAGATGGTTATGTAGATGCCTTTATCTATAAAAAATTAGCGACGGAATATTATTCAAGAAGCGATTTCGCGAATTCAAAAAAGTACTTTGAAAAGCTATTTAAGTTGCAAAAGATAAAAGATTCTGAAATTGAGTTGAAATATAATAACTGTTTAAAAGCCTTAAGCGATTTAAACCAGAACATTGCTCTATTGAAGCTAAAAGCTTAAACTTCATTATATCTAAAGCAAGAAGTAATATGGTCGTTAATTAAACCGGTAGCTTGTAAAAAGGCATAGATAACTGTTGAGCCAGCAAATTTAAAACCTCTTCTTTTCAAGTCTTTACTTATCCTATCACTTAAATGAGTGGTAGCTGGAATATTTTTGTGACTGTCCAGTGCATTTATAATTTGCTTTCCATCTACAAATTGCCAAATGTATTTTGAGAAACTTCCAAATTCATTTTGAATTTCCATAAAATTTTGGGCATTTGTAACCGCAGAATATACCTTTAATTTATTTCTAATGATACCTTCATTTTGAAGTAGTGCATCAATTTTAGGCTGTTTATATTTTGAAATCTTTTTATAATCGAAATCATCAAAAGCTTTCCTGAAATTTTCTCTTTTCCGAAGAATAGTAATCCAACTTAAACCAGCTTGAAAGGTTTCCAAAATTAGAAATTCAAAAAAAACTGCATCGTTTTTAACAGGAACACCCCATTCAATATCGTGATAAGCTCTATATAAAGGGTCGTTACCACACCAAGAACATCTGGTTTTTTCTTCAATCATAAAAGGTTCAGATATTTTATTGATTTGCGTTTTTAACTTTTAAAAGAAGATATTTGAAAATTATTGTTGGCCTGGAAAATTAAAAGTAATAGTTCCTAACTGAGATTTTTTAGAAAGATTTTTTGAAAAGTAGGCAATTCTGGAATATTCAGTTGCTGCATCAATCAAACAACCGTTACTTGTAGTTGAAGCAGCTTTGTTATAGCTAGTTTTTGTAACATTTCCCGAGCCATCTACTTCAATATTAATTACTACTTTTCCGGATGATGTGCAAGTATAAACAGGGTTTGGAAGTTCAATCGCTTTTCTGTCAATCAATTGGTAACTTATAGTTGTATTACGATTGCCGCTTTGGGCAACAGTTTGCTTATCCGTTTTATCACTACCGTTTGAAGTTTTTGCTTTGCTTTCAGATTTTTTAACTGATGTTAAACCTTCTTTGTTACTACTTTTGCCTTCAGAATTTGCAATAGCTTCATTCATTTCCTGCATTTTGCCTTCAGTGGTTTCTGTAAAGTCTGTATTTTCGTTTTCAAGTTTAGAAATATACTTTTCTGAAGAATTGTAAGCCTTATTGGTTTCAATTTTTACATTGTCCATAGACAGTAGTTTTTCTTCTACTTCTTCTGGTAAAAGCAAGTCTTTTTCAGCAACCTCAACATCATAAGCTTTCGCATTATCATCAATTTGTTTTGTAAGCTTTACACTGTATAAAGTAAGCACAAGTATTCCAGTTAATAAAGAAGTAATTAAAAATGCGCGATATGAGTAATTGAAATTCACGACTGCAAGTACCGAAATTTTCGGCTAAAAACCACGAGAAGCATTGAAAATTAGTCTTTTATTAAGTAGTTTTTAACTTGGTAAATTTTCTTCAAACTCCTCAATGCCAATTGCATTAGCTACATCAAACTCGCCAATTTTTGTTCGGCGCAATGCTGAAAGATGCGCGCCGTTATTTAACGCAATACCAAAATCGTGTGCAAG
>JBBSOK010000157.1:0-4207 GCA_038259825.1 Flavobacteriales bacterium
CCACTTGGAGAAATGGAAAGTGCCGTACAATCTTCGTACCCTGGGAAAATTCTCGATTTGGCTATAGATAGAAAAATATTAACCCCAGACCAATGTGATGCTATTTGGGATGACAACGTAATACAATGGCTTTGTGGAGATGATGAAGTTGAGAAAAAGAAGTTGGTTGATAGGATTTTGGGAGCATAAACCAATAGCTTTTAAAACATTTCGAAATTATATTTACTTCATAAAACCTACATATTTTGAATTTTATACCTGAAGATTTAAATAATTACGTTGAAGAACATTCGCAGAAAGAGCCAGAATTATTGGCGAAATTAAATAGAGAAACGTGGCAAAAACAACTTCAACCAAGAATGTTGAGCGGACATTTACAAGGCAGGATTTTAAGTATGCTTTCAAAATTAATTAATCCGAAGAATATTCTTGAAATTGGAACGTATACAGGTTATTCGGCTCTTTGTTTAGCTGAAGGAATGCAAGAAAATGGAGAACTTCATACAATTGATATTAATGAAGAGTTATTTGATTTTCAACGAAAATATTTCAATGCTTCCAATTACGGAAATCAAATCTTTCAGCATTTAGGAAATGCTTTGGAAATTATTCCGAAGCTTAAAAAAACGTTCGACTTAGTATTTATTGATGCCGATAAAAGTAACTATCCAAAATATCTTGATATTATACTTCCCAAATTAAAAAAACATTCCGTAATTTTAAGTGATAATGTACTTTGGAGTGGCAAAGTTGTTGAAGACGTGAAGAATGACGACGTTGATACGAAAGCGCTTTTGTTATATAACAAGTTAATAAACGAACACCCAAAATTGGAAACGGTTTTGTTGCCAATTCGCGACGGACTCACAATAAGTCGGGTTAAAAACTAAAAAATATGGAAGCAATCGTAGACATTAGAGAATATACCGAAGCAGATAAACCAGAATTACTGGATATTTTAAAAATGAATATTCCAAAGTATTTTGTTGAAAAGGAATACGATGATTATTCAAATTATTTAGATGAACGGATTGAAAAATATTTCGTGATTTTGAGTGATGATAAAATTGTTGGTGGTGGTGGCCTTAATTTTGAAATTCCAGCAGCAGTTATTAGTTGGGATAATATAAATCCCGAATATCAGGGAAAAGGAGTCGGGAATAAATTACTACAACATAGAATTTCCTATGTGAGTAGGATGAAAAATATTATTAAAATAAATGTAAGAACTTCCCAAAAAACATATCGGTTTTATCAAAAAAATGGTTTTCAATTGAAAAAAACTATTAAAGATTATTGGGCAGAAGGCTTTGATCTTTATTATATGGAATACTACTAAAAATTCCCGGTTTCTATTAGTTCAACAGTAATTACCTTATCACTGTAATAATTCTAAATTTATATATTTTAATTTTAGTCTAACTTATAAAGGCGTTTGCTGCAATTACCCTTTATTCATTAGCATTTAGCATTTCACCATTTTTACTGTGAAGAGTTGGAAGCGTAGTCGTCTTACCAGGCAATTATGAAAAAATAATAGCTATTTGTTTCAAGAACTTTTAGGTATTTACGGTACTGTGATTTTGAATTTGTTTCAATACCTTTTTACAGATATAGAAAAAGAAAAATGCAATTAAAGTTCCAACCAAGGCACCCACAAAAATATCACTTGGATAGTGAACACCAACAAATATTCGGCTTGCAACAAAAAGTAGTGGAAATACAAAAGCTAGAATAATATATCTAGTGTACTTTTTAATTGCTAAAACTATAAAAACGGTAATTACAAAACTGCTGGATGCATGGCCTGAAAAGAAACTGAAATTAGTTGGTTTTTGAAGAATTCTAATTAGTTCTGAAAGTGCTTTTACATTGTTTGGGCGTAAGCGCGAAATATATTCTTTTGTAAAATCTGTTATGAATAAGGTAACTGCAATTGCAGATAGCATGCACACCAAAACAACAAAGCCTTGTTTAATTTTGTAATATTTAAAAATTAAAATTATAAATAGAATGTAAAGCGGTATCCAAGTTTCAATTTGGGTTATAAAAATCCAGAAACCGTTAAGGTCGTCTATCCCAAGATTGTTAAGGTAAACAAAAATATACCGATCCCATTTTTTAAGGGCTTCAAGCATTTAAAGATTTCGCTTTATAGGGCCAGAAATATTATCAATATCATCCTTTACTTGATCTATTTCCTTTCGGACATCTTTAGTAATATCTATATCCAAATTATTCTTTTCTGCGCTTTTAGTGATTTCACCTTTTATATCATTTGTTGCGTCTTTAATTTGTCGCAATCCTTTCCCTAAACCACGCGCAATATCTGGCACTTTATCTGCACCAAAAACAAGAAGTACAATAAATAGGATAAATCCTATTTCGGTACCGCCAATGAATAAAAAAAATGCTTGAAAAATCATTTTGCAAATATAGTTATTTTGTAGTGCTGATTACTTTAAAGTCAATCTATATGTTTGTTTGAAGGAAAATATTAAAAGTAATACAATCTATTAAACCCTAAAATAACCTTATATAATTTTATCTATTTTTTAATTCTTTCCTTCTTTATTTTTGAAATTATCAAATTCACCTAACTTTTTACGCTTTGGCCAAGTGTTGTTTGATGTATCAATATCAGCTGTTTCTTCGTCTGGATCTACTACAACACTTGTTATTTCTTTATCTGTTGCTAAAGTTTTACTCACATCAACATCATTTTTTCTCCAAATTTCGGCGGGGTACTTTACTCTTTCCTTACTTCCGTCGGCATATGTAAATTCAGCGATTATAGGCATTGGTATCCCGCCTGGCTTGTTGAATTTTATTTGATAAAAATATTTTGGTTTCTTTAAATTAGCGCGATCGGCAACAGCTATATTTTCATTTATATAATCTGTTAATGTTTGCACATCATCCAATTTGGCATTGCGCATAGTTTCATCAAAATCTTCTGTTCCTTCTTCAATCATATAAACCAATGGTGGAATATCGCTTTCGGAAATGTTCCTTTTCGCCATCATTTCCTTTACTTCCTTGGTTATTTTTGATGAAACATAATATTTCTTCACTTCTTCTACTCCAATATCTACATAGTCCGTTGTGTAAAACCACGATCTCCAAAACCAATCTAAATCTACTGCCGAAGCATCTTCCATAGTCCTGAAAAAATCTTCGGGTGTTGGGTGCTTAAACATCCAACGGTTTGCGTATGTTTTAAAAGCATAATCAAAAAGTTCTCTGCCCATTACTGTTTCCCGCAAAATATTAAGACCTGTGCCTGGTTTTGCATATGCATTGCTCCCGAATGCATAGACGTTTAAGCCCTTACTCATAATAGGTTCTAAATATTTTTGGTCTCCGCCCATGTAGTCTGTTATATTGCGGGCTGGTCCTCTTCTTGAAGGGTATTCTTTATTTGGTGCGATTGCATCTGGATATTTCTCTCCAAAATCTTGCTCTGCCACGTACTGTACAAATGTATTTAAACCCTCGTCCATCCACGTCCACTGGCGTTCATCACTATTTACTATCATTGGAAAATAGTTATGTCCAACTTCGTGAATTATTACACTCATCATCCCGTATTTTGTGCGTTCTGATAGTGTTCCATCTTTATCTGGGCGACCGTAATTCCAACAAATCATTGGATATTCCATACCTTGATTTTTAGCATTTACAGAAATTGCCTTTGGATAAGGATAATCAAAAGTCATACGGCTGTAAGACTGCAGCGTACTAGCAACCGCGCGTGTAGACCAATCTTCCCATAGTGGATTACCTTCTGGTGGATATAATGAAATGGCCATGACATCTTTATTTTTTTGCTTAACCGCCATCATATCCCAAATATACCTTCTGGAAGTAGCGAATGCGTAATCTCTAACCATTTCTGCCTTAAATTTCCACGTCTTTGTTTTAGTTGAAAATCCTTTTGATGCCGCTTCAGCTTCAGCTTGTGTAACAATTAGTACAGGCTTGTCATAGCTCTTTTTAGCTTCTTCGTAACGCTTCATCATGTCACTACTAAAGACTTCTTTCATGTTTTGTAAACTTCCCGTTGCATCTAATGTATGGTCTGCTGGTACTGTAATGCTCACTTCAAAATTTCCGAAAGGCAAGGCAAACTCATCACGGCCCCAAAATTGACTATTTTGCCAACCTTCAACATCATTATAAACGGCCATACGTGGATAAAACTGCG
>JBBSOK010000158.1:0-4168 GCA_038259825.1 Flavobacteriales bacterium
GAGTAACTCTTCGTTTCTTATAATCTACGATATAGCGAAGATTGAATTTTATCCAATTATCGGTAAGTGTAATAGCTAGTGTAGGATCTAAAACCGCGTGTTCAATGTAAAACTTATTGACTACTTCGCTCCATTGTTTTTTTGAAGCAGCAGTATATTCACTTAAAGTTTCCGAGGCTGTTGAAATCATTATTTCCTTAGCCATATCCATATCAGAATTATACCTGATTACAATATCTATTTCATCCCAAATAAATGGGAAGTCTTTGGAATAATTATAAACTGGTCCCTTAAAAACAAATGCATTGCTCAATTTTACAATACGACCGCTATAATTGTCGCTGGTAACCCATTGTCCAATTTCCATCATTGTGGTGTAAATACTATCAATATCTATTACATCGCCTTTTATGCCGTTTATTTCAATACGGTCGCCTGGTGCATATACTCTTACCAAGAAAATGTAGATTGAGCCAGCCAAGCTTAAAAATAATTCCTGTAGTGTAATTGCAATCCCTGCAGAGAACAAACCAATAGCCAATGTGAAGTCTTTAATATTTCCTGTGAAATAGGATATTGTGAGTATTATTATAAACAGATAGCCAAAAATTTCAATCGCTTTTTGTGTTTTGTAACGTGTAGAAGTATTCGTGATTTTACGCTTTAAAAATCTGCGGACAAATTGAATTACACCCATTACAAAAAGCAACCATACTATATATTTTATAATACTTGTGGTAGTTGGGTGAATAGAGAACCAGTGATTGATGTATTCGAAGTAATCCATTATAAGAATTTGCTTTACTGGCACAATATACACGCGAAAACGACAAATAAATATGATGAATATCATCCTATGTAGCATAATCTATAATAAAATTTATAATTCTATGCCTTTAATTTAAATTGTAAAGCTAAAACTACATTGCTATTTTATAGGACTTTTAACTTGTAATTCAAAAAACATTTACTTGAAAAATACATTTCGCAAACATTTTAAATTGTAAGCGCTACTAATTTAAAGTTGACCGAAATCATTTTCTTTGAAAAGTGAAATAGTTAATTTTAGAATTTATGAAAACAGGTTTAGTTTTATCAGGTGGCGGTGCAAGGGGTGTTGCTCATATTGGCGTACTAAAAGCACTTGAGGAAAAGGGCATCAATATCACCCATATTGCAGGCACTAGCGCTGGTGCTATTGTAGGCGCTCTCTATGCTGCTGGACATTCTTGGGAAACAATTTTAACTTTTTTTAAAACTATACCCATTTTTCACTACAAAAGATATGCATACAATAAGCCAGGATTTATAGATACGAGCAAATTTTACAAAGATTTCTTCCAATTACTTAAGGAAGACGATTTTAAAACACTACAAAAACAACTTTATATACCTGCGACAAATCTTGTTGATGGAATCGTAAAAATATTTCACAAAGGAGAACTTATCAATCCTATTCTAGCATCAGCAGCCATTCCTGGAATTTTTACACCTGTTGTTATTAATAATGTTCCTTATGTGGATGGTGGTGTGTTAAATAATTTTCCAGTCGAGCCCATAAAAAATCAATGCGATAAAATTATTGGCGTGTATGTAAATCCTTTAGAAGAAATAACCGCTAACCAACTAAAGCATTCTTACCAAATTGCCAATCGAGCTTACGAGATTAGTTTTGGTAGTCAATGTCATTCTAAATTTAAGGATGTTGATGTTTTAATAGCTCCAAAAAAACTTGAAAAGTATGGTATGTTCAACCTAAAGAATATAGATGCTATTTTTGATATTGGTTATGAGTCTGCTATACAAATTTTAGAAGATGCAAATATTTAAGTAGAACTATATTCAATTTTGGTGTGTTTATTAGGTACTTCCCATTGAATCATCTCTTTTTGAAAAATCATCAACTTTTTCAGTAATGAACTTCTCACAGAATTCTGAAAAATTTATTATTCCAAATTCAACTTGGAAAGACTCAAAACATATAATTTCTGCCTCACTATTATGAATCCAGTTGAGTTCTTGTACTTTTCAACCAATGGTATATTTTAAAGCAATTTCTTTCAAGGTTTTTAGCAAAATAGGTTTGGTTTGTTCATTCCATATTAATTTTTTGCCACCACAGTTTCAATAGAAGTTTTGCAATCTGCTATTCGCTCATCTAAGTGTTCTATTTTCATTTTTTCTATTCTTTACTTGAATTTGCCTCTTTCTTTGCTTTTCGCTCTTGCTTTTTAAAATAACCTCTAAACAAAAAATTATGCTTCAAAGCTTCCATATTTTCATTCAATTTTTCAGAAGCTTCATTTATTTCCAGCATTGTTGCATCGATCGTTTTTGGTAATGTTTCATCTTTAGTAAGATAATTTAAGGTGCTTTTTGAAGTTTTTATTTCTGAAATCATTGTTTCTAACTGCACTGTTGCTTTTGAAATTGAACTACTTGAAGTCTCTAGATTGGTAATCATACGGTGTATTTGATTTCCCACTTCTTTATCATTTAATAAAACACCAGCTGCACTATTTTCCATATCAATTTTTGAAAATTTATAGTTTAAAGATCCTATTAATTTATCTGTTCCATCAGTAGTATTTTTGAAATTGGATAACGTAGCGCGAATATCTTTGGTTAAAGTTGAGTCTGTAATAAGTGCTCCTAGAGCACCTTCACCTTCTAAAATTTTATTTGTAATTTTTAATAAGTCGGCTGTAAGCAATGCAGCATTTTCATTGGTTTTATTTAATGTTTTCATCATATCGGCAGTGCCAACGCCGTTGTAAGACTGAATAAAATCTCCAGACACTACGGTTGCCGCTTGCAGTTCGTCTCCAGGTTCAATATTTACCACCATACTTCCAACCAAACCATCTGAACTGATTGACGCAATGGCAGATTTTTTAATAAAAAGCGCAGATTTTTCTTCCACAGACATTTCAATAGTAATCTTGCCCACTTCTTTCATTTCAATGTTAGTTATTGTCCCAACATTGATTCCAGAATAGCGCACATTGTTGCCCAAGGTTAGGCCGTTCACATTTGAGAATGTGGCATAAATCTCAATGTTTTTACTGAACATTTGCTGCTTGCTTCCAATAAAATAAAGGGCTGCAATAAGAAGAACTGTGCCGACGACTACAAAAATGCCAACCTTTACTTTTTGTGAATTTGATTTTTCCATAATTTAGTTTTTAAAGAATGCTTGTACTTGCTCATCTTTTGAATTGGAAAGTTCCTCAAAAGTTCCTTCGGCATAATTGATACCATCTACCAACAAAATCATTCGGTTTGAAATTACTCGTGCACAATCCACATCATGAGTAATAATAATGGATGAGGTATTATATTTCTCTTGGATAGTTCGCATTAATTGGATAATCTCTTTCGCTGTAATAGGGTCCAAACCTGTGGTTGGCTCATCATACATAATGATTTTTGGCTTCAGAATTAACGCCCTTGCCATTGCAACCCTACGCTGCATTCCCCCAGAAAGTTCTGCCGGCATTAAGTTTATAGTATGCGCTAATCCCACATTTTCCAAAGCTTCTTTTACTGAAACATCCGTGCTTTTAAAGTCTTCCAGTTTATCCTTATGGCGCCTCAACGGAAACTCCAGATTTTCACGGACAGTCATAGAATCATAAAGCGCACTTCCTTGAAACAGAAAACCAATTTCCGTGCGAAGCAAATCAAGTTCCGTTTGGCCCATTGTAATAATGTCCTGATCTTTAATGGTAATACTGCCGCTGTCAGGCTGAATTAAACCTACTAGACATTTTACCATTACAGATTTTCCAGAACCAGACTTCCCCATAATCACCAAGTTTTCTCCTTCAAATAGTTTAAGGTTAAAACCTTTGAGCACATCGTTATCTCCAAAACTCTTTTTCAAATTTTTTAACTCGAGTACAGGTTTTATGTTTTTTTCAGAATTCATTTATATTTCAAAAAATATATCGGTTACAAAAACGGCGATAAAGTCAATAATAAACAGCAGCATCGAGATAGTTACCACAGCAGAATTTGATGCCTCACCTACCCCAACCGTTCCTTTGGCACAATTATATCCTTTATAACATCCCACTATTCCAATGGCAAAACCAAAGAAAACGGATTTTACAGTTGCCGGAAGTAAATCGGTAAACTTTAAGGCATCAAAAACCTGATTGAAATA
>JBBSOK010000159.1:0-4069 GCA_038259825.1 Flavobacteriales bacterium
AGCTGGTGTTTCATAAACTGACGATATTTTTTTTACGCCTCCAATATAAATAAATATTGCGTTAATTGCTGCTTGAAGATTTTCAAATTTATTGCCTTGATTGCTGCCAAGACCCAAGTATAATGTTGCTAATTGTATAATGGTTAATTTTTTTTGAAGTACTTATTTGATTAGCTTTGTGTTAGATGAAAGTATCTTCCAACAATTTCTTAAGACGAAAATAACGAAAAGCTTTCTAACATTTTTTAATTAGTTCCTTCAATTCTATTTTGGCCATACATACTTTAAAAGACCATTTGTTGGCGCAACGTATCTATTTGATATTGGCTGCGTTGTTTATCTGTTCTCTAGTTGTGTCAAATCTAATTTTTCAGAAATTTTTTTATTGGGATTTCTTCGGAATTTACACTTTTGAAATTTCCGTTGGGATTTTGCCATATCCAATTACATTTTTAATAACCGATTTAATTAGTGAAATTTACGGCAAGAAAAAAGCGAATAATGTTGTAACTGCCGGAATTTTTGCATCGTTATTCTCACTTCTAATTATTACAGTTTCAGACCTTGTTCCTGCAACAGCATGGTCGCCGATTGGGGATTCGCTTTTTACGACGGTTTTTGGCGCAACTGTAATTGCTGTTTTGGCATCTATGGCAGCATATCTTTTAGCTCAATATATAGACATTCAAGTTTTTCACTTTTGGAAACGCGTTACCAAGGGAAAGCATCTTTGGGTGCGTAATAATTTTTCCACTTTTCTTTCTCAATTAGTAGATACTTCAGCTGTTTTGCTACTACTTTGTGCATTCGGAAAAATAGAATGGGAATTATTTACAACATTACTTTTAAGTGGGTTCTTATTTAAAGTTCTAATTGCAGTTTGTGATACACCACTTATTTATGCCAGCGTTTACTTTTTTAGAAAACGATTTGGCTTGGGTGAAGGTGAGGAAATAAAGGAGCTAGACGTAGTTATTAATAGAGCGGAAATAAGCTAAATTTTAATGAACGTGAATTTGCACGACAAAACCTTCACTGCCACGGACATTAAAAACCGTATCATCTTCAAAAATTAAATATTGTGCTTTTATACCTTTTAAAATGCCTTCAAAAAATGGTGTCTTTTCAAGATTTAAACTTTTTAGTTTTTTTGGATATTGTAGTACTGGAAAGTGTAAATGAGTTTCTTTATTATTTTCAAGAAAATAGGGTTGTGCTTCTTCGGGAAGATATTTTTTTAATTCGTCTCGCTTAGTTGCCAAATCTACATCTGTAACTTCATTTTTAAGCATTGTGCGCCAATTGGTTTTGTCGCTTACATATTCTTTTAAAGCAATTTCGGTGATGCCGGCAAGATATCTGTTTGGCACTTCTACAATTTCAATAGCTTCGTGCGCACCTTGGTCAATCCATCGCGTTGGTATTTGTGTTTTGCGCGTTACACCCACTTTTACGTCGCTACTATTTGCTAAATAAACTATATGCGGTTTTAATTGAACGCTTTTTTCATACTCCAAATCACGGTCTTCAATTCCTAGATGTGCTTTGCTATTTTCAGGATTTATAATCCAATCTGCTGCTTGTGGTATTTCAAAAAAACAATCATAGCAAAAACCTTGTCTGTATATTTTTTTCTCTTTTCGGCAATTAAGGCATTCATATTTCAAAAAATTTATTGAAATCTTTTTATCCAATAATTGATTCATCTGTAAAAAATCTGTCTCAAAAACAAGGTAATATTGTATGGGTGAACCATTTTCAGTTTTCATTTTTGTTAAAACGCCTTCGTATGTCATGTGGTAATTTAAATTTTAGTGGCTTCAATAGAATTTCTACAAAAATTTTGAATAGTGTATTTTCTTTTTTCAGCAGATATTCTAAAAAGAATTTACTTATTTTTATGCCATAAAGATACTGCAAACCTATGCCAATTCCCTTAGTAAATTCCATTGCATCGTGGTTTTTGAAAAAGCGTTTTCATCAAATAGACCTTTTTTTAAAATATCCAATAGAAGTGCAAGAGGAGTTACTTCAAAATTTATTAATCAAAGCAAAGTATACTGAAATTGGAAAACAATATGATTTTTCCAGTATATATACCTATGAAGAATTTGCCAATCGAGTTCCTGTTACAAGTTATGAAGATAATGAAGAGCGCATACAACGCGCGCGTAAAGGCGAGACAAATATTTTTTGGCCTACACCAATTAAATGGTTTGCTAAAAGTAGCGGTACCACAAACGCAAAAAGTAAATTTATTCCAGTAAGTACAGATTCTTTGGAAGACTGTCATTACGCTGCCAGCAAGGATTTGTTGTGCATGTATTTGAGTAACAATCCAGATTCACAATTATTTTTAGGAAAAGGATTGCGCCTTGGCGGTAGCAAGGAATTATACACAAAAAACGGAACTGTTTTCGGCGATCTTTCTGCAATTTTAATTGACAACATGCCTTTTTGGGCTGAATTTAGTAGTACGCCAAGTAATGAAATTTCGCTTCTCGGTAATTGGGAAACTAAAATGCAGGCAATTGTAGATGAAACCTTAAAAGAAAACGTTACCAGTTTGGCTGGCGTGCCTTCGTGGATGCTCGTTCTTTTAAATAATGTGGTTGAAACTACCGGCAAGGAAAATTTATTTGAAGTATGGCCAAATTTGGAAGTATATTTTCACGGCGGCGTTAGTTTTGAGCCCTACATAGATCAATACAACCATTTATTACCAAAGGATAATTTTAGATATTACGAAATTTACAATGCTTCGGAAGGATTTTTTGCAATCCAAGATCGAAATTCTAGTAAGGAACTATTATTAATGCTGGATTACGGTATTTTTTATGAATTTATCCCGATGGATGTTTATGGAACGGATAAAGAAATAGTGATTGCACTGAAGGATGTAGAAGAAGGTAAAAATTATGCGATAGTAATTACGACAAATGCTGGTTTATGGCGCTATAAAATTGGCGATACAGTGCGCTTTACATCAATAAATCCATACAGAATTAAAGTTACCGGCCGCACAAAACATTACATAAATGCTTTTGGTGAAGAGTTGATAATTGAAAATGCAGAAGCTGCATTACGAAAAGCAACACAATTAACTTCTTCTGAAATTATAGATTATACTGCCGCTCCAGTTTTTATGGAGGGCAAGCAAAAAGGCTCTCATGAATGGATCATTGAATTTAAAAATCCGCCGAAAGATTTAAAAGTTTTTTCTGAACATTTAGATAAAGCCTTGCAGGAGGAAAACAGCGATTACGAGGCAAAACGTGCAAATAATCTTACTCTAAATTCTCCGAAAGTACATTTTGCACGCAAAAACTTATTTTATGATTGGTTAAAACAAAAAGATAAACTTGGAGGACAACATAAAGTGCCAAGACTTTCTAATTCCCGAAATTATATTGATGAGTTACTATCAATGAATTCATGAGAATTATTTTTTATTGAAATGTAAAAAAACGGAAGCAATTTGTATCCGTTTTTTAATTAAGCTCTCAAAAAAGTTTTATGAAACTGCTTTTAATTTTTTTATAGTGCTTTTATTCAATTTTGATTCTGCGTATTCTTTTGTAACATGAAGTTCTTTTTCTTCGGAACTTGGCATTTCATACATCGCATCGGTTAGAACTGCCTCGCATAATGAGCGTAATCCACGTGCGCCAAGTTTATAATCTATTGCTTGTTCTACAATAAAATCCAAAGCTTCTTCAGTAATTACAAATTCAATACCATCCATTTCAAACAACTTTTTATATTGTTTTATAATGGCATTTTTAGGTTCGGTTAAAATTGCCCGAAGCGTTTCTTTGTCCAATGGATTCATGTAAGTAAGAACAGGTAACCTACCGATAATTTCAGGAATAAGTCCAAAATCTTTCAAATCCTTCGGAATTATATAGCGCAGCATATTATCCTGGTCCAGACTATTTTCTTTTTGCGCAGCCGTAAAACCAACAGCCTGCATATTCAATCTTTTTGAAATATGCCTATTAATACCATCAAAAGCACCACCGGCAATAAATAAAATATTCTCCGTATTTACTTCTATAAATTTTTGGTC
>JBBSOK010000160.1:0-3980 GCA_038259825.1 Flavobacteriales bacterium
AAGAATCAATATGATTATTAAATCCTATAGAATCTATAAAATATGCATAATTATATTTATTGCTGAAAAAAAAATTACAGCAGCCGCATCTTTTTCCCATTATAATATCCGACTTTAATTGAATCATTACACAGGGTATTGCAAATTTAGAATAGTTATGGCCTTGGTAGCCTATGATGTGAAACAGGATTACTGAGGATGTTACTTTTTTAAAACTATCAACGTGCTGAAAATACCCAAATTCAAAAAATTAATTCATGAGGAAGAAACCTATTATACATAAAACTTATTTAAACTATAGTTAAACCGTTAAAAAAAAGTAAATTTTATTTTCAACTTTTTTAATGGGTGTACCTTGCACGGGCACTTTATTGAACACATTATGCTTCGTTGGATTATTCCTATAATTATATATATTCTTATTGATATTTATGCCTTTCAAGCCGTAAAAACGTTAACTAAAAATCCATTTTTACACGGAGTTTATTTGATTTCTTCACTCCTTGTCTTGGGTCTTTTAATTTATACATTAACTTCTGGCGAGGCGCGGACTAACCCAAAAATGATGTACATTTTTGGAGTGTTTTTGGCAATGTTCGTTCCAAAAATGCTGATTGTGGTTATTATGTTTGGGGAAGATCTTATTCGGCTTTTTGTTGGATTGTTTTCTAAAATTGGCGGAAGTAAAGAATCTTTTTATATTCCATCCCGCAGAAATTTTGTGAGCACAATTGCTCTTGGTTTAGCAGCTATTCCTTTTGCTTCGTTGCTCTATGGAATGATTCAAGGAAAATATAATTACAAAGTTTTAAAATATACCTTGGAGTTTGAGGATTTGCCTGAAAGTTTCGATGGCTATACATTAACTCAAATTAGCGATGTGCATAGCGGTAGTTTTGATAATCATCACAAAGTAGAATATGCTGTAAATCTGATAAATGAACAAGAAAGCGATGTAATTCTTTTTACGGGCGATCTGGTAAACAATGTAGCTACTGAAATGAAGGGTTGGAAAGGACTTTTTTCAACCTTAAAAGCTAAGGACGGCGTGTTTTCAGTTTTGGGAAATCACGATTATGGAGATTACGTAACTTGGAATAGCGAAGCAGAAAAAGCTGAAAATCTACAAGAATTGAAAAACCTACAAAGCGAAATGGGTTGGAATTTACTGCTGAATGAAAACCGATATATAGAAAGAAACGGAGAAAAAATTGCTCTTGTGGGAGTTGAAAATTGGGGTGAAGGCGGATTTAAAAAAGCAGGAGATCTTACTAAAGCAAGCCAAGGGATTGCAAATGAAGATTTTAAAATCTTAATGAGCCACGACCCATCTCATTGGCAAGCGCAAGTTAAGGAAGATGCACGTAATTTTCATCTAACTTTGAGCGGCCATACGCACGGAATGCAGTTTGGAATTGAAATTCCTGGCTGGTTTAGATGGAGTCCAGTAAAATATAGGTATGAAAATTGGGCTGGTATTTACAATGAGTTTGGGCGTTATATAAACGTAAACAGAGGTTTTGGCTATTTAGGATATCCCGGCAGGGTTGGAATTTGGCCAGAAATTACAGTCATAAAACTTAAAAAGAAGCAGAGTACTGTTTAATATTCGGGAAATGTTATATTTGTATATCAATTGTTCAAGTAACACTACAGATAGATGTCAAAATTTGGAGAATTAATAGAAGCTAAAAACCCAGTGCTTTTAGACTTTTATGCAGAATGGGACGAAGCTTCCAAAAATATGCATCCTGTACTTCGGGATGTTGCGGCTGCGTTGGGCGATAAAGCCCGCGTCATTAAAATTGACGTAGAAAAAAACAAAGAGCTTGCTGAAGCGTTACGGGTAAAAGGCTTGCCAACGCTTATAATCTACAAAAGCGGCGAAATGAAGTGGCGCCAGAGTGGTGAGCAAGATGCCAACACCTTAATCGGCTTGGTCAAAGAATACGTGTAGAACTATTTAGGCCAATTTCTCAAAAATCATTAATATTTTTCTTCAACTGTCTGGCTTGTAACTAGAGGTTACGTAGGTCTTTCGAGTTTTTATGTAATTAATTTTACTTAGCTATATATAGCATAATTAACGTTTATCGGGCATATTTTATCGCTAAAGTGTATTTTTTCTGAAAAATTTGAATAAATTTGTCGGAAAATATTTACTTTAGAATTAACCTATTATGAAATACTCCTACAAAACACTTTTTTTTATCGGAAGGTTCTTTTTAATTGCGTTATTATTTTTCTCAATGACCATCCAAGCACAGGTGGGTATTGGTACTACTACTCCTAATGTTTCTTCCATTTTAGATATTACTTCTACTACTCAAGGGCTTTTGGCGCCAAGAATGACTACGGTGGAAAGGGTAGCAATTACTACTCCTGCAAATAGTTTATTGGTTTATGATACTACTTTAAAATCGTTTTACTATTACGATACAACAATCCTTCCGGCTCCTGGAAAATGGGTTAAAATAAATTCAGGTTCCGATCAAAGGAATAATTACAAGCTGGTGAAAACTGTGGCAGATTTGGCTCCGGAACTCATCGCTGGTGGTGGTTCAAAATATTTGCTTCAATCAAATACATTATAGGAAATAAATGGAACTATAACTTTAGCTTTTCCAATAGATTTAAATGATGCATATTTAACTGGCTTGGACGCTAATGAAGATATTTTAGTAAAATTGGCTGGACCTATATTTCAAGGTGCAACAGGAGGAAGTATTAGAAATTTAACATTAACGGGTGGCGGGTCTGCTTTTGCCATTACAGGTGGTACATCTTTATTAGTTCAAAATACTATTGTTGCTAATTTTCCAAATGTAGGTACTATATCAAATATTGGTCTTTATTTTGGCAATATTGTGCAGTTCGTTAATAATACAACTGGTATTACTTATACTAGCATTGGAAATCTACTTTTAAATAATCAAGCGTGGCTAGATTCAAATAATGGAACTTTTGAAACTTTTACGGGGACATTTGGACTAATTGAAAAAGTTAGTGGTTTTAGTACTTTAAATGGTTCTGATATCGCAATAAATGTAAGTTCAAACCCTGTTGTAGGAGAGGGAGTAATTTTAGGAACAGTATTTTCAGGAAATACTACTGCAGCATCAGGTTTTGTAAATAGATATACTACCGGTTCATATTCAGGGTTTAATTTTAATAATAACTGGGTAATAAACAGTCCTGGTATACCTCGGGAATCTGATAATGAAGGCAGTGCTAATATTTATTACAATGCTGGTATAACAACTGGCTTTGCGCAAGATGCAAATGCTGCGAATACCCCGTTTAATCTAAGCGGAAATGGCAATACAAATACTACAACCGCGGTAAATATGTTTAGAACAACTTCTCCACAAAATAATAGAATAACATATAATGGAAGAAGAAAAAGAACTTTTCAGGTAAATGCTGCCCTTTCTGTACGGGGTAATATTTCAGATCAGTTTTATGGGTTTTTCATACGGAAAAATGGCGTTACTACCTTGACTGAAACTAATTCGTTGATGAGAATTAATAATACAGCTGACATCAATAGTATTTCTATTGCTGGAACAGTGGAGCTTTTGCCTGGTGAATATATTGAAATTTGGGGACAAAGATTGACAGGTAGTGCAGGTTCTCCTCAATTGGGAATTTTTTCGCTCAACTTAAATATTCGATAAATTTAGCATATTGTTTTACAAAATAATTTTTTCTCCCCAATAAACCCCAAAACCTTCGGCAAAACATACCGTAGGTTTTTTTCTGCCTTTAAACTATCGTGAAATACAATAATGCTTCCAGGTTTTATGTTATTTAAAATATTTTTAAGGCATTTTTCTTCGGAAATGCTTTCGTCGTAATCATAGCTGAGTACATCCCACATTACTATTTTAAATTCTCTTTTTTGAAGGATCTTGGCTTGTTTGGAAGTCATTTTTCCATACGGCGGACGAAAGAGTTTTGAATCCGCCACCTTAAATTCG
>JBBSOK010000161.1:0-3944 GCA_038259825.1 Flavobacteriales bacterium
ATGGCTTTTTTACTATTCTTAAAAATTTAGAAAATTATCCTTCTTTTTCAAGATTTTTCATTTCTTTTTCAATCATGTCGTAAAACTGATCAATTTTTGGAAGAACCAAAATACGTGTTCTTCTGTTTTTCGCTCTATTTTCAGCAGAATCATTTGGCACTAAAGGCACGTAGTCTGCACGACCAGCTGCAACTAATTTATTTGGATTAACACCTAATTTCTGTAATTCGCGAACAATTGCAGTTGCACGTTTTACACTTAGATCCCAGTTGTCAATTAATACTCCGCCGCCATTATAAGGTACATTGTCTGTATGACCTTCAACCATTGCCTCAAAGTTTGGTTTGCCGTTTATTACAGTTGCAACTTTACTAAGAATATCAGTAGCTCTGCTAGTTATATTATAGCTTCCACTTTTAAAAATAACTTTATCTGAAAGTGAAATATATACAACACCTTTTTCAACATTAACTTCAATATCTGGATCGTTCATTCCAACTTCACGCTTTAAACTACTTACAATTGCTAGCGTTACACTATCTTTTTTGTTAAGTGCGTCTTGTAATCTTGTAATTTTTAAATCTCTTTCCTTTAAACTTTCTAAAGACTTCTCAAGATTTGTAGCTCCCTTTGTGGTTAAAACAGTTAAGTCTTTAGAGCTTTGGATAAGTGCTTCATTTGAACTTTTAAGGTCAGCCAATCTGTCTGCCAAAGCCTTTGCTCTTGCGTCTGCTCCTGCAAAATCCGTTAAACAAGAATTTAATTTTACAGTTGCAGTGTTAAGTAAATCTTGTGTAGTTTTTTGTTGCGCTTCTAACTCAGCATACTTCTTTTTTGAAACACAAGAAGTTAGTAAAAGGCTAGAACACACTACCAATAACATTATTTTTTTCATAATTAGTTTTAATTTTTTAGGTTGGTCAAATTTATCGATTTGTTAGCTTAGAGGTAAACTGTTAACAATAATTTAAGTAAAAATTATCTTAGGTTGTTAAAAATAGTAATTTTTGATATAAAATACTGAAATACAATGGATTTGATGTAAAAATATTTAGTTGAAGTGGCGTACTTTTTTCTCTTTTTCAGAAATTTTTGAAATTGCCCGTAAAACGAAAAATGCGCTCGTATAATTGCTAAAAAATGATGTGGTTTTCCGTCTATTAAAAACTTGACTCCGGCTAGACCATCTAAAATAAGTCTTACAAAAATTAGCCACCAAACTTTTGCGCCCTTCACATTTTTTAAAAGGACAAAAAGTGTATTTCTAAAATTGTAGAATGTCTTTTTTGGATTTGAAGTTTCAAGAGTTGCACCGCCTAAGTGATAAACTTCACTTGTTCCAATATATTTTATTTTACAGCCAATAGCGTTTATGCGCCAACAAAGATCTATCTCTTCCTGATGCGCGAAAAAATCTTCATCGAAACCGCCAACTTGCCAAAAAATATCCTTTTTAACAACCAAACAAGCTCCCGTTGCCCAAAAAATTTCTTTAATGTCATTATATTGACCATTATCTTTTTCAATTGAATCGAAAATGCGACCTCTGCAAAATGGGTATCCAAATTTATCTATAAAGCCACCTGCCGCCCCAGCATATTCAAAGTATTCCTTTTTGTTGAAATCTAAAATTTTAGGTTGGGCGGCAGCGAGATTAGTATCATTTTCGAAAGCAGTTGTGAAAGGATTTAGCCAATTTTCAGTTACTTCCACATCACTATTCAGTAGGATATAAATATCTTCTTCAACAAATTTGAGAGCGTCGTTATATCCTTTGGCATATCCGCCATTTTCTTTATTCTCAATAATGTGTATGGACGGATAATATTTATTTAGAAAAGCAATACTACTATCTATTGAAGCATTATCCGCTACATAAATTGTAGCTAAATTGGAGGAAAATTTAACGACTGAAGGTAGAAATTGCTCCAGCAATTTTTCTCCATTCCAATTTAAAATGACAATAGCTATTTTCACGGTCGCAAAGATAGATTATATAGTATTAGGTCTAGAATCGGGAAGACTTTTAAGAAAATTATATTTTTCATTTTCATAGTCCATCTGGCAATAATAATGATCCAAACCATTTGTAACCATTAAATAAGTAGCACTTAATGCAAGATTATAGCGTGCAATTTGGTCAAATGTTATTTGTGTAATTGCAACGCTAGGCGCTTTACATTCTACAATTAAATATATGCTACCATTACTATTGAAAACTACAATATCGTATCTTTTTGTAATACCGTTAAGTTTTAGCTGTTTTTCAACATTTATGTGGCTTTTGGGAATATTAAATTGATTAATCAGCATTTCAACTACGTGCAATCTTACCCATTCTTCAGGAGTTAAAACAACAAACTTTTTACGAATTTGGTCGAAAACCAAGGCATTATTTTCGCTATTTTTGAAGCGAAAGTTATATTGCTGAAAGTTTAGTTTTTGCACTTGAATATATAAAAAATTATATTTCGACAAACGGTGTAATTGTTGTCGTTTGTTTGCAAACCTATTAAATTGCAGGCATAAAAACTAAACCCATTACCTTTAAAAACATCATCTAATTAATAAATTCCAAAATGCCTTTAGATAAAGCAAAATCTATATTAATCGATATCAAAAAGGGAAATACAAAACCTGTGTATTTTTTAATGGGCGAGGAGACTTATTATATTGATGGAATAAGCGATTATATTGAAAAGAATGTCCTTAGTGAAGAAGAAAAAGGTTTCAACCAAATGGTTCTCTACGGCCGTGATGTTACGATAGATGAAATTGTAAGCAGTGCTAAAAGATATCCGATGATGGCAGAAAAGCAAGTAATTATTGTAAAGGAAGCCCAAGATTTATCCCGCACAATTGAAAATCTTTTGTCATATGTTGAAAATCCACAGCCTACAACGGTTTTAGTAATTTGCTATAAGTACAAAACTTTAGACAAACGAAAAAAACTAGCAAAAGCCGTTACAAAAACAGGTGAAATTTTTGAAAGCAAAAAGTTATATGATAACCAAGTTCCAGCTTGGATAACGCGCGTTCTGGCAGAAAGAGATTATACTATTAGCCCAAAAGCTGCACAAATGTTAACTGAATTTTTGGGAAACGATTTGAGTAAAATCAATAACGAGCTTCAAAAACTGCAATTGATTATTCCAAAAGGTCAACAAATAACACCACAATTAATTGAAGAGAATATAGGAATAAGTAAAGACTTCAATAATTTTGAACTTCAAAATGCAATAGGGGAGCGCAACATAAAAAAGGCATATAGTATTGTTCAATATTTTGCGCAGGATCCAAAATCTCATCCGCTTTTAGTGACCACGTCGCTTTTGTATAGCTTTTTTGCAAAACTTTTAAAATATCATGCGCTTAATAATAAAGCAGATGCACCAAAAGCATTGGGCGTTCATCAGTTTTTTATAAAAGATTATCAAACTGCAGCCAGAAATTATCCAATGAAAAAAGTAAGTGCTGCAATTGCCGGTATTAGGGTCGTGGATATGAAAGGCAAAGGTGTTGGTGCTGCTAATATGAGTAACGCCGATTTGTATAAAGAACTTTTGCTCAATATTTTTGAATAAAGATTAGCTTCAATTCTTCAGAAAAAATAATAAGAAGAAATTATTTTAAAAAACTTCACAGCGATTTATTTTTTTGCAAAGCTAGAAAGAGAAGTTATTTCGCAAAATGAAGATGCTTCAATAAATATTTCAACCTTAAAAGCAGGAACTTATATAGTTAGAAATCCAAAAGGAATTTCTCAAAAATTGATTGTTAAGTAGTTTTATATTTTCATTTTTAAGTGAGAAAACCGTTTCTTTAATTAGAAGCGGTTTTTACTTTTTAAATGTATTTTTGCAATCGAAACTAAATGGGTATGATAAAATTAAAAGCCTGGATTTCTGCAGCACGTTTGCGAACGTTGCCACTTTCAATTTCTG
>JBBSOK010000162.1:0-3925 GCA_038259825.1 Flavobacteriales bacterium
TACGCCCAACTTTATATAATGAACAATAGTACAGATGTGTATTGCAATCGTGGTACAAGTGGTATAGATGGTTGTACAAGCACAGCAATTGGAGCTGCGGTTGGATCAAGCAAGCAAACCGTATTTATTACGGGCGATCTAGCTTTTTTATACGATAGCAATGCGCTTTGGAATAATTATATTCCAAATAACTTTAAAATTATTGTAATCAATAATCACGGCGGTGGTATTTTTAGGATTTTACCGGGTGAAAAGAATTCAGAAAACTTTAAAACTTTTTTTGAAACGGAACACAAACATACAGCCGAACAACTCTGTAAGATGTACAATTTTGAATACCAATTTGCAAATGATGAAGAGAGTTTGACTTCAACAGTTGAAAAATTCTATTCAAAAAATGATAATCCGCAATTGCTTGAAATCTTTACGCCAGCGGATGTAAATGATAAAACTTTGTTGGATTATTTTAAATTTATTCGATAGCAAGACAAACAAAATAACTAAAATTTAAAACCATAGCTTTGCAATATGCTGAAACTAGGAGAATATAATACGTTAACAATTTTACGAGATACCGATCCGGGACTTTATTTGGGAGATGGTGAAATTTCAGATCACGATGTTTTGTTACCACACAAATACAAGCCAGAAACTTTTGAAATTGGTGACGACATTACTGTTTTTGTTTATTTGGATAACGAAGAACGTCCAATTGCAACTACACTAAAACCGTTTTTAGATTTAAACACCTTTGGCTATTTACATTGCAGTGATGTAACAAAATATGGTGCTTTTATGGATTGGGGTTTGGAAAAACAACTTTTTGTGCCTTTTAAGGAACAAGCCAGACCAATGAAAATTGGTAATTGGTATATTGTTTATTTGTATTTGGATGAAATTACAAATCGTTTAGTTGGTTCCAGTAAAACAAACCGTTTTGTTCAAAATGACGAATTAACGGTTGAAGCTTTTGAAGAAGTTGATGTCTTAATTACACATTTGACGGATAAAGGTGCTAACGTTATAATCAACGGAGTTCACAAAGGTTTGATTTATAATGAAGATATTTTTGAAGATATTAGAACAGGCGATAGAATTAAGGCATTTATCAAGAATATTCGCCCAGATAAAAAGATAGATTTGGTTTTGCAACGTCCAGGCTACAGAAGCATTGAACCAAACGCCAATTTTATTTTAGACGAATTGAAAGCTGCTGGTGGTTTTCTGGCAATACACGACAAATCCGATCCCGATACAATTAAAAATGAATTGGGAATGAGCAAAAAAAGTTTCAAAAAAGCAATAGGAACGCTTTATAAGGACAAGCAGATTAATTTAAAAGAAGACGGAATAGAGTTGAAGGACTAGTTACTTACTCTATTATAATAAGGGCGATAATTTGTATAAGGAGAATATCTTCCTAACGTATAATTGCTCGGCCTAATATCATACCATCCGCGCTGTTCTTCGTATACTGTATTTTTAGTAGTACTCGTTGAGCCGGTTTCTTCAGCACCAAAACTTACACTCAATCCAGATTTTTTATGTGCGGGTCTATTTAAATCTAATTGATATTCTATAAACCTACTATTATCGGCAACAGCGCTTGCCATATCCACTGGTTGCCAATAATTTTCCTTTGTTACCTTAAGTGAATTTAGTTTTGAAATCTTTTTTGGTCCATTGCTTAATGAAAAACTAGGCTCTGCTTCAACCCTAGGAATAACGGGTAATGATTGTTGCCCAAATGTAAAATATCTTGTTTCAAAGTCATTTTGACCAAAAGATGTGGTCAAAAAAGTTAGACATAAAAATAAAAATAGATATTTCATATTGGTTGTAAATTTATCCATTAGCAGCAAATACTGAACCAAAATAACAAAATTTTAAAGATTCAATTTAGAAGTAATGTTTTTTGGGATTGCATCTTTATGTACCGTTATGCTAATTGCTTTTAAACGCATATATGCTTCACTTAAATAAACATATCCACCATTTGCATTTCTGGTTTCATCTGTGCCCCAACTGTTTTTTACTTTGTAATACGTATTACCTTTTTGGTCTTGCAACTTTCCGGTAATATGCATTAAATGGTCATCTGTGGTATCATAACTTTCAAATTCTTGTTGCCTATATTCTTGTGTGATCATTTTTTCTGGATATAAACCTTGTAACGCTTTTATATTGTTTTCTTCATTTTCAGGAATTACCGCCACGCCATCTTTTGACGAAAAAGTTCTTTCACTAACATCACAATCCAACTCTACCGTAAAACCGTTGGCCAAAGCATTATCAATTGTTCCTATCATTTCGTTTAATGGAACATTATAAAATCTGCCATTGCTCCAATTATCGGGAATATTCAATATAAATTTTGAATAAAATGGCGCTTGCATAAAGCTTGTTATATTTATGTAATCTTCAGGCTTAATTTTCGTCATTGCTAAGAACGATTGTGGCGTGTATTGCTTTCCTTCAAAAGTGAAATTGGTTATATTCTTGCCAATATAAACATCCAAAACACCGTCAATTGCCGGTTTCCATTTATTACTCAATTTTTTTCCCGGATTATCAACATAGGTTTTAACCATAGCTTCCAACACAGCCACCAACTCTGCATGGTTGTATTTTGTTTCGCCTGCAAAAAGTCCGCTAAAAGCTTCTTCGGGTACCAATCCATTTTTTGATACGGAATTCATAACATCGTGCGCCAAACCACCTTCGCTAAATTGCGCTTTGCCTTGTCTCATTATAAAATTTTCAGCTTTTAATGGATATGTATTTCTAACTTGGTACATTTCACTCAAGTCAATTTTCTTTCCGGTGAGCCTAATAATTTCACTTTCTAAAAAAGAAGTACTGCTAAAACTCCAACACGTTCCAGTTACGCCTTGGCTAATAACGGGCATTGCTTCTAGGTCTGTTAACGTTGTAAATTTGTACGCTTCTTGGGAGGAAACAACTGTAGCAATAAGAATCATTATTGAAAGAAAAAAGTTTTTCATTATGTTGAATTTTACAGTTTGTGGATTTTAATGGATAAAAACAAACCATCCAAAGGCATGCAAGCCATAAACCACAAACAATTTATATCTTTGAGTCAAAAATAATAAATATGTCATCACCCAATTGGAAAACAGTTAAAGAATATACCGATATTACTTATAAAAAGGCAGATGGCGTTGCCAGAATTGCTTTTAACAGGCCCGATGTTCGCAATGCGTTTCGCCCAAAAACAACAGCTGAATTGCTTGATGCCTTTCACGATGCGCAAGAAGATACGAGTATAGGCGTAGTTTTGCTTTCCGCCGAAGGTCCTTCCTCCAAAGATGGCGTTTACAGTTTTTGTAGTGGCGGCGACCAAATGGCGCGTGGTCATCAAGGTTACGTGGGGGAGGATGGTTATCACAGATTAAATATTTTAGATGTACAAAGGTTAATTCGTTTTATGCCGAAAGCCGTTATTTGCGTAGTTCCGGGTTGGGCAGTTGGTGGCGGCCACAGTTTGCACGTAGTTTGTGATTTAACTTTGGCGAGCAAAGAGCACGCAATTTTTAAACAAACCGATGCCGACGTAACAAGCTTTGATGGCGGTTACGGAAGTGCATATTTAGCAAAAATGGTAGGGCAGAAGCGGGCGCGCGAGATATTTTTCCTAGGAAGAAATTACAACGCACAAGAAGCTTATGAAATGGGAATGGTAAACGCCGTAATTCCGCATGCAGAGCTGGAAGATACTGCTTTTGTATGGGCACAAGAAATTTTGGCCAAAAGTCCAACTTCTATAAAAATGTTGAAATTTGCAATGAACCTTACGGATGACGGAATGGTTGGTCAACAAGTTTTTGCGGGCGAAGCTACCAGATTAGCTTATATGACAGACGAAGCAAAGGAAGGTCGTGATGCTTTTTTAGAGAAAAGGAAA
>JBBSOK010000163.1:0-3895 GCA_038259825.1 Flavobacteriales bacterium
ATTCTGGGCTGGAAGTAAGCGTCATTTTTTTAGATTTCAAAAAATTATGGGTATTTAATTTTTGTTATGAAATGTATTTTCACCTTATTTTTTATTGCAACTCTTTACTCTTCTTGTTCCGTTTCAACAGAGCCAGAATTTAAGAAAATTCAGAATATTTATCCTAAAACGGTTTCGGCTGTTTTAATTGAAATAGATTCTGAAGCAGTTTTCTATAACCCGAATGATATTGGATGCATCGTAAAAAATGTAGATATTGAAGTATTTGTTAATGGCATTGCCGCTGGAAAAGCAAAGCAAAAACAGGACATTTCAATAAATAGTAAAGGAGAGTTTATAGTTCCTTTAGTTACAACTTTTACACCTTTACAATTGCTAAGTAACAAAATTGATATTTTGAACGGCGGAATTAATAAGCTTTTAGAAAATGAAGCTGAAATTCAGTACAAAGGAAACGTAACATTAGAAAAATTAGGCCTATCGTATACTTTTGATATTGATAAGACTGAAAAATTAGACCTTGATAAAAAAGAAAATAATGCCCTTTAACGTTCAAAAAATAAGAGAAGATTTTCCCATCCTTAAACGAAAAGTGAATGGATATCCACTTGTTTATCTGGATAATGCGGCAACTTCACAAAAACCACAACAGGTTATAGATTGTATTGTAGATTATTATAGTAATTACAATGCCAATATCCATCGTGGCGTACATTCACTTTCTCAGGAAGCGACTGACGCTTACGAGGCTTCAAGGGAAAAAATTAAAGCACACTTCAATATAAAATATACTCACGAAGTAATATTTACATCTGGCACAACTGAAGCTATTAATTTGGTTGCCAATGGTTTTGTTTCAATTTTAAAAAGCGGAGATGAAATTATCGTTTCAGCATTAGAACACCACAGTAATATTGTCCCTTGGCAAATGCTTTGTGAAAAAACGGGAGCAATTTTAAAAGTAATTCCAATTGATGACAATGGTGTCTTAATAATGTCTGAGTATGACCAATTACTTTCAGATAAAACGAAATTGGTTTTTGTAAATCATATTTCGAATGCCTTGGGAACTATAAATCCAATTAAAGAGATTATAGATAAAGCACATAAAATTGGCGCAGCGGTTTTAATTGATGGTGCCCAAAGTTGTAGCCATATAAAACCAGATTTACAGGCTTTAGACGTAGATTTTTATGTAACCTCAGCACATAAAATGTGCGGTCCAACAGGTGTTGGTATTTTATATTTAAAGGAATATTGGGGTAAGAAATTACCACCATACCAAGGCGGCGGCGAAATGATTAAAGATGTTTCTTTTGAAAAAACCACCTATGCCGAAATGCCACATAAATTTGAAGCAGGAACACCAAACATCTGCGGCGGCATTGCCTTTGGAGCAGCAATAGATTATTTAACAAATATTGGTTTTGAAGAAATTGAAAAGCATGAAATGGCTTTGCTAGAGTACGCAACAAAAGAACTCTTAAAAATTCAAGGGCTAAAAATTTACGGGACAGGAACGGAAAAAACTTCTGTTATTTCCTTTAATATTGCAGATATTCACCCTTATGATATTGGCACTATTGTTGACAAACTTGGTATAGCTGTAAGAACTGGACATCATTGCGCACAACCAATTATGACGTTTTTTAATATTCCAGGAACCGTGAGAGCGAGTTTTGCTTTTTATAATACAATGGAAGAAGTAGATGCTTTAGTAAATGCAGTTAAGAAGGCGAAAATGATGCTTAGCTAGCATTTACCTTAAGCTTTATATTTAATGAACCTAATTAGAAAACAACCCTAAATCACACAATATGAAAACCTTTTCAACTTTATTAATCATCTGTCTTGCCATAATAACAACTAGTTGTGATGAAACTAAAAGAGTTATTGATGCAGCGGGCACAATTCAATTATCTGGTACTTATGATGTTACTTCGGTAAACTCAACAAAAAACGCAATAAATCAAACAATGATTTTTAGTGCTTTGGAGAAAAAAGTGAATGGAATGGCTGGTTGCAATAGCTACTTTGGAAATTACACGTTAGACTTGTATGCAATTAATTTTAATGGAGTGGGAAGCACTAAAAAAATGTGTGCAGACAATGAAATGACTGCTGAAAATGCATTTTTCAAAGCACTCGATAACACTGGTTCTTATTCAATTGAAAATGATGTATTAACTTTATATTCAAAAACAGACAGAACCGTTTTGTTAACGGCTAAAAAGCAGAAATAATTTTCAAATTTATTCCGCTGAAAAATAATTTTTTGAATAATATTAACAAATAATTAAATGTCCATAGAAACCATAAAGCAAGATATAATTGATGAATTTGCGATGTTCGATGATTGGATGGAGCGTTATGAATATATGATTGATCTTGGTAAAACGCTGCCATTAATTTCTTCAGAATTAAAAACCGAAGACAAATTAATTAAAGGTTGCCAAAGTAAAGTATGGCTTAATGCAGAAATGCAGGATAAAAAAGTGAGTTTTACAGCAGATAGCGATGCAATTATTACAAAAGGTATAATTGCTATTTTAATTCGCGTTTACTCAAATCAAAATCCATCCACTATAATTGAAACGGATACGGATTTTATTGATAAAATTGGATTGAAAGAACATCTTTCTCCAACACGTGCAAACGGGTTGGTAAGTATGATTAAACAAATGAAATTATACGCTGTTGCTTTTCAGGCTCAGCAAAATGCATAATAATATGACCACAAAAGAAATAGACACAGCAGAGTTAGGTGAAAAAATTGTAAAAGTTTTAAAAACCATTTACGACCCTGAAATACCAGTAGATATTTACGAACTAGGTTTAATTTATGACGTTTTTGTAAATGAGGATAGTGAGGTTAAAATATTAATGACCCTTACAACGCCAAACTGCCCGGTTGCAGAATCATTGCCATTAGAAGTTGAAGACAAAGTTAAAAGCCTTTCAATGGTAAAAGACGCCGAAGTAGAAATAACTTTTGATCCGCCTTGGACTCAGGAATTAATGAGCGAAGAGGCAAAGTTAGAATTAGGGATGCTCTAAAAAGTAATTTTTAAACAGTAGCATTGCAGTATTCTGAGAATAATCCGAAAGCTTAAAATTAATTGGAAGAAGAAATAATAAATCGCGTAGCGAATAGTAAACTTGTAACTTTTGATCTTGAGGACTTATATCCTAAAGGCGAAAGAATTCAATTTGATATTGCCGATTGGCTGATGGAAGGTATCGTCCTTTATGAAAAACAGTTTCGGGAAAAAGCAGATACGTTTAAATGGTCTGAGTATCAAGATAAATATGTAGCACTCTTTTGCAGTACAGATGCTATAATTCCTGGTTGGACATATTTGTTTTTATCTTTAAAATTAGCCCCTTTTGCCAAAAAAGTTTCTGTTGGCAGTTTGGATGAACTTGAATCTTTATTGTTTAGTGAAATATTGCAACAAAAGGATTTTTCAGAATTTTTAGACAAACCAGTTATCATAAAAGGTTGTGCCCATAAACCTATTCCCCAAAACGCTTATTTGCTATTAGCTCAAAAACTTCAGCCATTTGCCAAAAGTATAATGTACGGCGAGGCTTGTTCTTCAGTACCACTTTTTAAAAAATAGCGATATTTTTATTCAAATCCCTTACCGTTAATAGTCCCAACAAAAATGTGGTTTTTATAAATTACTTAAAAAGAGTTATTACATTTGCTATAACTAAATCGTAAACCTATGAAAAAAATACTTTTACTTTTAGCCTTTTTAGTTGGCATATCTACTTTAAATGCACAAACAAAAGAAGAACTTAAAGCTACAAAGAACGAGAAAGAAGCAGCAGCAAAAGTTTTAACTGATGAAGCAAAAGCATTACAAAAACAAATAGATGCTCTACCAGG
>JBBSOK010000164.1:0-3811 GCA_038259825.1 Flavobacteriales bacterium
CAGTAAAATACTTGGTTTCGTCAAGACAATTTGGGCACCAAGTTCCCATAATTTGGACCAAAGTTACTTTTCCGATATATTTTTCATCAGCAAGCGAAACTACTTTTCCTTCGGTATTTGGGAAGGAAAATTCAATTTTATCGAAACCTTCCTTTAAAAATGTAAGCGAATCAGATTTTGGCAACTCAAAATTTTCATTTCTTTTTGCCGTAAAAGGCTCTTTAAAATGGTTGCCGCTATAAAACACGCCATTCATAACGCTATCTTTAATTTCGGCTTCAAACAAAAATGCGTGTGCACCATCAAAAGTTGATAGCTTTATACTATCCTTTTCAACCACTCCTTCTAAATAACGATAATCTCCAGTGGTCGTTCTAAACGTTCCAGTAATTTTATGCCCCTTTTGATCAAAAATACCTTTTGCCAAATACCGATCCTCTTCAGAGTCTGGACTAAAAACTGCCTCCCAATTGCCCGTTATTATTTGTGTTGGGGCAGAGTTTGCTTTAAACCGTTCTGCCTTACTTTGTGTTTTAAATTTAAACGGAACTGATCTTTCCAAACTTGGTATCGTAAAAACTCCCGTAATACTATCACTACTGTATAAACCTTTAAAATAACCTTCAAAAACCGGCATTTTTATGGTAATAGAATCTCCATTATACGTTATTTCATCAATAGAAATTCTTTCATCCCCATTCATTATTGTTATTGTAGAGTCACTTTCAAAGTTGAATAAAAATGGAATTTCTTTATCATTATCCAATTGCAAAGCGCCACGCCAAAGACCGGATTTAGGCAAATTGCTCTCTTTTTCAGAACGACAAGAAAAAAAAATTACAAACAAACTTAAAAAAATAAAATACCTCATATTTTTATATAAAAATTCTTTAGACTGAAAGTATCAAAATTACTTACAAAAAACGAGGTAAATGCTATCTTTGCGCTTTAAGAGCAGAAACCAATTATGAAAATATCCTACAACTGGCTAAAACAGTTTATACAAACAGACTGGCCCGCAGAAAAAACTGGAAATCTTTTAACAGATTTAGGGCTGGAGATTGAGGGAATAACCGATTTTAACTCTGTTAAAGGAGGTTTGAAAGGTATTGTTGTGGGTGAAGTTGTTTCGTGTATTCAACATCCAAACGCCGACAGATTAAAACTTACCAATGTAAATGTTGGAGAGGGCAAAACGCTACAAATTGTTTGCGGTGCACCAAACGTGGCCACTGGTCAAAAAGTACCTGTAGCAACTGTTGGTACCGAGCTTTATGATGCTGAAGGAAAACCTTGGACTATTAATAAAGGAAAAATAAGAGGCGAAGTTAGCGAAGGCATGATTTGTGCCGAAGATGAACTTGGTCTTGGCAAAAGCCACGCAGGAATTATGGTTTTGGATAGTACTATTGAAGTAGGAACGCCACTTGCCACAATTTTTGAAATTGAAGAAGATCAGGTTTTTGAAATTGGCCTAACCCCGAACAGAGCAGATGCAATGAGCCATTGGGGCGTTGCTCGAGATTTACGTGCAGGAATGCTGCAACAAGGCGTTTCAACAAAGATTAACACGCCTTCTACAAGCAATTTTCATGTTGATAATAGAAGCTTAAAAATTGACGTTTCTGTACAGAATTCTGAGTTTTCTCCACGTTATTGCGGAATTACTATAAGTAATTTGGTTGTAAAAGAATCTCCAAACTGGTTAAAAAACAGATTGAAAGCAATTGGTTTAAAACCAATTAATAATGTGGTAGATGTTACTAATTACGTGCTTCATGAACTTGGGCAACCATTACATGCTTTTGACGCTTCAAAAATTTCTGGTAATCAAATTGAAGTAAAAACCCTAAAAGCTGGTACAAAATTTACCACGCTGGATGGTGTTGAAAGAGAATTATCCGATGAAGATTTGATGATTTGTGACGCTGAAAAACCGCTTTGTATTGCAGGTGTCTTTGGCGGAATTAATAGTGGAGTTACAAATGAAACGACCTCTATTTTTCTTGAAAGTGCATATTTTAATCCAATTAGTGTTCGTAAAACTGCAAAGCGACACGGTCTAAATACCGATGCTTCTTTTAGGTTTGAAAGAGGTATTGATCCAAATATTACAGATTACGCTCTTAGGCGTGCAGCGGTTTTATTAATGGACCTTGCGGGTGGACAAATAACAAGCGAGCTCGTGGATTTATATCCTAAAAAAGATGAAGGATACCAAGTATTCCTAAACTTTAAAAAAGCTGAAAATCTTATAGGTGCCAAAATTGAAAAAGAAGTTATAAAGGATATTTTATCTTCTTTAGATATAAAAATTAATAATGTAACTGAAACAGGTCTGGGGATGACGATACCAGCTTACAGAAATGATGTTACAAGAGAAGTTGATGTTATTGAAGAAATACTGCGGGTTTACGGTTACAATAATATTGAATTCGACCAAAAATTAAATGCATCTATTGCAAGTACTAACATTATTGAAGATTATCACATTCAAAATGCAGTTGCTACACAATTAGCGTCTTTGGGCTTTAATGAAATGTTGGCAAATTCACTTACTTCACCAAAAAATGTATTGCTTTTAGACAATCTGTCTGAAGAAAAAAACGTGTTAATGCTTAATCCATTAAGTCAAGATTTGTCTTCCTTGAGACAATCTATGCTTTTTGGCGCGTTGGAATCTTTGTCTTATAATATCAACCGCAAAGCAAACAACATTAAGTTTTTTGAGTTTGGAAAAACCTACCATAAAGACAAAGAAGGAACTGCTGAAAATAAGCATTTAACCTTGCTCGTTTCAGGTGAAAAAAATGAGCAAAATTGGAGTTTTCCACAAGCCAAAAGTAACTTTTTCTATTTGAAAGGAACTATTGTTGCTATTCTTGAAAGATTAGGAATTGATGGTTATTCTGAAGGTTTAAAAACTTCAAATTTATATTCTGAAGGACTTGAATTTAAAAAAAATAATAAAGTTTTAGTAGAATTTGGACTAGTTTCAAAACATATTTTAAAGAAATTTGAAGTAGAAGCAGAAACTATTTATGCCGATTTTAATTGGGATGAAATACTTAAAAACCTTGACGGCAAAAGACAGATGTTTCAACCAATTTCAAAATTTCCTTTGGTAAAAAGAGATTTTGCTTTGCTTGTTGACGAAACTGTTGAATATGAAAATCTAAAATCTTCAGCATTTAAAACTGAGAAAAAATTACTTAAAAATGTTAGCCTTTTTGATGTGTATACAGGTAAAAATCTACCTGAAGGAAAGAAAAGTTATGCGTTAAGTTTTACGTTGCTAGATGATGAAAAAACACTTACAGATAAGCAGATAGATAAAATAATGGGGAAATTAAAATCAGTTTTCGAAAATGAATTTGGTGCTAGTTTAAGGTAAAAAAAGGTAGCTATTCTTTGCTCGATTTTGGCAAAATAACACCTCTAATTATGTGGAAAATCCCTTTGTTAAAGTAAAAATTGTTTTCTTCTATTGTAGCTTTATTACCATTTTCATCCTGTAAGAAAACGGTTTTATCTGTTGTCATAACTCCAATTTTTTCTGAATTAAGAGTTGTAATACTTGTTTTATTTTTTTCAGATTCGGTTTTTAAAGAATGAGCATCCACCCTACCAGCAACCATATTGAAGGTAAGAAGATTGCTCATTGCTTGTAGACTATTATTTAAAGAATCCTTTGTTTTCTTCGGAAGGTCATTAAAACTGCTGTTTGTAAAAACAAAAACCGTAATCATTTCATTAGAATCCATTAATTTTTGAATTGATTCATCACTTAAAGATTTCGTGAAAATTGAAA
>JBBSOK010000165.1:0-3779 GCA_038259825.1 Flavobacteriales bacterium
AAAATTAAAAATGGAAATTTAAGTATTTCAGTTCTTAAGATTAATAATAAAGAATTTGTTGTAAATCAAGATATTAAAAGTGCTTTTCTGCTTTCGCCTTATGTAAAAGGATTCATTGAAAAACCTTCTTATTATTTTAATTCGAAGAATTCAAATAGATTAGAGCGTTTAGATTTGTTATTGTTAACACAAGGTTGGTCCCGATATAGTTTAGAGGAGATGATTAACAACCTAAACCCAAGAGCTACTTATAATTTTGAAGTTGGTTTTGAACTTTCAGGTAAAATAAATCCACCAATTTTATTCAACGAGCTAGCCTTAATTTCAAATAAAAATATAATTATCGATAAAGTTTTTCTGAATGGTAAAAAGGATTTTCAATTTAAAAATTTGTTGATTTATAAACAGGATACTTTAAAAATTTCTTTTTTGAAGCAGTCAAATGAAATTTCTAAAACGGAAGGTTTTGTGATAAATCCATTAAAAAAATCAGCAATTCCGAATTTTGAAAAGCCTGAAAATAATTTCTTTTCTGAAGAAGAAATAGTGCGAAATTATGAATATAATAATTGGCTTGAAGGAACCTCGACACTACTAAAAGAAGTTTCAGTAAGTGGAAAGAAGAAAAGTGAATCCTTCAATAGACGAAGATTTTTGGTTGAAAAACATGTAAACATCGTACCGGATATTGGCAAGTATTACGAACTTGAAAAACCCGAAAATCCTAAATCGTGGAACGACCAACTTATGTCTTTTTTAAAATTTGACCAAGGTGTTGAGTTAAAAAATTACCAAGGAGTTGAAAACTATTTGCAAGTTTTTGGAAAATATGATGCACTACTTTTTATAGATGGAGTTGAGATGGGTTCTAGTTATCTTCCGGGCATAGATTTAAGTTTAGAAGATATTGAGGAAATTATGGTGCAGCCAATACGAGGTTCAAGAATATATCAAGTATTTACAACTGAAAAATATAAAGCAAATAAAACAGACTTATTTGATTATCACATTGTTTTGAATGGTTATGATAAATCAAAAAAATACTATACTCCTTTATATTACTTCAATAATAACGATTTAGACGTCATTGAAGTTGACTGGAAGCCAAATATCTTGACAAACGACGAAGGTGAAGCGGCTTTTAAATTAAGCAAGAATGCTCTCAAAGACAAATTATTTTTTAGCATTCAAGGTTTTACGGACAATGGATTGTTGATTTCTGATTTAATTGTGAAATAATATTTAAAATTATAATTTAATTCTCATAAAATTTATTAACCGAAAACGTTATAGTATTCTTACTTAATTGTATAAACAACTATAAAAGTATAGTTTTACGGGAATGAATAAAAAAATTAAAAAAATTGGAGTTTTTACCAGTGGTGGTGACGCTCCAGGAATGAATGCGGCTATTAGGGCCGTGGTTCGTTCGTGCGCATATCATAATTTAGAATGTGTAGGTATTTATAGAGGTTATGAAGGATTAATGGAAGGAGACTTTGAGGACCTTGATGCACGTTCAGTAAAAAATATTATTAATAGAGGCGGTACTTTCCTCAAATCTGCACGTTCAAAAGAATTTAGAACAAAAGAAGGTCGTGAGAAAGCTTACAAAAATCTGAAAGATGCTAACATAGATGCTCTAGTTGCTATTGGTGGAGATGGTACGTTTGCAGGAGCTTCTGTATTTAATGAAGAGTTCGACTTTCCAATTGTTGGTTTACCAGGCACCATAGACAACGATATTAACGGCACCGACTATACAATTGGTTATGATACCGCATTAAATACGGTTGTTGAAGCAATTGATAAAATCCGCGACACAGCAAACTCCCATAACAGGCTTTTTTTGGTTGAAGTAATGGGTCGCGATGCTGGAGATATTGCACTAAATGCTGGTATCGGAGCTGGAGCAGAAGAAATTTTAATTCCCGAACAAGATTTGGGCAGAGACCGTTTGGTAGAATCACTTAAGAGAAGCAAAAAATCAGGCAAAACTTCAAGTATAATAGTAGTTTCCGAAGGCGACCAAATAGGTAAAAACATCTTTGAACTCGCAAAATATATAGAAGATAACTTAACAGCCTATGAAGTTAGAGTAACTGTTTTAGGTCATATTCAACGTGGTGGGTCACCAAGTTGTTATGATCGGGTTTTGGCAAGTAGGCTAGGAGTAGGCGCAGTAGACGCGCTTTTGGCTGGTGAGCGAGATGTAATGATTGGCATTGTTCACAATAAAATAAAATCGGTATTATTTAAAGATACAGTTAAAACAAAGCATAAAATAGATTTAGAATTAATACGGGTTGCCGATATTATTTCGGTATAAAGAAAAACTTGAATTTATAAATAGAAAATAAAAAATTATGAAAATAGGAATAAACGGTTTTGGCCGAATTGGTAGAATAGCGTTCAGAATAGCATCAAAAAGGGAAAATGTTGAAGTTGTAGCAATCAATGATTTATTGGATGTAGAGCATTTGGCATACCTTTTAAAATATGATTCAGTTCACGGAAAATTTGATGGAACAATTGATGTAAAAGATGGACATCTAATTGTAAACGGGAAAACAATACGAATTACTTCTGAAAAAAATCCAGAAAACTTAAAGTGGGATGAGGTAAAAGCAGAAATAATTTTAGATTGCACAGGTATCTTCAAAGATTTAGATACTGCAGACGCACACCTTAAAGCAGGAGCAAAAAAGGTTGTTATCTCTGCACCTTCAGGTACTGTGCCTATGTTTGTTATGGGCGTAAACCATAAAGACGCAAAAGCAAGTGATACAATAGTGTCAAATGCGTCTTGCACAACCAACTGTTTAGCGCCTTTAGCAAAAATAATTGATGATAATCTAGAAATAGTTGAAGCTCTTATGACCACTGTTCATGCAACTACTGCTACACAACTAACGGTAGATGGTCCTTCAAGAAAAGATTTTCGTGGTGGTCGTAGCGCGCTGTTAAATATTATTCCAGCGTCAACTGGCGCGGCAAAAGCGGTTGGAAAAGTAATTCCAAAATTAGATAGAAAACTTACAGGTATGGCATTTAGAGTTCCAACAGCAGATGTTTCTGTGGTAGATTTAACTGTTCGCACCAAAAAAGGCGCGAGTTATGAAGAAATTAAAAAATTATTTAAAGATGCATCACAAGGCGAATATAAAGGCATTGTAAATTATACCGAAGAAGATGTTGTTTCCCAAGATTTTGTGTCAGATCCGCACACTTGTACATTTGATGCTGGCGCAGGTATCGCTCTTAACGATAATTTCTTTAAATTGGTAGGTTGGTATGACAATGAATTCGGTTATTCTTCAAAATTAGTAGATTTAGCAGTTCACGTTTCAAAGCTATAAAGTATGATATTAATTGCAGACGGTGGTAGTACAAAATGCGACTGGGTTGTTTTAGATAGTAGCGGAGAAGTTCTACTTAAAACGAGAACACAAGGTTTAAACCCAGCTGTAATACCACAAGATGAATTATTTTTTCGCATTAAAGAAAATAAAGATCTAAGTTCAATTTTTGAGAAAGTTGAAACCGTAGATTTTTATGGTGCCGGATGCGGTACGGTTACACCGAAAAATATTTTAACTGCAGTAATCGGTCAATTATTTACTGCTGCCAAAGTAACAGTGATGGAAGATATGCAAGCTGCCGTTTACGCAGCAACAACGCAACCTGGCATTGTTTGTATTCTTGGTACCGGAAGTAATAGTTGTTATTTTGATGGGAAAGAAATTCATTCATTAGTTGCTTCTTTAGGTTTTATTTTA
>JBBSOK010000166.1:0-3469 GCA_038259825.1 Flavobacteriales bacterium
GCTACCGTAAGCCAAGGTGTATCAGGAAATGCAAATACAGATTCTGATGATAACACTGCATCAATTGTGCAGACAGGAAATGACAACGAAGCAAACGCTAACCAAATTGGCGTAAATAATCTTAGTACACAAACTCAACTTGGCGATGGTAACACAGCAACTTCTACTCAAGGTACTGTTCGTTCTACAGTTCTTGGTGATATTGTAAGCAGAGGGACAGATAATATTGTTACTCAAAATCAAGAAGGAAATGATAATACTGCAACTGCCTTGCAAGGTGGTGGTGTTGGACTAAATGGAACTTTAGGTGGAAACGATAATGAAATAAGCCAAAATCAAGTTGGAGACAATAATACTGCAACTGGAAATCAATATGCTGGTGCTGTATTAAACGATATCGTTCAAACTCAAGATGGCGACGGTAATACTGCTTTTGCAGAACAAGGTGTAGCTCCGACAGGTGGTTTGGCTGTAGAAAATAACTTGGCAACTCAAGACCAAAATGGTGATTTGAATACAGCTAATTCTTCACAAGGTGGAACTAATAATAATGTTTTACAAACCCAAACTGGAGATGGCAATACTGCCAATAACGGACAACGCGGTAATGCTAACTTTGTTAATCAAAATCAATTAGGAAACGGGAATACTGCTAGTGCAGAACAACGTAATAGTGGTTTTACAAATGCAAGTTTTAATAATGAAATTTCTCAAATGCAAATTGGTGATTTAAACACTGCAAGTGCTTTACAAAAGGGTAATAATAATGATGCTACCCAAACACAAACAGGAAGTAGTAATACTGCAGTAATTGATCAAAAAGCAAACGGTGCTTTTGGAACAAGTACTATGAACTTAGCTACACAAACACAAGATGGTAACCTTAACCAAGCTTCAGCAACACAAGCAGGCAATATGAATACGTCAACTGAAGATCAAGACGGGAACGGAAACATTTCCTCTGTTTTACAAACTGGAGATTCCAACATTGCTAATAGTGGTCAAAATGGTAATGATAACATTAGTTCAGTTACACAAACAGGAACTTCAAATAACTCTGAAGTTTCTCAAGTTGGAAATATGAATGAAAATTCAGTTTCACAAAGTGGAAACTTAAATATGGCTGATGTTAACCAAATGGGAGATAGAAATAGATCTACTATAATCCAAAGAGAAGGAAATTCTAATCTTGCAGAAATTAATCAAGATGGTGAAAGACATTTTAGTAATGTAGACCAAAGAGGTACTTCAAACTCTGTATTTCTTGATCAGGCTGGTGTAGCCAATTACAGTAATGTAAACCAACAAGGAGCTGGTAATAATGTTGCTACCATCAACCAAGTTCAAGAGCGTAATAGAAATTTAACGCAGCAAAATGGTTTAATGAACACTGCAACCGTTAATCAAACTGGTTTTTTAAATAGAAATACTATTTCACAAAATCGTGATAATAACACGGCAACTGCTACGCAACAAGGCGATGAAAACCAAAGCTTACTTCAGCAAATTGGAAATAGAAACGTAATCACTACTAACCAATTTGGTGATGATAACATGGATACGCAACGTCAAGTTGGAAATGATAATGCTAGTAATGTAATGCAGACTGGAATGCTTAACGTAAACAATACGCTACAATCTGGTAATAATGATATGAGTAATGTTACCCAACTTGGGAATGGCAATAACTCTGTTGTTAGACAAGGTAACTAATTTTTAAAGTTATATTTCATTGAAAAGAGGGCTTTTGGCCCTCTTTTTTTTGCGATAATATTTACTCAATAATCTCGTAATCAATATCTAACTTTCGTAACGCTCTTAATGCAGAAGCAGTATCCTTATCTTTAATTTCAATTTCAACCGCATCGCCTTCCAAAAATATTTCTGTAAGCTCGTGTGCTAAAGAAGCAGATATGTTATTGGATATTTCAGCAATACAATTTGCAATTGCTCTTTTATCGGGTCGTTGCGCATCGCAAGACAATAAGTTTAATTTCATAATTTGAATTTCAAAACAATTAATACTTTAGTTTAAAACAAGAAACTTAATATACTACTCAAAAGTATAACGTTGCTCTGCTGTTGACGAAGCATTCAGCAAATCATTGAAGACTTTTATATTATTAAAATTAACTGAAATATCTTCAGACACAGCGATACCATTTATACCCGTTTTTAAAATTGCTTCAACATCTTCCGTTTTAATGCCGCCAAAGCCAATAATGGGCGTGCCAGTTTTTAATACATCTGTAATAGCAGCAAAGCCAGATAATTCCAGTGATTTCGATATATTTTCCTCAAAAGCACGAAAAGGGCCAAGACTAATGTAATTAGCCTGCTTATCAAGCAAATCTTCACAGTCTTGTATAGTATTTGCACTAGCGCCAATTATTTGCCAAGAATGAAGTTGTTTTCTAACATTAGCAGAAAAGGAAGTTGTTTTATTAAAATAAACGCCATCTGCTTTTACTTCCTTTGCAATTTTTAAATTATCTGAAATAATCAATCGCGTTTGATAATGGCTCGTTATTTCCCGAATTTCATTTGCAAGCTTTAAAAATTTCTTTTCTGAAGCACTAAATTGGAGCTGTACCAATTCAATACCTGAAGTACAGGCTTTCTGAATATTTTCCAACTGCTCTTTTGCAGAACTCCCTTCAGATATGTAATGTAATTTTGGAATCATCAAAATATATTTTAAAGTATTTATTTCAATTGATACTTGTATGTTGTTAATTATGAAATTGATATAATTTTTGAATACTCCATAAAATAATTCTCAAACCGCTTTAACATAGGGTGCATTTTTTCTGAATATAGTACAAACTGACATTTATTAATGCTTTTTGTAATAGACATCATAGCCTCGTAAGACGATTTTTGAACTAAAAATTCAGCATCATCAATACTAAAAATCTTAATGGCCGAAATGCTAACGCCATTGGTCAAAAACAATTTGTTTAAAGATTTTGGTGTAGAAATAAGGATATCAATCCCCATAAATATTTCAGACTTTTGAACATCAATGTGCAATTTTTCATAACCCACATAAACTCTTAACGATGTGTGTTTAGTATATTCCAAAAACATATCGTACAATTCCAAAGCTCTTTCTTTATTTTCAACAAGAACAATAGCTCTGGGAGCATCTTCAAATTCTCTACAATCTAATTTCTGCAAGGTCGTCACTATTAATGTTGTAGTTTTTCCGCTATCTTTTGGTGCCAAACAGTAAGCATTGGCGCCACTTTTAATAACAGGAATAGCCTTTCTTTGAAATGGAGTAGGTGTGGTAATTTCAAAAGCAGCTAACTTTTCTTTTATTTCAGAATGTAATTTTTTAAAAGGCATAGAAAATAGTAAGGTGATAGATTTATCATTAATCAAGTTTTGCAAATATACTATGTGTAGATGGTTTATATGCTGATGCTTGTTTTTCAATTTTATAGAAATATTCTGAACAGTTCAA
>JBBSOK010000167.1:0-3463 GCA_038259825.1 Flavobacteriales bacterium
AGATGAATTTATTGGCATTTCCCTTCGTGATATTAATAGATTGCCTTTTTCACCTTTCGCAAATATGAAAGATAAATTGGTTATCCAACAAACCGTTACATTCAGAAATCAATCAGATTTTAATGCACACAGATTGTTGCGAACAATAGATTTAAATACGCTATTAAGCAAATTACCATTATCTGAACAGGGCGACAAACGTGATATTTTGCTTGCTCCGGAACTACTAAAAATAAAATATCAGGAATATCCCGAACTTCTTTATACTACAGACAAACTCCTAAAATCCTGCAAAGTCAATTTTTATTTTGATGATCATCGGGTTAATCAAAATCAAATAATTTATGGTGATGATAAGGTTTCAGATTATAAAATTTTGGAAGAATTGTGTTATCGAAAAATTAAAGAAAGATATCCAAATCCAAATATTGAAGTTTATGAACGGGTTGAAAAAGAACTTTCAGCCATAAAGCAAATGGATTTTGTTTCCTACTTTCTTATAAACAATGATATTTTGGAATATGCACGGTCCAAAAATTATCCATATATAGGTCGTGGCAGTGGCGCAAATAGTGTGGTTGCTTACATAATAGGAATTACAAATGTAGATCCTATCGAACTTGATCTTTATTTTGAACGCTTCATAAATGTGTACCGAAGCAGCCCGCCGGATTTTGATATCGATTTTTCTTGGAAAGACCGGGATGATATCACCGATTATATCTTCAAAAGATTTGCTAATACAGCTTTAATGGGAACGTATGTTACCTTTCAATACCGAGCTGTAATTCGGGAATTGGGAAAGGTTTTTGGAGTTCCAAAATTCGAGATAGATAATTTTTTAAAAGGATTCAAAAACAAAAAAAGTACGAGCAGCGAGTACATTCAACTAATTGAAAAATATGCGCATTATATTCACGGTTTCCCCAATTACTTAAGTGTTCATTCCGGTGGGATTATAATCACCCAAAAACCAATATCCTATTACACGGCAACGTTTATGCCGCCAAAAGGTTTTGAAACGGTTCAATTTGATATGAATATAGCAGAAGAAGTGGGCATTTTTAAATTCGATATTTTAGCACAACGTGGACTTTCAAAAATTAAGGATTGCTTAGAAATTGTGAAGTATAATCAACCAGAAGCAGCCGTTTTGGATATTGAAAATACCGAAGTTTTTAAAAACGATCCCGCAATAAACAAGCTGCTAAATACAGGCGATTGTATGGGCGTTTTTTATGTGGAATCGCCCGCAATGCGGACTTTGATGACCAAATTACAAACTAATGATTATTTAAATCTTGTTGCCGCAAGTAGTATTATTAGGCCTGGCGTATCCAATGGCGGAATGAAAAATGAATATATTCTGCGCCATAGAATACCGGAAAAACGTAAAGAAGCACACCCCGTAATGTTAGAAGTATTGGAAGACACTTATGGCGTAATGGTTTACCAAGAAGATGTTTTAAAAGTGGCGCACAAATTTGCAGGACTTTCATTGGCCGAAGCAGATATTTTACGACGTGGAATGCGTGGCAAGGTAAAATCTAAGGGGCAGTTTGAACAGATTGAGAAAAAATTCATCAGCAATTGCTTAAAAAAAGGATATACTGAAAAACTTACTTATGAAATTTGGGAGCAGATAAAAGCCTTTGCCGGTTATGCTTTCGCAAAAGGACATTCCGCATCTTATGCGGTGGAAAGCTACCAATCGCTGTACTTAAAAAAATATTTTCCGTTGGAATTTATGACGGCTGTCTTAAACAACGGAGGCGGATTCTATAATATTGAAACATACATTCACGAAATATGTATGCAAGGCGGAACCGTTGAAGCGCCTTGCATAAACAAAAGCGACCACGGAAATTGTATTTACGGAAAAACAGTTTATCTAGGCTTGGGAATGTTGAAATCATTGGAATTTAGAGCGTGCCAAAATATTTTAAACCAACGCGGATTGTATGGTGAGTTTAAAAGTTTTGATGATTTTACGGACAGAGTCCATTGTGGAATTGAGCAATTGATAATTTTAATAAGAATTGACGCCTTTAGATTTACAGGAATTGATAAACATAAATTACTTTGGGAAGCTCATTTAAAATTGGATAAAACAAAAAACATATCACCACAACCTGTATTATTTAAGCCTAAAAAAATAACCTACGATATACCGAACATAAAATCTGAAATGGTGATTGATGCGTATGATCAAATTGAATTATTGGAATTTCCACTTTTTTCACGTTTTCAATTATTGGCTAGTGCCCTACCAACCTACTTTAAAGCGAAAGAATTAATAAACTACATTAACAAACAAGTTTGCATTTGCGGAAAATTGGTAACCGCAAAAGGAACGCCCACAAAAGATAAAAGGTTGATGCACTTTGGAACATTTATAGATTTGGAAGGCACTTTTTTTGATACGGTACATTTTCCAATAATCGCAGAAAAATACAATATAAGTTCAGTCGGGATTTATTTTATAAAAGGTAAAGTTGTGGATGATTTAGGTAGTTTGGGAATTATAGTAGATTTTATTGAAATACTGCCAATGGTAAAAGATCCAAGATTTGAAGATGTAAATAAAAGTGTGAAATTAATGTAAAAAATTATTCAATTAAAGTAAGAACATTTTCAAAGGTGACTTTTTGGTAAGATCACTAATAATACGGAAATATCATAATTATTTGTATGCGGAATTAAATGTCGACGAATATTATTCATTTCTTGAATACTTCCAATCTTCTCATATTTATTCAAAAATATTTTCAATTCTAAATAAAATGTTAAACAAATTTATTATTAAAAGATAATTATTTAAAAATTATTTGTATCTTTCTGACTGTTAGACAGTTTAATTAAAAAAAACGTACTTCATTAGTAATACATTTTCATTGCCATCTCCCCTGCAATAGAAATTTTGATATTTTTTATTTTAATAATTCTCAACTTAAAATTAACAGCCATGCCTGAAGAACACGACATACGCATAACTCAATGGCCTAAACAAAAGGCCTTGTTGGAACATTATTTCAAATTAGACGAACCTTGCCCTGTCTCAATATTTTTTGAGGAAAAACCCGCACACGTTAAAGTGGGGAATGAAAAAGGTGAATCGTTTGATGTTGATATGAACATGAACCTAAAAGTTACAGAGACTATTCCGGTCTGCATAAAGGTTTGCGAGCCCATTTGTGCTGTCAGTGATTATACTGTAGGAATTCAACTTTTTGGTCAGCCTTTTTTAGCAATTAAAGTAAATGGAAAAACTAGAATAGAACCGTGTGCTTCGGTACAACAGCCTCAAAGTATTTGCGTTGATTTCTCTAAGGTAGATCCAAAACAAAATGTACAGATACCTACTACCGTTCAGGGAATTCAATTCACGCCTTTAAATGATTCATCCCAACAAAAGTTTACAACAATGGGCAATCCTGCTGGAGTAAATAAGCTATCTATACCA
>JBBSOK010000168.1:0-3335 GCA_038259825.1 Flavobacteriales bacterium
GGCCTTGTAAGCGTAAACGGAAGTTTGGTTAAACGCTACAACGGCTGTTTAGCTTTGCTTGGGGTTTCGGCGAGCAAATTGGCAACATTTTCAATAGATGCAAATGGTTGGAGCCCAGAAATTGCTGAAGAAAAAGACAACAATTTTTATCTAAATATAGGAGAAGCAAATGCAAATGCGATAATAGTTTCGCCACAACAAGAAGGCAAGCCGGTTTTTATGCCGTTTCATAGTTATGACGGCAATTTAATGGATGCTGTTTTTGCTGCGTATAGAGAAGAAATTAAGGATATAACAAAAGATTCTGCGCTTATCGTTCAGCTTGATCAAAATATTGATGTGTATTATGAAGCGTTTGATTTATTGAGTTATAACAAAATTTCAATTAGTTTTTTATTATTGGACAATCTTCAAGCAAAACAAAGAGAACAACAGGATCTAATTAAATTATTTGATAAAGGAAACAATTTTATAGACAGAGAAATTCATCAAAAATTACTTGACTCCGCCAATAAATACGGAGATTTACGCAATCGAAAATTAAACTTAGAGCCACTAAATTTAGATATTTCATCATTTTATACACGTGCTTTTGGCGGTGTATTTGTGTTGCAGGATTTTATAAAACCAATTCTTGTATTTGAATCTGAAGCAACTTTTAAACAAGCCATTAAAAATACGTCGCTCGATGTAAATCTATATCACATTGAACACGATGAGCTTTTGAGTACATTAAAACACAATATTATAACAGATATTCACTACCACAAAGTTTCAAAAACCGAAAGGTACGAACGTATTAAGAAACATCTTTTTTCAACTTATTTAGGAGCAACCGAGCACACAGTCCGTGAAATTTTAAATAGCCGGATGCTATTCAAGAAATATTTGAACGAGTTACCAATGGAGGCTCAAAAACAAATAATGTGTGTTGAAATTTACAACCAAAAAAAGATAGTTGAACGGGATTTAGTTCCCCAAAATATTATAGAACCTATTTACATAAAAGCCTTACAAGAACCACATTCTTCTTTACAACCTGAAAACCAACAACTAATCTGGCAACTATTAACCAAAATTATGCCTGCCGATCCTGTACATTTATATTGGTATGACAAACAAAACTTTTACGAAAAGTTTGCAACTTGGAACGACAGTTATAAAGATTGGGCAATAGATTGTATCTTAGAAGAACTTAAAAAAGAAACAAAATGACTTTTGAAATCATAGTTTTTATAGCCGCCGCTTTATTTGGGATTATCTTATATTGGACAGAGTCTAAAAGCAATAGACTTTACAGATTCTTCAACAAACTTACACACAGCAAGGATTTACAGATGAAGCCTGACAACCAAAAAGGTTTTATACATCAACAAAATTTTTTATTGCGCCTTGTGTGGATTACGCTTTTATACTTAATGGTTGCAGTTTTAATCGGTATTATCTTACCCTTTATTGCTAACTACATTCAGTATTTTGTTTCGGCCATTGTGGCTACTTTGCTCGGTACTTATATAGCATCTTTATTCTTATTTGCTAAAGATTCAACCAAAAAAGAGAATCTTGAAAAAGCATATTCAAAAGGAAAAGAAAGTTTGGGAGAATTTACCCAAGACATTCGTGATAATTTTGAAACAAAGAAAGAAATAAAGCCAGAACCTCAACCCAAACAAGAAACTGATGAACCAAAACAAAGTGCGCGAGATAGACTAAAGGATAAAGGGATGATTAAATAATCTTTAAAACCGAAAGAAGAATTTTTAATCTTAAATTTTGAATTGAATAGTATGAAAAAATACTGGCAAAAAGGCCCGAAACAAAAGAGAATCACCATAATTAGCGGAATAATTCTACTGCTTTTACTATTCTTTTTAAGGGACGATTATCAACCAATTTTACTGTTTCTTAGAAGGTATATTTTCCTAATTATAATCGGGATATTATTTTTATGGTTCACACTTTCAAAATTTAGAAGTGCTTTAAATGGAGGTCGCCGGATTCTTATTTTATTGGGTATTATAGCCTTTTTTGCAACCGGTTGGTTTTTTGGCTGGCAAGTTGGTTTGTATAAATATATGCAAACGTATAATGTCTTTAAAAGTCTTAATCTAGTTGAACTAGACGAACTTCCCCTAACCCAAAACGAACGCATACAACCATACAACAACATTGTTACAATGGCTTATGAAAGTATTGGTGAAACGCAAGAGGTTTCGCCGCCACAATTGGTGCGTGTAGACAGCACAAACCAGTGGACAATGGCTGTACAACCAGCAAAAGAATATACTTGGCAGCGCGTAAATGATAATACCGAAGAGCTTTTTGCGGTAGAAAGCACTTCGCCTTTTCCTAGGTTTTCAGATACAAATAGAATACCGGTAACATTTTCAATAGGCGAATCGCTGGCTTTCAGTAGAAATACTTATAATGCAGTTGTTCAACGTTTCAATATTTTTCAACTTTTTAATTTAGAACCTTCCGAAGTTTTCTATATGAAAGACGATAGTGGAAAATGGGTTCAAGTTGTTAGTTTAATTAGGTGGAAAGGTTTCTTTTTTCCTTATCCAGCATATGGCGGCGTAATGATTATTGAACCGGGCGTTCACGGATTTTTAGATTATTTAGAACGGATAACTATTGGAAAAGGAACTTATATTCCACCAGATGATATAGACAAATATCCTTTTTTAACGAAACAAAATACACTTGCTGAACAAGTTTCAAGACTTGAGGCACAATCGCTTCAATTTCTTGCAGGATTTACAGACCCATTACCTTGGAATATGAAAACAGCCGTCAGAATTCCAGATTTGGAGGACGATCAAAATCAGCAGCCATTTGTAACGGATTTTGATTTTACGGGAATGAATATTAATGCTTTTAGCGGTCTTTATCATTGGTTCGGTTTAGAGCCAATTGGCGAAGAACGCACCAGTTTATCCTTTAGCGTTCTTGTGCCTGCAGATGGAACTGATAAATTATATTATTATAACCACGCTGCCAAAAAAGAAGGCTTGGCAGGAGTAAGTGCAATGCCATTAAAAGTCATTGAATCAAGAAAGGAATACGATTGGTCCGTAAATAAACCTGTTGAATTTAGACCCTTTATAAAGAAAATTGCAGGTAGAAAACGTCTTTTTGTTTTAACAACAGTAACTTCGAAAAGAGATGATAGCAAAAAATTTGATGGCGCCGCTACACCAGATTTAGCATTGATTGATGTTGAATACCGCGATGTAGTTTGGGTAGATGCAAAACATCCAAGCGAATGGAACACAGCAATCCTTAATCAATTAGGCGAAACCTGGAAAACTTCAGAAAGATTAACGGATAAA
>JBBSOK010000169.1:0-3232 GCA_038259825.1 Flavobacteriales bacterium
AAGAATACTTCGCTTTCTCCAACACTTCCAGGATAATAACCAATATCCAATCTGTCGGAAAGGCGATTGTCCAGATATTTATCTAATGCTTTTTCAGCACTTAAAATTAAATCCATGTAAAAATGACCGACCATTACTGGATATTTTGAATCCTTTAAATCAGCATTTACAACTTGTACTCGCACTTGTTGTTGTGTATTTTCTTGTACCTCTTTAGTATTAATTCCAAATAAAGCTTTTACAACTGCGTCTTCATTTATAAGCGGTTCAGAGAATTCGTTGATTTCGGTAATCTTGGCTCCTCCTCTATTTGCAGGTGGTTGTGTACTAAGTTTATTGGTTTTACCATTTTCAAGCAAATCTATAATTCCATCAAACAATGTTGGGTCGTTTGCTAAATCGCCGTGAGTAGTATTGCTGTAATACAGGTTTTTACTTCCTTTTAATTGTTTTGGAATTCCAGTTTCCCAAGTAACGCTGCCATCTCCTTCGCTTGTTGCCAAGTAAATTAAATTCTTTGTTTTTGAAAGGAATCTATTTTTGAAGGTATAATCAAAAACCGTTTCATCATCATTTCCGCAGATATAATAAACATTGCTGAAGAAGTCTTTTTTATCAGAACTGTCAAGCGTTTTAATAAAATTTGAAGTCTTTTTATGAAAGTCTTGAAACTTTTGGAGCGAAGCCGAATACTTTGAAACATCCGGCATATCGTCTACTTTTGCAATACTGTCTATTTCCTTCCAAAAGGTAGCTTCCCAAAAGTTTCGGTTTTTAGAGTCGTTAACAGGCAGCAATTCAAATACACCTGGATATTGCCAAAACACTTCCAATAAATCCTTTCGATTATGCTTAAAATCGATTGCCGCAAGCTGTTTTACACGTTTGCTATGTCCTGTAAGAACTTCCATAATTAAATATGAACCTAGCCAAGGTGTTCCCAACATTACATATTTATTATTTATGTCGTTTTTTAATTTTGCCCACGTATTTGGATGGTCTATCATACATTGTCTAGCTACCAAACCACCCATTGAATGCGCAATTACGTGCAGATTTCCAACATTTGCACTTAGTATATCTTCAATTTGGTTTTTAAGAATTACGGCAGCATCTGCTACTGAATTTCGCCAGTCAAATTCCAACGAATACACATCGTATTTGGTTGAAAGACAGTCGCCTAATTTGCTGTAGAATTTCTTTACAATCCCAGAAGCCTTTACGTTTGTTGCAGTTGGCGCTAAGTGACTAACTATTGCTCCTTTATTGAGCGCGCGCATTTGTATCCATTGATCTTCACCTTCAACTCCTAAAGTAGAACCCATTATTCCAGGAATAAGAATTATGGCATCGCGTTTTAGCTCTTTTGGTTTATATGTAATACCTTCCATAGAAAGCATATCGAGTATTACACCACGATTGCCAGAAGTATAAAGTTGTTTGGTGTAAACTCCTGCCGGCTCTTCTATTGTCGCATTTATAGCATCTAATAAAGCGGCTGCAGTATTTTTATTTTTGAAATAATTAAAATGATTGGTCTGCTTGTCCTGCGATAAAAAATTATAATATCCATCTTTTCGAAGAAAGCCGTGCGACATTCTATAGGTATCTACCACAAAATCATTTGCGCCACGGTAAAAAAGATTCGTCAAAATAACCTTCAACGAATTAAAACTTAGACCATCTACTTCAGAGTCTCCCGAAATATTATACAATTGACTGGAAACCGAAGTATCTGCTGAATTTAACATCTTTTGAAAAAGGGATTCCGGCATCATACTATTTAATCCGGGCAAAATTGCTGGATTTTCCTTTTGACTAATCAATTCCATTAAAAAAGATTTGACGATATCATACATTGGATTTCTAATGCCAAATGCCAAAGAAACCGCGTTAAGTACCAAATTAAAAAAATGATCTATCCGTTTCGATAAAATTGTCGTACCACTTGCTGGGCAGGCAACCCGTACTATTTTACCTATGAAAATGCGTTTTGTTTTTAGAATTTCATTAATCTCATTCATCAACTGAAAAGCACTTTTATAATCTTCTTCTTGACTAATGCTCGCTGAATAAGGTTTGTCTACAATGGTCAGCTCATTTTTACTGAAACCAACTAATTGCTGCTCTCTGTTATTATAGTCACATTTAGCCAAAATATCAGCAATTAAGCCACCTCGAGAATGACTTATAATATCCAACGTGCAATTATTGGGGCATTTTTTAAGAAAGTCCAGTGCATTTTGCAGCGGACTAATGGAAAGTGTATAATGCTCTAAGGCAAGAATATTACTGCCGTATTTTTCGAAGAGTTCGCCGTAACTACCATTTTCAGTAAGACCTGCAAATGCGTCTGTTACATTGCTTAGCGTGCCATGTAAAAAGAGTAAATAGTTGGCAGAATCTGTACCATTTGTGAATGGCAATTTTCTGAAATCTTTATCTAAATAATAAAGATCCGGTTTTGGTTGTACTTTTTGGTCGTACCGTTTTCCAAAATTAAGAACTAAAGATTCCGAAATTTCTTCAAGCGGGCTAAATACACTGAGCATTTTTAAAAGAGCTCTTTTTATAATTCCCCTTTCGTTTTGTTCTGCAACTATTTGAACGTCGAAAACATAATCTTCATTACTCAAAGAGCGTTTTTCTAATGTTGTAGAATCGTATATTTCTTGGATATCTTCAGGATGGCCAATCCATTCAGTATTATCAGTAAACTTTAAAGCTACTAAATCATTTTCGTCAAATTCAAGAATAATTTCCTCGCTATCGGCTCTAGTTGTTGAAACTTCAACTTGTGTTTTTACCTTAAATTTTGAAATTAAATGTGAAGGGAGTTCGGCTTGTGCGGCAATTTCGGGTATTTTCTTACCGTGTATTTTTGCTTTTTTACTCATAATAAAGTTGGTTTAAAAGTTACCAATGCTATTATGGGGAATTATAACATTGTTGCTACACATCTGAAAATGCAGCTTTGGCTAATAAATATTTTGGGGAAGAAATTGATACTAAAGGTATTAAAAAATGTTTAATCAATATAAATTCTTTTATTTGGCTTTGATTCAAATCAATTCAATATGATATTTTATTGTTGAACTGTTCAGAATATTTCTATAAAATTGAAAAACAAGCATCAGCATATAAACCATCTACACATAGTATATTTGCAAAACTTGATTAATGATAAATCTATCACCTTACTATTTTCTATGCCTTTTAAAAAATTACATTC
>JBBSOK010000170.1:0-3183 GCA_038259825.1 Flavobacteriales bacterium
GGATTGAATAAGTTGATTATAAATGAAGCGAAATTTAAAGAGGATTTAGATAAAAATTGGCCAGTTGTAGCGGAAGCAATTCAAACAATTTTACGTCGTGAAGGGTATCCAAATCCGTATGAAGCGCTAAAAGGATTGACACGAACAAATGAAGCCATTAACCAAACAACTATTGCAAACTTCATTGAAACGTTGGAAGTTCAAGAATCTGTAAAAGCTGAAATGCGAAAAATTACGCCTTCAAATTACACGGGAATTTAGAGAAATTATAATAAAAACCCCAACTTTCAAAAGTTGGGGTTGGTATTAACAAAACTCAACAAAAAATCTAATCCTTAAAAATTGGTCCAAAGCCACTTAATTTACTAGCGTCTATATCACCATTTTTTAGGCTATTAATTAAAAAAACCATTTGGTCTGGGCGCATTTTTTCACCCAATAACCGAAAGACTGCAAATCCGCGATTGTTATCATTTGCATAAACTATTACCTCATTTATAGCATCTTCCTCTCCAGTATATTTTAAGGTAGCGTTCCAATTATTACTGTTTATTCGGGTAAGTTCCTTGTATTGAGGTTGGTCCAGCACACTCATAATTTCTTCTTTCTGTGCTAAATAATCTATTGTATCTCCATCCTTTATAGGGTATGCAACAACATTTACCTTTTTTATAGTATTGAAAATTTCCTTTTCTTCAGGTGTAAAGTTTACTGTATTGGATTGTAGCAAACTTGCCGCAATATCAATTTTCATAAACTTATCGTCATCCTGCTTTTCAACCAAATATTTCTGCAAAGATTTTTCATTTTGGCAACTTAAGACCGAAAGTGCTAAAAATCCTAGACTTAAAATATATTTTAAAAGTACCATTTGTTAGTTTTTTTTCTGGTTGCCCAAGTCTTTCATTTTGTCGCTGCCAGGAACTTTTAGGTCCTGCGTAAGTTTACTTATTTTCTTAAGATCAATATTTCCGGTCATTGTCATAATAACGGTCATATCTTTTCCATCAACATTTCCGTTGAACAACATAAGTAATTCACTTACAAAATTTTCATTTTTACCGTCTTTGCTGTAAAACTTAATATTTTGATTTTCATCTTTTACACGCATCAATTCGCCTAATTTTCCTGCAGAATCGCCAACATATTTAGATACAGCGGCATCCATCTTTCCTGCTACGTTTTTATTGTCGGTAGTATAAATTTTGATATTATCAAGATTATTCACCAAGTTTAAATATTCTTGTGCTTCAGGATCTGTTGAGTTTAAATCCATCTTACTCAATAATTTGAACATATTTTTTGTAACAACAACCGAGGTTACGTCTTTCTCGTTTTCAAAACTATCGAATGCGTTTTGAGCTTGTGCCAAAAATGGCGCCATTAGTATTGCAGCTGCAATTAGTAATTTTTTCATTTTTTTAAATTTTAAATTGTTATTGTTTGATTTTCTATTTTAATATTTTGTTTTTATTAATTTTAAATTGATCGATGATTGCTAATTTTTCCGTGCCTTTGTTCAAGTTTACAGATAAGAGAATCATAGTTTCCTTTGTTTTATTAAATGCTGCCAATGCCTCTTTTTCTTCTTGGCTATGTTTTGGTTTCGAGAAAAATATGGAACCTACAGTTAAAGCAATTAAAAATATTGCTGCAACACTATAAATCCAAGGTTTTAAATTTTTTTCCCTTTTTAGAATTTTAATTTCTGATTTTAAAACTTCAGCTTTTGAAACTACAAAACTATTGAAAAGCGGTTTATAGCTTTTTAAATGTTCTGCAACAGTTGAAGAAGCAAAATATTCTTTTAAAATTTCTTCTTCTTGAAGTGTTGTATTTCCTTCAAAATACGTTTCCAAAAGCTGCTCTATTTTATTTAATTCCATAATTATAATTTTTTATCAGTGCTTCCCGAATTGTTTTTCTTGCTCTGCTTAAAGCAACTCTTATTGCTGTTTCGTTCATTTCCAACATTTCAGAAATTTCAGAAAATTCAAAAGATTCCACATCTCTTAACTGTAATATTATTTTTTGTTGATCGGGCAAATTTTCCATTAAACCGAAAACCATTTCAACACCTTCATTTCCTTCAACTTGTCTTTCAACACTATCGGTATGTTCATAATTGCTATGTACAATTTTCAAATTCCCGGCTTGTTTAGATTTTAACCTGTCCAAACAATAGTTTTTAGTCATCGTTATCGCAAACGCTTCAGGACTTTTATAGTTAGAAATATTCCTTTTCCCTTTCCAAAGTTTATAAAAAACCTCTTGTACGGCATCTTCAGCTTCGTCTGTTGAAACCAAAATCCTTTTCGCAATTCGGTAAAGCCTATCTTTAAAAGGTAAAACCGTTTCTGTGAATTGCTTTTGGTTCATTTTTTAGTCTTGCTTGGTTAGTGGGCCGTTCTATAATAAGGACGAATTGATTTAAGATTTGTTACAGTTTATTTTTAATTGAATTTATTTAGAAATATTGTCACATTAAAATCGTTTAACAAACAACTGTTTTGAATGTTACGCAATTAGAGCAAGTTTCACCTTTATTTTTATATTTTTACTCTCGAAAAAATTAAAAGTTCCAGATTCAAATTTCAATCATTTTAGTTGAAACTTAATTTGTTACTATTTTGAAATTTAAATCTTGAATCCATTCGCTTTGAAAAAGAAAATAATTCATCCCGTAATTGCTATTTGCCTTCTATTTGTATCTTGTTTTGAAGATTTAGACGACAATGTTCAAGTTTCATCAACCAACGAAATTCAGAATTTCGTATATCGTGCGTTAAACTTCTTCTATTTATATAAAGCCGATACGCCAGAATTAGCAAATGATGCTTTCGCAAATTCAGATGAACTAAACAATTTTCTGAATAATTATGATTCGCCTGAAGCTTTATTCGAATATTTAAATTCTCCAGTAGACCGTTTTAGTGTTCTTTACCCAGATTTTGATGTTATTGAAAACGCATTGAATGGCGTGTCATTAAACAACGGACTTGAGTTTGGTTTAGTTCGTTATCCCGATGGCAGTAATAAAGTTTTTGGATATGCACGTTATATTTTACCTAATACAAGTGCCTCAAATGCTGGACTTTCACGCGGCGATGTTTTTAATGAAGTAAACGGTACGCAACTTACGGACAGCAACTTTTCAGAATTATTAAATCCAGATAGTTATAC
>JBBSOK010000171.1:0-2954 GCA_038259825.1 Flavobacteriales bacterium
GGAAAAAACTTGCAGATAAGTACGGCATCCCTTTTACTGAAGTTGAAAATGAGCATCTTAAAGGTGTAAGTAGAGTTCGCTCTTTAGAAAAAATATTAGAATTAGGCAACATAACTATTTCCGAAGAAGAATTCAATTCTGAAATGGCTGGTAAAAATGTAGACTATCTATCTCATATTGAAAAAATGGACGCTTCTGAAATCCTGCCAGATGTTGAAAGGGTTTTAAACTTTTTAAAAGATAATAAACAGAAAATAGCTTTAGGTTCGGCTAGTAAAAATGCCAGAACAATTTTAAAAAAAGTTGGATTATTTGAAATGTTTCAAGTAATAGTAGACGGAACCAACGTAAGCAAAGCAAAGCCTGATCCCGAAGTTTTCACAATTGCAGCTGAAGGTTTAAACGTTGCTTATAAGGATTGTATCGTTTTTGAAGATGCACTAGCCGGAATTGAAGCAGCCAATATTGCGGGTATGACTAGCATAGGAATCGGTAAAAGTGATGTGCTCACCGAAGCTAATTATGTTTTCAAGGATTTTTCTGAAATGAGTAATGAGTTTTTAAGAAAACTAATTAATTAAATAGCTTATAAATTTTTAAAGTAAAATAAATATAAATAATCCACAATTGTGGCAATCTATATAAAATGAATCAAGATTATATAAAACCAGACAATTGGTCTATCATAGAAGAAGGATTTGATGCTGAAAAAGTTGAAGCCTCAGAAAGTTTATTCAGCATTGGTAACGGAGCAATGGGTCAACGCGCCAATTTTGAAGAAGATTATAGTGGTAAAACATTTCAGGGAAGTTATATAGCTGGGGTATATTATCCAGACAAAACCCGTGTTGGTTGGTGGAAAAACGGCTATCCTGAATATTTCGCCAAAGTGCTCAACGCCCCAAATTTTATCGGAATTTCAGTTTCAATAAATGGCGAAAATTTAGATTTAAATAAACTAAAATCGCTATCAAACTTCCGTCGTGAGTTAAATATGAAAGAAGGTTATTATGAACGTTCCTTCATTGCGGAATTACAAAATGGCATTCAAATTTCAGTAAAAAGCACGCGAATTTTAAGTTTAAATATTAATTCACTTGGTATTATTAAATATGAAGTAACCCCAATAAATGAAGATGCTGAAATAGTTTTCACACCTTATTTAGATGCTGCAATAACCAACCAAGACACAAATTGGAACGATACGTTTTGGGATACAATTTCAATTTCAGAAGAATACAATACAGCCTTCATCCGTTCTAAAACGTTGAAAACCAATTTCAATATTTGCACCTTTATGCAATCTAAAGTTTTTATTATTGATGAAGAAAAGTCAATAAATTATTCAACACAAAAATCCGAAAGTAAAATTGCCTTCAATTATTCTGTACAAGTTGATAAGGGAAAAACCGCTTCTATTGAAAAATACGCTGGTTATACCGTTTCGTTATATCATAAGAATGACGAATTAACGTCAGCCGCAAAGGATGTTTTACAAAAAGCAACCAATTTAGGTTTTTCAGAAATAAAACAGCAACAGCAAAAAGATTGGGCAGCAATTTGGGAGATGGCAGATATTACAATTGAAGGCGATGTGAAGGCGCAGCAAGGAATTAGATTTAATATTTTTCAATTGAATCAAACATATTTAGGTGAAGATTCTCGCTTAAATATTGGCCCGAAAGGTTTTACGGGCGAAAAATATGGAGGCAGTACCTATTGGGATACCGAAGCCTATTGTTTGCCTTTTTATATGGCAACCAAAAATAAAGAAGTAGCCAGAAATTTATTGGTTTACAGATATAATCATCTACAAAAAGCGATTGAAAACGCCGAAAAATTAGGCTTTAAAAATGGTGCAGCGTTATACCCAATGGTAACAATGAATGGCGAAGAAAGTCATAATGAATGGGAAATTACTTTTGAGGAAATCCACCGAAACGGCGCAATAGCATATGCAATTTTCGATTATGTTCGTTTTACGGGAGACTATAGTTACGTTCCAGAAAAAGGTTTGGAAGTTTTAATTGCAATTGCACGTTTTTGGCATCAACGCGCTACTTTTTCAAGCCATAAAAATAAGTTTATGATTTTGGGTGTAACGGGTCCAAATGAATATGAAAACAACATAAACAATAATTTTTACACCAACTATATTGCAAAGTGGTGTATAGATTACACAATTGAAAATATTGTAAAAATTGAATCCGATTTTCAAACCGATTCAGTTAGAATTCTTAATAAAACCAAACTTTCAAAATTTGAAATTGAAAAATGGAAAGCTGTTGCAGAGAATATGTATTTTCCGTTTTCCGAAGAGAAAGATGTTTACCTTCAACAAGATGGCTTTTTAGATAAAGAATTGGTAACGGTTGCAGATTTACCAAAAAGCGAACGACCAATAAACCAAAAATGGTCGTGGGACAGAATTTTGCGTTCGCCATATATTAAGCAGGCAGACGTTTTACAAGGTTTATATTTCTTTGAAGACAAATTTACCTTGGAACAACATAAAAAACATTTCGATTTTTACGAACCTTTCACTGTTCACGAATCGTCACTTTCCCCTTGTGTCCATAGCATTTTAGCTGCTAAATTAGGCAGAATGGAGCAAGCTTACGAATTTTATTTACGAACATCAAGGCTTGATTTGGATGATTATAACAACGAAGTTCATGAAGGTTGCCACATTACAAGTATGGCAGGCACTTGGTTGAGCATAGTGCAAGGTTTCGGCGGTATGCGGATTGAAAATGACCAGCTATCTTTTAATCCACAAATTCCTAAACAATGGAACTCGTATTCTTTCAAAATTAATTTTAGAGGGAATATTGTCAAAGTTTTTGTTAGTCACAACGGAAATAAATTTTCCACGTATAGTGAAGAACCTTTGGATTTAAAAATTAATAATAAATCAGTTAGAGTTGAACCGAATAACGAAATAACTGTTTAAA
>JBBSOK010000172.1:0-2588 GCA_038259825.1 Flavobacteriales bacterium
GTTGGCACCAATTTGAGAAACCGAATAAACATTCAAACTTAATGGATAATTTAATAGATGATTTAATCGAAAAAGGTAAAGAACTGACTAATTCAATCAGTTATGTGCCATCAGAAGGTTTAAGGACGTATTCTGTTTACAGAACAAACAAAAAAGAGGAATATCAAAATTGGCAATCTTCTGCTCAAAGATTTATAAAAACATATTTCCCCAGTGATTTAGAAGACTTTAAAGAGAATACAAAAAAATTGAGTCCTGATAACCATCAAAAAATGATGGGGATATTACGAGCAATAAAATTAATGCCAGAAGAACCAAAAGTGGATAACGGAGAGAGCTCTGGTAATACCAACATTATAATTAACAATACTCAACAAATAGTTTTAAACCTTTTCACGGAGGCAGTCAAAGACGAAATCACTGGCAAAGAATATAAAGAACTGAAAGAAATACTAAAACATTACGAACGTGAACCAGAAAAAACAACTTCCAAAATAAAAGAAAAATTAAAAAAAATGGGAGGAGATGTTTTAACTAATATAATCACAAATATTTTGACCAATCCAAACATTTATGGAGGTCTAATGTAGAAAAACTGGTGCCAACAATGTATAAAAAAATAAGGCAAGTAGGTGCTATAGCCAATGGTTCGGGTATATTTTCGAGGTCGCCAAATCTTTTGATTTGGCTTTTAGAACAATAATATAAAACAAAATGCAAAAGATTTGGCTTGTTGATAATCCGAAAGGTAATTGCATATTTATAGCCCTACTTCTTTTATACTAAACGCTATTTCACATATCAAAAAGCCTTTAATGAAAATTAAAATTCTTTTTTTAATCACATTTATTCTACTTTTTAGCGACTCCTATGGTCAAAACTCTAAAACAGAAATGGCTCTTTATAATGTGGGTTTGGGTTCAATCTTTAGTGGAGTTGGAGCATTAATTAATAAAGAACCTGAGGAAAAATGGACAAAAGTATTGCTTAAGGGAATGGGGCAAGGAGCTTTAGGTGGCTATTTAATTTATGAAAGTAAAAACTTAATCGGGGACATAAATAATGAGCGAAAATGGGAATATAGCTGGTATGCAAAAGTGGTAAATTCTGCCGGCGTTTCAATTGTAGAAAATGCTTCATCAAATAGAGATTTTTGGGAAAAATGGCATATAAATTTTGGTTTTAATCGGGTGGAATTCTACACAAAGGATAAATTTAGAGTTAAATATAAAATAATGCCTGTTTCCTTAATATTAGGTATTTATACCGCTGTCGGAAATAAATTTGAACTTGGGAAATCCTTACAGATTGGTGAAATTGTATTCTCAAATACTGTAACCAAATTTTCAGGTCGCACGTACGGTAATATTCTATTAATTGAAGATAAATTTTTGGATAATCATACACTTTATTCGCACGAAATAATTCATATATATCAAAAGTATGATTTTAATTTCGTTAACACTTACTTCAATAAGCCGTATTCAAAATGGAGCGAAGACTCTAAAACTTTTTCGAAGATTAATGATCTTTTATACATTGATTTGAATGGGTTAATATTACATCCACTATATCTTTTAGAAAATGCCAATAGAGATTGTTATTATGATAATTTCTTCGAAAATGAAGCAGGATTTTATGCAGGATTTAGACCTTGTAATTAGCAATAAATTTGGAACAACAGAAAATGAATTTTACGTCTTTATAAGCAAGCAACTCTTCACTATAGTTTATAACCCAAAAATACCGTCAAATACCCCTCCCAAAAACCGTTATTTCCCCAATCAATCAGGAGTCAAAATGTCATTAGTTTAGCATTACAATTAAATTATAATCTAACGTAATAAACTAAAACATTTTAACTATGGCATCAAAATCAGAAACAGGCAATGCAATAAATGTAGCAAACTTTTATGAGCTTATTAGCTTTGCGGAAGGCTATGGCAGCACGTACAATCCATCAAAAGACAGATTAAAATTGCCACAACTAAACACCCTTTACACAGAGGCAGACGCAAGTCAAAATAACGTAATAACTCAAATAACAGAAGAAGACAATGCAATAAATGCAAGGCGTGCAGCCTTTGAAGGATTACGCTCCCTTTCTACACGTTTGTTAAACGCCCTAATAGCAACAGATGCAAGCCAGGAAACAATAGAGGATGCCAAAGGCTTTAACCGCAAGATGCAAGGCAAAAGAGCTTCCAAAATTGAAATTCCCCTAGACCCAAACCTACCAACACCCAAAACAAAAAGTTCAAGCCAGCAATCGTTTGACCAAATGATCGAACATTTTGAAGGTTGGATATCTCTATTATCAGCCGAGCCAAGCTACCAACCAAATGAAGAAGATTTAAAAGTAGCATCCTTAAAAACAAGATTGGAAAATTTAATAGTAACAGACAAGGCCGTAGCAAATGCCAAAACAAGAATAAGCAACGCGCGTATTGCTAGAAACAAAATCATTTCGTTGGACGATTTTGGCGTAGTCAACACAGCAGGTGATGTTAAAAAATACGTTAAGTCAGTTTACGGCGCCACCAGTCCAGAATTTGGACAGGTAAAAGGTATTAAGTTTGTAAAATTTA
>JBBSOK010000173.1:0-2406 GCA_038259825.1 Flavobacteriales bacterium
AGTTGTTTATCTACGGTCTGTAACGCTGTAGAACTTACAATATCTGCTGAGATTACAATTTTTTTCATAATAATAATTGTGAATCAAAGATAGTAAATTTATGTTGTCTAGAGTGCATAAATAGTAAATATGCATTCTAGAGCACATAAATGATACTTATGCTGTCTAGAGTGCATATTTACTATTTATGCATTCTAAAGGACATAAAAAAATATTTGTGCTATTGTTAAAGTACCATTTTCATTGCCTTTGCCTTTAAAAGACATTCTTGATACTCCTCTTCAACCTTAGATTTGGCAGTTATAGCTCCTCCAACTGAAAAGCTCACATATTCATTGGTTTCATTATATAAAATACTTCTAATAACTACATTAAAATCAAAATTACCATTTGGTTTAAAATAGCCAATAGTACCGCTATAAAGGCCGCGTTTAGCATCTTCTAACTTTTCAATAATCTTCATCGCACTAATTTTTGGTGCGCCGGTCATGCTGCCCATAGGAAAAGTATTCCGGATTATAGAAACTGGCGAAACAGATTCGGAAACTTCACAAATAACGGTGCTTATAAGTTGATGAACTTGCATAAACGTATATACTTTACAAAGTTCTTCTACTTTAACACTACCTTTTTCCGCAAATTTTGAAAAATCATTACGAACCAAATCCGTGATCATAATATTTTCGCTTCGTTCTTTGCTATTTAGGTTAAGCTTGGCAATAAGCTGTTCGTCTTTTAATACTGTTTTTGCCCTTTTTGAAGTACCTTTTATAGGTTGTGAAAGTACAGTATTTCCCATTTTTTGAATATACCGCTCTGGAGATGCGGATAAAGCGTAATGCGAGCCTATTTTTAAATAAGTCGCAAATGGTGCTTTTGAAATTTCATTAAGTTTATAATACGTTTCTAGCGGATTAATTTTTGTGTTTTCTGCATAAAATTCCTGACAAAAATTAGCTTCATAAATATCGCCACGCTCAATATGTTTTAGCATTTCGGACACTTTTTTAGCGTATTCATCTTTTGTGGTTCGAAGCTTTATTTTTACTTTCTTATTTTCTGTGTTCGATGTTTCGCTATTGCTTTTTAAATCAAAATTTAAAATATCTAACCAATCTGATTCTATTTCATCAGCTACATAATTCAAATAATGCATTTCTACTTCATTTTCAGAAAAAAGAAATAATTTTTTCGGCTGAAAAAAATATAAGTCGGGAAAATTTAATCCATCGAAATTATTGGATGAAAGCCGCTCAACATCATTTTTTAAATCGTACGTTACATAACCGAATAACCAATCTTTTGTAGTAGTTTGGTATTCTTCCAATTTGGAAAAAGCATTATGATAATCGGTTTTTATTGCCGTAAATGCATCTACCGCCAAAATAGCATTATAATTTCCGTATTTCTGTGGGTATTTATTAGAATCTAACCACAAAATTTCTTGAAACTGTTGTGCCCAAGCAAGAATTTTACTAATGATTAACGAATTATCTTGTACCGAAAAAATTTTCGAAGTGCGCAATTTGTATTATTTTAAGCAATAAAATTACTATTATTGAAAGATAAATCTATCCCATTTTCAAAATATCCAATTTTTCCTATGGCAAGACTTTTAAAATTTATACATAATAGATTAATAATTAGCTTTTTAGTGATTTTCATAGCTGTAAATTACAGTTATTCGCAAAATAGGGAAAATTACGGTTTGCTCTGGAAAATAGAAAAAAAGGGAAGCGATAAGGTTTCATATCTCTTTGGAACAATGCATTTACAGGATAACCGCTTGTTTCAGTTTACCGATGAAATGCTACCGGCCTTGAAAAACACGGAAGTTTTTGCAATGGAAATTCACCCAGATACGGTAAGTAATTATTTTCAAGAAAAATTCTCTGCCGAAGAAACAGAAAATATTTACAAGAAAATTCTAAACGAAGACGATTATAAAAGATTAGATACCAGGTTTACAGAGCTTACAGGAAATTCTTTAGATAGTTTAACCAATTTTGACAGCGAAATAATTGAAGCAGGCCTCACTGAAGAGCCTGAAAATGATGACGATCAAATTACTTTTTTAGACGTGTATCTTTATGAAATTGCCAAACAATACGGCAAGGAGCTTGTAGGTCTTGAAGATATAAAAGACCAATTGCGCACACCACTAGAACTTACGGATGAAGTTTTAAAGCAAAACGTATTGGAGCTGCTCGATATGCCAACATCTGACTATCAAGGATATCTTGAGGAAATGATACAAATTTATTATGAAGGTGATTTGGAAGTACTTTATAATTACGCCATAAGAGAAGATGGAATAGATGAAAAAATGCTGAAGCGTAATGATAAAATGGTTAGGAATATGAAGGAAATTATGCAGCAACAAAGCTTATTTACAGCAGTTGGAGC
>JBBSOK010000174.1:0-2247 GCA_038259825.1 Flavobacteriales bacterium
ATTAGAAATCCAGAGGAAATGACTTTAGTACACAGCATAAATAGGGTCGCTTTTGATGTAATTGTTCAAGGAAATTTATTAATTGCCGTTGGCGATAATGGAATCTACCAGTATACTTTGGATAATTCTAATATTACAGACACACCAAATTTGAGTGCAATCAATTTTTAAAGTTATCTTAAACACTGTATATTGAAACTTACAATTAGTACATTTAAATTCAAATTTTAACCAAAACAAAAATATAATATTATGAAAAAATTAAGTTTAGCCTTTACAGTAATAACAATAATGGCTTTTACAGCTTGTAAAAATGATAAAAAAGATATGGATGCTAATGGCGATGCAACCGATTCAATTGAAAACGCAATGGACGGTAACTCCCAAAAAGCATCTGCCAATGTTTTAAATATTTCATTAGAATCTAAAAGTAACAGTACTGCAACTGGCCAAATAACTTTTACCGAAGAAAACGGTATGGTAAGAATGGAAGCAAAATTAAATGGTTTAAAACCAGGAATGCATGCAATACACATTCATGAAACTGCAGATTGTACGGCTGCGGATGGAGCTTCTGCCGGTGGACACTGGAATCCAACTTTTGAGCAACATGGTAAATGGGGCGATGCTAAAGGATACCACCGAGGCGATATTGGTAATTTTGAAGTAAACGAAAATGGTAGTGGTGGTATAAGTATGCAAACAGACCAATGGTGTATAGGATGTGACGACGAAAAAAAGAATATTGTAGGAAAAGGAATGATTGTACATGAGGGCACAGATGACTTTGTTTCTCAACCTTCAGGAGATGCAGGTGCACGTGTTGCGTGTGGTGGAATAATTCAATAATAGTAAAATTTAAAACGTGTAGGAAAGGTTATTGAATTGTTTCAATAACCTTTCTCTTTTTTCAATTAATACTATAATCACACTCTTCAATTTTCAAAATCAAATTGATATCAACTAGAAGAATTATTAAATTTTACCTAAATTTATTGCGACTAACAAATCAACCTCAATGGAACAACCCAATTCTCTCATAATTGAGATGCAGCAAGGAAACGAAAAAGCATTCTCAAAAATTTACACCATGTATTCTGAAGCTATATATGGAATTATTTATAGTGTTGTTTTAGATGAAGGAACTGCTGAAGAAATTTTACAAGATGTATTTGTGAAAATTTGGGACAAAAGTGGCTCGTATGATATCAACAAAGGCCGCTTTTTCACTTGGATATTGAATATTGCAAGAAATGCAGCGATTGACGAAACAAGATCCAAATCTTTTAAGAATACCAAAAAAAACCTAAGCACTTCAAATTTCGTAGATATATTGGCAACAACCGATAGCCTTAACAGAAAAACAAACGCAATAGGAATTAGAAAATTTGTAGATGCTTTAAAACCAATGTGTATAAAAATTATAGACCTTTTATTTTTTAAAGGTTATACACATAAAGAAGCGTCTGAAACATTGGATATACCATTGGGAACTTTAAAAACCAGAAACCGTAACTGTATAAATGAATTAAGATTAAAGGTACTGGGATAAATTATGACAAATCAAGAACTTATAGAATCTGGGCAATTAGAACTTTACGTGGTGGGAGCACTGCCTATTGAGGAAGCCGATAGTATAGAAGTTGCAATTTCAAAAAGTGAGGAATTAAAAAGTGAAGTAGAAAAAATTGAAGATACGCTACTTACTTTGGCGCAGACTGTAGGACCAACACTATCAGCTCAAGTTTGGATTCATATACAAAACGCAATAAGTAAAGTAAAACCTCTTAACGCTAAGCAATCTATCAATTGGGCGGCAGTTACGGGTTGGGCGGCAGCTATTTTATGTATTGGTGGTATTATGTGGATGCTAAATCAAAACAATAATCTTAAAGAGGATTATGAAGTTACAACAACAGAGAATACTCAGCTTCAAGAAAAAGTTAATAGTACAGAAACTCAATTAGCCAGAACTGAAAATGTTTTGGACATTTTGAGAGCGAAGGAATACGCAGCATATACACTACCAGGAAATGAAGCAGTTGCTCCACAATCTTTTGCAAAAGTTTACTATAACAAAAAAGATAAAATTGCCTATATAGACACTAAAGGATTGCCACCAGCACCCAGGGGCAAGGTCTATCAAGCTTGGTCCTTAATAATGCAACCGTTAACCCCAACAAGCATGGGAATAATGGCTAGCGTAAATGAAATTGAAAATGGTATCTACCAGTTTACGGATTTTCC
>JBBSOK010000175.1:0-2195 GCA_038259825.1 Flavobacteriales bacterium
CAGGGCACACTGTACAATTACTATTATGCCATCTTAAAAAATAGATTTGACGGCGACAAAACTAATAGAGTCTTTGAAAATAAAACCCCAATAGCCTTAAAGGGCGAAAAACAAAAGCACGTAAATATTCTCTTTGGGTTGTATAAATTCTTTTATGGCGCCTTTGATAAAACAATCTATTTCTTTGATACGAACGCTGCAAAAGGAAAGGTTTTCCCTAACTTTTTTATGACAAGCATATCAACCTTTGGGTTGGGATTCCAATTGCTTATTATTTCGGTTATGCTTGTTTTGGGATTAAAAGCGTTTATTCTGCCTTTCTTTTTGTTGTATACACTGATGATTGCTATTTTTATAGGAATTAGAAAGTTTTACTTTTAACCAAAAAGAACCAATCGAACAACTACTTGCTAGCGCAGACAACATTTGTAATGCTATTTAAACGGTGGGCAATTATTATGGTGATTCTGTACTAAATGATTTAAATAATCTTTACAGGATATACTCTCTAGTTTCGGTTATCCTTCAAAATATAAAACTTAACTTATCTTTGCCACATTAAATAATAAGATGGCTTCCACCCTACTTTCATCTCCCTTGCAGGGCTTTACAGATTTCAGGTTTCGCAATGCTTTCCATAAATATTTTGGAGGTATCGACACTTTCTATTCGCCATACATAAGACTGAATGGAAAACTGAATATTAAACAATCCTACCAAAACGATTTATTGCCAGAGAACAATACCACTTTGGAGGTTATTCCGCAAATAATCACTAACGATGCGGATGAGTTTGTTTATGTTGCCAAGTACGTGCAAAGTTTAGGCTATAAAGAATTGAATTGGAATTTAGGCTGTCCGTATCCAATGGTAGCAAAATCTGGAATGGGTTCTGGTTTAATTTGTAATCCTGAAAGGATAGACGAAGTTTTACAGAAAGCGCATAACGAAACTGATATTATTGTTTCTATGAAAATGCGATTGGGCTACGAAAATCCTGAAGAAATTCTGGAAGCTTTTAAAATATTAGATAAATATCCGCTTAAAAATATTGCCATCCACGCTCGTATTGGAAAACAACTCTATAAAGGTCCGGTAGATTTAGAAGCTTTTCAAAAATGTATACCCGCCACCAAACACAAATTGTATTATAACGGAGATATTACAAGCGTTGCCGCCTTTAAAGCTATTGAGGAACGCTTTACAAGCATAGACCATTTTATGATTGGCAGAGGCTTAATTGCCGATCCTTTTCTGCCAAGTATGATTAAAAATAACACATTTGAATATCCAGAAAATAGATGGGAAATCTTTTCAGAATTTCACGACACTATTTACAGGCAATATGATGAATATTTATCAGGACCAACACCCATAAAAATGAAGATGCTAGGTTTTTGGGAATTCTTTTCACAATCAACCTCGAATCCACAAAAGACTTACAAGGCAATTAAAAAAGCTTCAAATCCGATAAAATACAGGCAAGCAGTAGCACAAATCTTGAATACTGAAATGAAATTGGCAACTGCCCAATAAAATTCTGTATCTTCATTTTCCTAATATTTGAAAATAGCGTATCCCTTTCTATTTTAAGCTATACGTACTAATTTTAGTAGGCTCTATAATGTTTAAGCACATAAAACTTTTAATAGTAATTAGCATCATAACGCAAGCCTGCAACCATCAAAATATGGAAATAACAATTTTAAATATTAAAAAAATTGAAAACCTTCCAAGTGGTTCAGGCATAGTAAAATCGGGCGATTTATATTACGCAATCGGCGATGACACGCCACTACTCTATTCGCTGGATAAAGATTTTAATATTATTGCCAAGACACCTCTTTTAGATTCGGTTAATTTTACCGGTGAAAGAATGCTTAAATCCACGAAACCAGATTTCGAGTCGCTTGAAATGGTTTCAGAAAATGAATTAATTGTTTTTGGTTCAGGATCAAAAAGTCCGGAGCGTAATGTTTTTGCACGCATCTTTTTAAAAGACTCATTACGTATTGAAAAGTATGATGTTTCAGAACTTTATAGCAATCTCAAAAACCTAACAGTCTTACAAGATTCTGAATTAAATATTGAAGCAACGGCTATTTCAAATAAACAGATTTACCTTTTCAACCGTAAAAAGAATGTAGTTATCACTTTCGAATACGAAGCTTTAATACGATTTATAAAAGGTGAAA
>JBBSOK010000176.1:0-2121 GCA_038259825.1 Flavobacteriales bacterium
AGCTCCCAAAATAATTAACAGCAAAATAATACTACTAATCAACGAAACTGTACTTCCTGTTTTAATTACCGTTGGTTCAAATTTGAATTCGATTTTATTGTTTCCAGCAGGAACTTTCATTGCTCTTAAAACATAATTTGCTCTAAAATAATCTGCGGGTTTTCCATTTATTGTAACATTCCAACCATCTTTATAAAAAACCTCGGAAAAAACAGCAAGTTGTTCGGTTTGCGAAGCACTTTCGTAAACTAAATGTTGCGGCTTAAATTTCACTAAGTCAATAGTAGCTGTTGTATCTCTTGAAATACTATTTGTTGGAACTTGCTGCATAAATTCCGAAGATATAATAGCTGTCCTTTTTGTATCTAAGCTATCCAACAATCTAATTTCATCGTTCGCAGATTTTGCTTCAATTATATTTTCAACGAACCAAGCATTGCCATTGGCGTACGGATTTAATTGTGCAAATGTTCCTTTTACATCATTATCAATTATAAAATAGCGAACATTCATCATATTCATAATTCCAAGATTTCCTTTTGAAATATAGAATTCGTTCAAATCATTCATTCGCCTTGGTTTGGCCGCGTGATAACCTCCTAAAGTATTATGGAAAAATGCGGAACGACCACTATTAAATGAGCCATTTGGATCTGCTGCATCATAAACTCTGTAATGCGCATCATCTTTTAATATCTGCTCATCTGCTGCGGAAGGTGAAAATGGTTTTTCCATTACGCGCGCTTGCACAAAATCTTCGTTTGTTACGTAACGCTTGTCTACTCCCACTAAATCTATAACTATTAAAATTCCGATAAAGACAATTGCCAAAGTTCTCTTTAATTTACCCTTCAAGAAAAACCATAGAACGCCGGCTGTTAGCAATACAAAAATTAATGAGCGAATAGCATCATTTGTAAAAACCGTCATTCTATCTTCTCTAATTGCGTCAACAAGTTGTAATCCCATTTGCTCTCGGATCATTCCATCATAAGGACTTGCAAAATCAAATAAAGCCGATTTAAATAAAATAAATAAAATGGTTATTCCGCCCACAATTGCCGTTGATAACAAAAGAGCTTTCTTTTTATATATTTCGCGCTTGCTTTCTAAATCAATTTGAATACTAGAGGCAGTTAAAGGATCTGTGTTTCCAAAAGTCAAGTATTTATGAAGCCCAATAATTGCAAGTATTGGTAGAATTAATTCTATAATAACCTGTATTGAAGAAACCGCTCTAAACTTATTATAAAGCGGAACAATATCTATAAACAATTCGGTTAAAAAGCTGAAATTTTTTCCCCACGATAATAATAAAGTCAGAATAAAACCGCCAAGAACCCACCATTTCAATCTTCCTTTTACAAGAAATAATGCTAACACGGCTAAAAATATTATAACCGCACCAATGTATGCCGGTGCAGCAACAATTGTTTGATCTCCCCAATACATTGGCAGTTGGCCTAAAACCTGATTTGCTTCTTGAGGAGAAGCTCCCATTTTTATTAGCGCATCTACTGTTTCCGAATTTTCTGGAAAAGCATCGCTACTGCCGCCACCCATAAATCTTGGAATGAAAAGGTTGAAGGTTTCTAATTTGCCGTAACTGTATTCGGTAATATAATCGAAAGACAAACCTGTATTATTATCTTTTGGCGTGCCGTCGGCATTTATGGTGAGTTCACTTTTTCCCCGAGTTGAAAAATCGGCGTATTGTTTTGTTGCTAAAATATTAGTGAGATTCAATCCAACCGCAAGTAACACGGCAGCTGCCATTATCCCTACGCTTTTGAGATAATGTGGTAACATCTTCTTTTTTACAGCATCGTACAAATAAACCAAACCGATTACAATCACCAAAAACATTAAATAATACGTCATTTGAAAGTGGTTTGCAACCAATTGCAGTCCCATTGCAATTGCTGTAATAATAAACCCTGCAACGTATTTCCTTCGAAATGTGAGAAAAATTCCGCTTAAAACAAATGGCATATAAGCAATTGCGTGCGCCTTTGCATTGTGCCCAACACCCAAAATAATAATAAGATAAGTTGAAAATCCAAACGCTAAAGCGCCAATAAAAGCAAGTTTATAATCTACTTTTAGCGTTAAAAAGAGAAT
>JBBSOK010000177.1:0-2002 GCA_038259825.1 Flavobacteriales bacterium
CCAAAAAGGAACAACATCTATCGCAGATGGCAGTTTTAGTATAGAAGTTTCCGAAAATGATAGGCTTTTAATTGCTGCAATTCAATTTCAAAGTTTTACCGTTATTGTTGATAAAGGTGTGGTAACGTCCAAAAATTTATCAATTTATTTAAATCCTGCATTGAATGCGTTGGATGAAGTTATTGTTAGACCTTACGATCTTTCTGGTAATGTGCAGGCAGATGTAGGTAAAATTAAAACGTACAATGTCCCGGTTGCGTGGGATTTAAGTTATGAAACGTTGGAGTTTAGGTCTAATTTTACGGATGATGCTTTTAGCAAAATTAGAAGAAATGCTGCCGAAGAAGCTTTGCACAACAATACTATACAAAATGGTGCTAACCTGTCCGCAATCTACAATCTAATATCTAATGCGCTGTTTCCGAATAGACAGAAATCCAATCTAGAACAAACAATTGAAGGCAATCAATTAGTTGCAAACCTAAAACAACGTTTCACGAAGCCTTATGTAATTGCAACGTTTAACGTTGAAGAAGAGCAAGCTTCGGATTTTTTATATTTTGCTGAAGAAAGAGGTATTCCGCAAAATCTTCTAAAATCCGAAAATGAAATGGAATTGTTGAAATTACTGTTACAGCGAAGTGAAGAATATAAAGCTTTAGGTGAAAAACAGTAAGATAATATTACTTCTCATAATTTTCACTGTAACACTATCAATACAGGCGCAAGAACAATTACTTCAAGGAAAAATATTAAATAAAAATGATGTTGAAGGTATCCATATTTTAAATACAACATCAAGATATAACTCCGTAACTGCTGAAAACGGAAATTTTTCTATCAGAGTAAAAGTTAATGATACTTTAGTATTTTCATCGGTAAGTTTTATGCCGGAAAAAATGGCAATTTCTCAAACTATTTATGAAAAAGGAGTGGTGATGGTTACGTTGACCGAAATGGTTAACGAACTGGCTGAGGTAAATATCCTTCCCAATTTAAGTGGCAATATTACTACTGATTTGCAAAAAATAAAAACCGAAAAACCAATAGATTTTGAAGAAGCTGGTTTGCCAGGTTTTAAAGGAAAACCACAGGAGAAAATTGTACCACTTGCAGTAGCTGTAATTCCTATACAACTTCAATTGGAACCTTTATATAAGCATATTTCAGGCTATTATAAACAGCTGAAAATAAGAAGAAAGTGGGATGCGGAAAATATAACAGTAGCAAAAATATTTGACTTCTACAATCCTGAATTTTTATTAAAATCTTATGAAATTCCGATAGATAGACAATTTGATTTTCTGTTGTTTTGCATAGAAACTACTACATTGCAATCTGAATTTAAAAATGAAAATTACGTTGCTGTACTTTCAATTTTTGAAGATAAAGGAAGGGAATATGTTTCAAGACTTCAATTAGAGAAAGAATAAATGCAAATAAATTATTAGATGAAAAAATACCTTTTATTATTTCTTGTTTTTCCATTTCTAGTTGCATCAGCTCCTCATAAATTTTACGTGAGTATAACGAAAATTGAATATGTTCAAGAAAAACAATCCATTCAAATCATTACAAAAATTTTCACCGATGATATTGAAAAGGCTTTAAAACAGCAATATAAACCTTCAATAAGCATTGGTACTAAAAAAGAAACTGAAGAAGATACAGAATATTTAAAGAGCTATATTCTTGAACATCTTAAAATTTCAGTTAATGGAAAGCCAACAAACCTGAAGTATATTGGTCAAGAATATGATTTAGATATGGTTAACGCTTACATTGAAATTACGAACGTAAAAGATTTAACAACAATAAAAGTTGAAGATAAAATGCTTTTCGATGTTTTTGAAGATCAACAAAATATTATTCACCTTAAAACCCCAACCACGCGAAGAAGTCTAATTTTAGAAAAAGACAATCCAAATGGCGTGTTAAATTTCGAGTAAAATAAGGGCGTAAGGCTAAGATGCATTACTTTTAAAACTTTTAAAATTAAAAC